>NZ_CP078013.2:1869166-2180694 GCF_024112395.2 Pseudomonas pergaminensis | reverse complement strand
CGGCGGCCTCGGCGCGCGCTGGAGTGACACCCTCGGCATCGTGCGCGAATTCGCCAAGGTCGACAGCTCGATCGCCCATGTCTTCGGTTTTCACCACCTGATGCTCGCCACCGTGCGCCTGTTTTCACGCCAGGACCAATGGCAGCCCTGGTTCGAACAGACCGCACGCAAAAACTGGTTCTGGGGCAACGCCCTCAACCCGCTGGACACGCGCACGGTGGTCAAGGATTTCGGCGGCTGGCGCGAGTTTTCCGGTAAAAAGAGCTTCTGCTCCGGCGCCAGCGACTCGGAAATGCTGATCGCCTCGGCGGTGGATGAAACCGCCGGCGGCAAACTGCTGATCGCCGCCATCCCCAGCGGCCGCAGCGGCATCACGTTGCACAACGATTGGAACAACATCGGCCAGCGCCAGACCGACAGCGGCAGCGCGAGCTTCGAACGGGTGCGCGTCGAAGAATCCGAACTGCTGCTCGACCCTGGCCCGCTCAGCACGCCCTTTGCCTGCCTGCGCCCGTTGATCGCCCAGTTGACCTTCACGCATATGTTCCTCGGTATTGCCGAAGGCGCCTTCGAAGAAGCGCGCAACTACACGCTCACCGAAACCCGTTCGTGGCATAAATCCAGTGCCGAAGATGTGCGCCAGGACCCTTACGTACTGCACCACTACGGTGAATTCTGGGTCGCCCTTGAAGGTGTGCGCCTGCTGGTGGAACGCGCCACCGAGTTGCTCGACCAAGCCTGGGCAAAGGGCCCGAACCTCAGCGAAAACGAGCGCGGCCAACTCGCTATCGCCATCGCCACCGCCAAGGTCGCCGCCACCCGCCAAGGCCTCGACCTGTGCAGCCGCTTGTTCGAAGTCACCGGCGCGCGCTCGACCCACGCATCGCTGCGCCTGGACCGTCATTGGCGCAACCTGCGCACGCAAACCCTGCACGACCCGGTGGACTACAAGCTCCACGAACTCGGGGATTGGGCGTTGAACCAATCCCTGCCGATTCCAACGTTCTATTCCTAAGAGAGGTGCCCATGCAGCTTTTGACCCTACCGCCCTCGCCCGCCCTCGCGACGTCGATCCGCGCCACGGCCCAGGTCTTTGAAGACCCCAAATCCCAGGCGCTGCTCGACCATATCCAGCAAGTGGCGCCCAGCGAAGCCAGCGTGCTGATCATCGGCGAGACCGGGACCGGTAAAGAGCTGGTGGCACGGCATATCCACAACCTCAGCGCGCGGCGTAACCGGCCATTCGTGGCGGTAAACTGCGGGGCGTTTTCCGAATCCCTGGTGGAAGCCGAGCTGTTCGGCCACGAAAAAGGCGCCTTCACCGGCGCCCTCAGTGCCAAGGCCGGCTGGTTCGAAGAGGCCGACGGCGGCACGTTGTTCCTGGATGAGATCGGCGATTTGCCGATGGCGATCCAGGTCAAGCTGCTGCGCGTCCTACAGGAACGCGAAGTTGTACGCCTGGGGTCGCGCAAGAGCATTCCGATTGATGTGCGGGTGCTTGCCGCCACCAACGTGCAACTGGAAAAGGCCATCAACGCCGGGCATTTCCGCGAGGACCTCTACTACCGTCTCGACGTGGTCAGCCTGGAGCTCAGCCCCTTGCGTGACCGACCAGGCGATATTCTGCCGCTGACCCGGCATTTCATCGAAGCCTACAGCCAGCGCCTGGGTTACGGGCCGATCACCATCAGCCGCGAGGCCGAGCAAAAACTCAAGAGCTACAGTTGGCCGGGCAACATCCGGGAGCTGGAAAACGTGATCCACCACACCCTGTTGATCTGCCGCGACGGCGTGATCGAACGCGACGATTTGCGCCTGTCGAACATGCGCATCGAACGTCAGGACGACAGCCAGCACGGCACTGACAACAGCGCCGAAGCGTTGCTGGCGCGGGCCTTCCAAAAGCTGTTCGAGGAACAGGCCGGGGCCCTGCATGAAAAGGTCGAGGACGCCCTGCTCCGCGCCGCCTATCACTTCAGCCATTACAACCAGGTGCACACCGCCAACCTGTTGGGCTTGAGCCGCAACGTCACGCGCACACGCCTGATCAAGATCGGCGAGCTGGCGGTGAACAAGCGCCGTCCAGGCGAAAACGTGCAGGGCGAGCGCATGTTGCACCTATCCATTTAGTCGGCAGTGCAACGCGTTGTCATGGCTGCGCTCGAAACTTCGCAGCACCTGGAATGAGCCGAAGGTCACGGCCGTGGCCTGGTGGGCGCGAATCAGCGTCCAGAAATCCTCCTCACCGTGCTCGAAGCATTTGAAGGCCGCCTCGCCATCCTCGCGCGAGCGCCATTGCAGGTAATTGAGCACCCGCCGGCCGTCATCGCTGACTTGCACACTCGCATTGATAAAGCCGCCATGGCCTTGGGCCAGGCGTTCGCTTTGAGTGGTCAACGCCGCCACCAGGGCACGTTGCTGCCGGGGCTCGATCTGAAACTCGATCAATTGAGTGAAGCTGCGACTTTTCTCTGATACCTGCATGAACACTCCCCTTTCTCTGTAGGCAGAATCTTGCGATTCGATGCCAGGCAGGGTAAAACCTCTAGTTAAGTCAAGGTCAAGCGCTGTTTGGGAGTTTTTTCATGCTCAACAAGGAACTCACCGTCGGCCAACTCGCCGCCCGCAGTGGCGTCGCGGTCACGGCCCTGCATTTCTATGAAGCCAAGGGGCTGATCAAGAGCAACCGCAATGCCGGCAACCAGCGCCGCTATCCACGGGATGTGCTGCGCCGTGTGGTGGTGATCAAGATCGCCCAGCGTTTGGGCATACCACTGGCAACGATCGGCGAGGCGTTGCAGGCCTTGCCGGATGGGCGTACGCCCACGGCGCAGGATTGGGATCGTTTGTCCGCACTGTGGCGGGAAGACCTGGATGAGCGCATCAATAAACTGATGCTGCTGCGGGACAAGCTCAATGGCTGTATTGGGTGCGGGTGCCTGTCGATGGAGGCGTGTCCGTTGCGTAATCAGGATGACAAGCTCGGCGAGTGCGGGCCAGGTGCACAGTTGTTGGAGCCCACCCCCAAATCCTGAAGTGACAATCCAATCAAGGTGGGAGCTGGCTTGCCTGCGAAAGCGGTGTATCAGTAGCAGATGTGCAAGCTGACCCACCGCTTTCGCAGGCAAGCCAGCTCCCACAGTTGATCGGTGTTGGACTCAGAACCCAGGGGCGATCTGGCCTTTGTAACGGGTCAGGATGAACTGGCGCACCTCATCGGAATTCAACGCCTTCGCCAGCTTCTGGATACGCGGGTCGTTGATGTTGTCCGGCCGCGCCACCAAATACTCGACGTACAAGGATTTACCCTTCTCCACAATCAACGCACTGTTGGTATCGATCCCCGCCTCCAGCGCGTAGTTGGCAAACACAAACGCCAGGTCCACCTGGCTCACCGAGCGGGCCAGCAAGGCGCCTTCCAGCTCACGAATTTTCAGGTGCTTGGGGTTTTCCACGATATCGCGCGGGGTGCTCAGGGTGTTGCTCGGGTCCTTGAGCTTGATCAGGCCGGCTTCATCCAGCAGCACCAAGGCACGGCCGGTGTTGACCGGGTCATTGGGGATCGACACGGTGGCGCCATCCTTAAGCTCCGAGATGTTCTTGATCCGCGTCGAATACGCACCAAACGGCTCGATATGCACACCCACCACCGGCACCAGGTCGGTGTGACGGGTCTTGTTGTAGTCATCGAGGAATGGGCGGTACTGGTAGTAGTTGGCGTCGATATTCTTCAGCGCCAATTGCTGGTTGGGCTGGATAAAGTCGGTGAAGACCTTGATCTGCAGGTCTACGCCCTCCTTGGCCAGCACCGGTTTGACGAACTCGAGGATTTCCGCGTGAGGCACAGGCGTAGCGCCCACCACCAGCCTTTCATTGGCAAAGGCATTCAACGACAGGACAGCAGCCAAAATGGCCAGGGACTTTTTCATACATGCTCCGAAGGCAGTTGTTATAGGAATCAACGGCGGCTGTAACGCGCCACCAAACGGTCACCGGTCATTTGCAGGGCCTGCACCAGCACCAACAGCAACACCACGGTGACCACCATCACATCGGTCTGGAACCGCTGGTAGCCGTAGCGAATCGCCAAGTCACCCAGGCCGCCGCCACCGATCACGCCGGCCATGGCGGTGTAATCCACCAGCACAATCGCGGTCACGGTCACCGCCGCCAACAGCCCACCGCGAGCCTCCGGCAATAGCGTGTGGCGGATCACCTGCCAGGTACTGGCGCCCATGGATTGGGTGGCCTCGACGACACCGCGATCCACTTCACGCAGCGCGGTTTCCACCAGCCGCGCAAAGAACGGCGTACAGCCCACCACCAGCGGCGGAATGGTGCCCGGCACGCCGAGGGACGTGCCCACCAGCAAGGTGGTCAGCGGGATCAACACAATCAGCAGGATGATGAACGGCAGCGAACGCAGCACGTTGACCACCACTGACAGCAACCGATACACCACCAGCGCCTCATGCAACTGGCGCTTGCCGGTGAGAAACAACAGCACGCCCAGCGGCAACCCCAGCAGCACGGTAAAGCCCAGTGCAGCCACGAGCATGCTCAGGGTTTCCAGGCAGGCTTGGCCGATGTCGGCCCAGTAGATGTTCTTGAACAGTTCGGCCATGCATCACGACCAATCGTGGCGCGGTGGTTTGGCGCCATTGAGCAACCAGTTGCCCACCACGTGGTATTTCCAGCGCACCGGGTCGTGCAGGGTGTGCACCCGTGCGTTGCGCCAGTGGCGGTCGAAGTTGTGCTTTTTCAAGGTCGAGCGAGTGCCGCCCAGTTCGAACAGCTTGTTGCTGGCTTCGATGGCGATTTCGGTGGTGAGCACTTTGGCGCGGGCGACGGCCAGGGAGGCCTGGGCGACATTCTCTTCATTCGGTGCCGGGCGAGCGGCGTCGAGGGCCAGGCCGGCGCGGTCCAGCAGCGCTTCGGCGGCTTCGAGGCGAATGTCCAGGGCGCCCACCTGGATGATGGTCAGCGGATCCTGACTAGCCTTCTCCACGCCGGCATCAATCCATGGGCGGGCGAATTGCTGCACGAACGCCACCGTGTCGCGCAAAGCGGCACGGGCGATGCCGGCGTCGATGGCGGCGGTGGTCAGCTGTGCGAAAGGGCCGGCAAGCGTCGGCGAATCGTAGGATTTATGTGTGGGAAACAGATTGAACGCCGGCACCCGCAGATCCTGTGCCAGCACCGTCCCGCTGGAAGTGGTGCGCTGGCCCATGCTGTCCCAATCGTCGACCACCACCAGCCCGGCAGTGCCGCGCGGAACGAAGGCCAACTGCGCGTTCTGCTGTTCATCCAGCGCCAGCACTGCCAGCCAATGGGCGTACAACGATCCGGTGCAGTAGCCCTTGCGCCCGTTGATCAGATAGCCGTCGCCTTCGCGGCGAATAGTGGCCTGGATGTCCTGCACGTTCTTGCCGCCGGTTTCCGACAGTGCATTGGCAAACCGATGACCTTGCAGCGCCAGGCCGAAGAAATGCGCCTGCTGCTCGGGTGTGCCCTGCAGGCGGATGTCCTCCAGCAAACAGTAGTGGTTCTGCGGGATCTGCCCCAATGACGGGTCGGCCGCCGAAATAATCGCGATCACCTGGGCCAGCACCGCGTAAGACACCTGCGCGCCGCCAAACTCGCGCGGCACGCTGATGCCCCACAGGCCGCTGTTGGAATACAGGTCCACCACCTCGGCGGGCACCTGGCGAGTGCGGTCGCGCTCGGCGTCCTGTTCCAGGAGCACGGCGGCGACGCGGTGGGCGACGGCAATCGCCTCGGCTGCATCGCGGATCAACGCGGCATGGGGCGTGTGGATCGGGTAATCGGCAGACACAGGCAGTACAGACATACAACGCTCTCGGGCGAATGGTTTGCCAGAGGGATTGCAGCTTCTGTGCCGGGCCCGGAAACCGGCAGTTTGCCGGTAAAAACACGCCCCGTGCCCGCTTATAGCGCAGCAATCTGCCTGTTCGCTGTTGCCTGGCAAACACCTCGTCGGTTGCCCGCAGGCCACGCCATACGTGGCCTATAGTGAAAAGGCCGTGCCTCCACAACCACAACAACCCGAGGAGAACGAAATGAGCGTTAAACCCATTCCCGAGGGTTTCCACAGTGTCACGCCCTACCTGGGCGTCGAAAAAGCTGCCGAAGCCATCGAGTTCTACAAGAAAGCCTTTGGCGCCATCGAAGCCATGCGCCTGGACATGCCCGACGGCAGAGTCGGCCACGCCGAGCTGCGCATCGGTGACTCGCCGATCATGCTGGGTTCACCCTGCGATGAAAGTGCGTTTGGCAGCCCGCGTGATGGCCACACCAGCGTCGGTTTACATGTGTATGTCAATGACGTCGACGCGCAATACAAACAAGCCATCGCAGCCGGTGGCACACCGATCTCCGAACCCAAGGACCAGTTCTACGGCGATCGCTCCGGCACGCTGAAGGATCCATTCGGCCATGTGTGGTTCCTGGCCACCCACAAGGAAGACCTGACTGAAGCGCAGATTCGCCAGCGCGCGATGGAGATGTTCAAGCAAGCCTGAATCTACAGAGCCATACACATCAAATGTGGGAGTGGGCTTGCTCGCGAATGCGGTGTGCTAGTTCTGGATGCACTGGCTGATCCACCGCATTCGCGAGCAAGCCCGCTCCCACACTGGATTTTCGATGATCAGGAGATCCACGCTCCTACACACTTCATGAACAACCCCTCCACGTTTTTGCCCTTGCCCCGAACGCCGCGTGATTCCAGGATGCAGGCACTCATTACAAGGAGTCATTCCATGTTCGCCGGATTCCAAAAAGACCAGTGCCACGTCAACGGCGTGGACATCAGCTACCGCAAAGGCGGCACAGGTCCCGGTCTGCTCCTGTTGCACGGGCACCCGCAAACCCACGTCATCTGGCACAAAGTCGCCGAACAACTGGCTGAACACTTCACCGTGGTGGCCGCCGACCTGCGCGGCTATGGCGACAGCAGCAAGCCGCCGGCGAGTGACGACCACTCCAACTATTCAAAACGCGAAATGGCCGGGGACGGCGTCGAGCTGATGAAGGCCTTGGGCTTCGCACAGTTCTCGGTGCTGGCCCACGACCGTGGCGCCCGCGTTGCCCATCGCCTGGCCCTGGACCATCCCACCGCGGTGCAGCGCATGGTGCTGCTGGACATCGCCCCTACCCTGTCGATGTATGCACAGACCGACGAAGCCTTCGCCCGCGCTTACTGGCACTGGTTCTTCCTGATCCGCCCGGCGCCGTTGCCCGAAGCCTTGATCGAAAGCAACCCGGCGCTGTACCTGCGCAGCGTAATGGGCAGTCGCAGCGCCGGGCTCAAGCCGTTTACCGATGAAGCCTTCGCCGAGTACCTGCGCTGCCTGCAACTGCCGGGTGCCGCCACCGGCATCTGTGAGGACTACCGTGCTGCCGCCGGTATCGACCTTGAGCACGACCAGGCGGACATCGACGCCGGTCACCACCTGAACCTGCCGTTGCTGGTGATGTGGGGTGCCGAAGGCACGGTCGGCCGCTGTTTCGAGCCGCTCAAGGAATGGCAGAAAGTCGCCACCGACGTGCGCGGCAAGGCCCTGCCGGCCGGCCATTACATCGCCGAAGAAGCCCCCGAGTTGCTGCTGGGCGAAGTCCTGAGCTTCCTTCGCTGAACCACTTAGTAACCCCGTGACCTGACCCACCCGCCTCGCAGGCTGCCAATGGCCTGCGACGGGTTCGCTTTGCCCCAAGAAACGTACCGAGATAATAACAATGACAATCAGAAAACTGCTGGGAACCCTGTATATCCAGGTGCTCATCGCGATCGCGCTGGGCGTGTTGATCGGCCATCAATGGCCGCAGATCGGCATCGACCTCAAGCCCCTCGGCGATGGCTTTATCAAGCTGATCAAGATGATCATCGGCCCGATTATCTTCTGCACGGTGGTCTCCGGCATCACCAGCATGCACGACGTGAAACAGGTGGGCCGGGTCGGCGGCAAGGCGCTGCTGTACTTCGAGGTGGTCTCGACCATCGCCCTGTTGATCGGCATTCTCGCCGCGCACCTGCTGCAGCCGGGCGTGGGCTTCAATATCGATGTGAAGACCCTCGACAGTTCGGCCATCGCCGGTTTTGTCGGCCAGGCCGAACATGGCGAAGGCGTCACCGGGTTCCTGCTGCATGTGATCCCCGCAACATTCTTCGATGCGTTTTCCAAGGGTGAAATCCTGCCGGTGCTGTTCGTCTCCGTGCTGTTTGGCGTGGGCCTGGTGATGGTCGGTGAAAAGGCCCGGCCACTGGTGGGCGTGATCAATCAGGCCAGCGAAGTGTTCTTCCGCATCGTCGGCATCATCAGCCGGGTCGCACCGATCGGTGCTTTTGGTGCGATCGCCTTCACCATCGGTAAATACGGTGTCGGTTCGTTGCTGCCCCTGCTGAAACTGGTGGGCACCTTCTATGTCACGGCGTTTTTCTTTATTGCCGTGGTGCTGGGCAGCATCGCCCGCAACGCCGGGTTCAGCATTTTCAAGTTGATGGGCTACATCAAGTCGGAGCTGTTGATCGTGCTCGGTACCAGCTCGTCGGAGTCGGCATTGCCGCAACTGATCCAGAAACTCGAAAGCCTGGGCGCCTCCAAGGGCGTGGTGGGCATCGTGGTGCCGACCGGCTACACCTTCAACCTCGACGGCACCAACATCTATATGACCCTGGCGGTGCTGTTCCTGGCCCAGGCCACCAATATCCACTTGCCACTGGAGCAGCAGTTGACCCTGTTGGCGGTGGCCATGCTGACCTCCAAGGGCGCAGGTGCGGTGGTCGGTGCGGGCTTCGTGGCGCTGGCTGCCAGCCTGGCGGTGGTGCCGACGGTGCCGGTGGCGGCGATGGTGTTGATCCTCGGCGTCGATCGCTTCATGGCCGAATGCCGCTCGTTGACCAATATCATCGGCAACGCCGTGGCTGCCCTGGTTGTGGCCGCCTGGGAAGGTGAGCTGGACCGCGAAAAAATGGCCCCCATCGCGCTCAAGCGCGGCCGACATGCTCGGGCTGCCGAGGCTGCGGCCCAGGCCAAGGTGGCCGCCGAGTAAGCGACAACACCCGGGCGTGCCGGAAGGCGCGCCCAAGCGGTGCTATTCTGGCGGCTCATGCCGCCACGCCTGTTTCTGATGACTAACAAGAAAGATACCGTGCCCCTACCCGAAGACCTGCGGGTGTTCCTGACCGTGATCCGCAAGGCCGGCTTCGCAGCGGCAGCCGATGAGCTCGGGCTGTCGCCCGCGTATGTCAGCAAGCGCATCCAGATCCTCGAGACCACCCTGGCCACCCGCTTGCTGCACCGCACCAGCCGGCGCATCGCCCTGACCGAAGACGGCGAGCGAGTACAGCGCTGGGCCGTGCGCATCCTGGAAGACTTCCAGCAACTCTCCGATGAACTCTCCGACGCCCACGACAGCCCCCGTGGGCGCCTGCATTTGTGCAGCAGTTTCGGCTTCGGCCGCAACCATGTGGCCCCGGCCCTGTCGCTGCTGGCAGAACAATACCCGGACCTGGAAATCCGCCTGGACCTGTTCGACCGCGTGGTGGACATCGTCAGCGAAGGCTTCGACCTGGAGATCCGCGTGGGCGATGACATCCCCGGCCAACACATTGGCCGCCGGCTGGTGAGCAACCGCCGCGTACTGTGCGCCGCCCCGGCTTATCTGCAGCGCCGTGGCACACCGCAACAGTTGAGCGACCTGGAACAGCATGACTGCCTGGTGCTCAAGGAGCGCGATAACGCGTTTGGCATCTGGAACCTGGAACGCGACGGCGCCCAGGAAAGCGTGCGGGTGCGTGGGCCGCTGTCATCGAACAATGGCGAGATTGTGCTGCAGTGGGCACTGGATGGGCGCGGGGTGTTGCTGCGCTCGATGTGGGATGTGAAGCCGCTGCTGGAACAAGGCAAGCTGGTGCAGGTACTGCACGGTTACACCCAGAGCGCCAACGTGTGGGCGGTGTACCCGACACGGTTGGCGTATTCCGGGAAGCTGCGCGCCTGCGTGGAGTTCTTGCAGGAGCATTTCAAAGGGTTGTCGATTTAGATGTGTAGACCCGATCAACTGTGGGAGCTGGCTTGCCTGCGATAGCGGTGGGTCAGCTACAGATGCATCAACTGACAGTCCGCCATCGCAGGCAAGCCAGCTCCCACATTGGGATTGAGGTGTGTCAGTTAAGCCAGGGATTGGCTGCCAGGTGCTGGCGTTCGAAGGCCTTGATCTCGTCACTGCGCTGCAAGGTACTGCCGATGGCGTCCAGGCCAAGCAGCAACGCCGTCTTGCGCAACGTATCAATCTGGAACCCGATCACCTCGCCGTTCGCCAGGCGAATCTGCTGGGCTTCAAGGTCGACACTGATCTGCGCCTGGTCTGCCTGGCTGACGGTCTTGCCCAACGTTTGCAGCAGCGCCTCGTCCAGGGTAATCAACAACACCCCGTTGCGCTGGCAGTTGTCATAGAAAATCCCGGCAAAGCTGCTGCCGATCAAGGCGCGGATGCCCATCTGTTTCAGCCCCCACACCGCGTGTTCACGGCTGGAGCCGCAGCCGAAGTTCGGCCCTACCACCATGAAACTTGCGCCCTGCCAGGCCGGCTGGTTCAGCACAAACTCAGGGTTGGGCTCGCCGGAGGGCAAGAAGCGCAAGTCGAAGAACAGCCCACGGTCCAGGCCGCTGCGGTCGATGCCCTTGAGGAACTGCTTGGGCATGATCACGTCGGTGTCGATATTGGCCGCCAGCATCGGCGCGGCCTTGCCGGTGACCAGGGTGAACGGTTGCAGGCTCATGGGCGCGCTCCAAAGTGGCGGATATCAGTGAGGCGGCCAGTAATGGCGGCGGCGGCGACCATCGCCGGGCTCATCAAATGGGTGCGTGCGCCCGCGCCCTGGCGGCCTTCGAAGTTGCGGTTGGTGCTGGAGGCGCAGCGGTCGCCGGGGGCAAGCACGTCATCATTCATCGCCAGGCACATCGAGCAGCCGGACTGGCGCCATTCAAAGCCGGCGTCGATAAAAATCGCGGCCAACCCTTCGGCTTCAGCCTGGTCACGCACTTCGGTGGAGCCCGGCACGATCATCGCCCGTACGTGCTCGGCCACGTGCTTGCCGCGCACCACACTGGCGGCGTCGCGCAGGTCCTCGATGCGGGCATTGGTGCAGGAGCCGATGAATGCATGGCTGATGACGATATCGCTCAGCGGCATGCCGGCTTGCAGGCCCATGTAGTTGAGGGCGCGGCGCATGTCCTGGCGCAGGATCAGGTCACTGACGTCCTGCGGGTCGGGCACGCGGGCGCCGATGGGCGCGGCCTGGTCGGGGCTGGTACCCCAGGTGACCATGGGCTCCAGGGTAGTGGCGTCGAGTTGCACCTCCTGGTCGAACACCGCGTCGGCATCCGAGTGCAGCAAGCGCCAGCCCGCCAGCGCCTGGTCCCACAACTCGCCTTGCGGCGCACGCGGCTTGCCCTTGAGGTAGGCGAAGACTTTTTCATCGGGCGCCATGAACGCGCCCCGCGCACCGGCTTCCACCGCCATGTTGCAGATAGTCATGCGTGCCTCGACGCTCAACGCATCGATGGTCGCGCCGCGAAACTCAATGGCGTAGCCAGTGGCACCCGAGGCGCCGATCTTGCCGATCAGCGCCATGATCACGTCCTTGGACGTCAGGCCCGGCGCCAGTTCGCCGTCGACGCTCACGCGCATTGTCTTCAGGCGCTTGTAGACCAGGGTCTGGGAGGCCAGCAGGTGTTCGATTTCCGAGGTACCGATGCCAAACCCGAAGGCACCCAGGGCACCGTAGGTGGTGGTGTGGCTGTCACCGGCGGCAATCACCATGCCCGGCAGGATAAATCCCTGTTCCGGGGCGATCACGTGCTCGATGCCTTGGCGCTTGTCGAGGATGTCCAGCAGTTCGATGCCGAAGTCCCGGCAGTTCTCGGCCAGGTAGGACACCTGCCGCGCCCCGCCGGCATCCGGCATCGCCGCGATGCGCTTGGGCGTGGTGGGGTTCACATGGTCGACCACGGCCAGTGCCGTGCCGGGGCGCCATACATTGCGCCCGGCTTCGCGCAGGCCGCTGAAGGCCTGGGGGCTGGTGTATTCGTTGATCACCTGGCGATCTATATAAAGCAGGACATGGCCCTGGTCATCCAGGGGGCACACCGTGTGGGAGTCGATGTGTTTGTCGTAGAGGGTTCTGGCAGTCATTTTTCCTGGGCTCACTTTTGTAGGCGCTCACTCAACGGCATGAACTCATCCTACGCAGCCCCACCGCCCCATCAATGGCGCCAGGGTGATGACTGGGAACATGTTTCGTGTTCGATCGAGGCGTTAAAACGCCCTGAATGTGAACCTGAAACATTTTCTTTCATATCCGGGTTAGGGATTTCTCATTCTCATCCGTCTTAATTTAGATACAGCCTGTCGCGTCAGCAAAAGCTACGACTGGCCTTTTCCGGGCCTCCACTGCCCCCCTCCGATCAAGACCCTCATTCACATGTCGAAGAAGTCACGCTCCAAACTCTGGTTTCTCGTACATAGCTGGCTGGCATTGCCCATCTGGTTCTTTGTACTGATCGTCTGCGTCACTGGCACCCTGGCGGTGGTCAGCCAGGAGATCGTCTGGCTGGCCAACCCGGATATCCGCGCGAGCAAGCCGACGGATGATGCCGAACCGCTGAGCTATGACCAGGTGATCGCCGCGATCAAGCGCGATGAACCGCAGGTGTTCGTCCAGTCGATCAGCCGCCCCGACGAATCCCATTTCGCCCTCAGCGTCGACCTCAGCTACCCCGACGGGCGCTCGGTAGAGGTCTACGTCAATCCCTATACCGGTGCGATCCAGGGCATCAGCCCGTCCTTCAACTTCCAGCAATTCACCCGCGCCCTGCACGGCTGGTGGCTGGTGCCATTCACCAATGGCTACAGCTGGGGCTGGTACCTGGTGTCGGCACTCGGCATCCCGCTGCTGGCGTCGCTGGTCACCGGGCTGGTGGTGTACAAGCGTTTCTGGAAGGGCTTCCTGCGGCCGACTCTGCGTATCCGCCACGGCGCACGGATTTTCTGGGGCGACTTCCACCGCTTGAGCGGGATCTGGTCGATCTGGTTCATCGCGGTGATCTCGGTCACCGGCATCTGGTTCCTGATCCGGGCGTTCCTGGGCGACAACCAGATTTCGATTTCCACCGAACCGGTCATCCCGGTGATTGCGCGTGAGAAGGTGCCGATGTCGGCGCCCGGCGTGCCGGCCCCGATGATTCCGGTAGACGAGGCAATCAAGATCGCCACCCAGCGCATCCCTGGCCTGGAGGCGAGTTTTGTCAGCCTGCCGCTCAACGCCTACAGCCACCTGCAGATCGGCGGCCGGGGCTGGTACCCGCTGATGTTCCAGACCGCGCAGATCAACCCGTATGACGGTGAAGTCGCTGCGGCGCATTTGCTGTCCGACCGCTCGAAGCTGGAGTTCGTTACCGAGTCCATGCGCCCCCTGCACACCGGCGACTTTGGCGGGATATGGATCAAGCTGATCTGGGCATTCTTCGGCCTGATCATGAGCATGATGGTATTGAGCGGCCTGCTGATCTGGACCAAGCGCACCGCCCTGGCGACCCTCAATGCCCTCAAGCGCGAAGCCAAGACCCAAAAACAGCCGGCGTCCATCCCGGCCTTGCAGGCTGAAACTTCGGAGGCCAACTCATGAGCAAGGTCGCTGCCGTACCGCCATCGTCACTGCGGGCCTTCTGGCTGAAGTGGCGCTTTCATATCAATGTGCTGCTGTTGCTGGTGCCCCTGGGCTTCATGCCCAAGTACTTCGCCGACGCCGCGTTGTTTCGCGGTGACACCGGCATCGGCGAGCGCGTGGCCGGTGAAGTGCAGGTAGGCCCCTGGAGCCTGACCCTCGCGGAGTTTCGCAATGAAGGCCCGCGCCCCGACCCGGCCGGCCCGATGAAGTTTTTCAATGCCGCCCTGTGCGACACCTGCGCCAACCAGGTCAAGGCCACCTACCTGCGTATCGGCAAGCCTCGCAGCCTGCGCGCCGCCGGGGTGATCTTCTTCGGCACCCCATACCGCATGGGCGCCGGCCTGCCGATCCCGGAACGCACGCCAGCCGATGCCGAACTGTGGGTCACCATGGAAGGCTGGGACGGCAGCATGCACCAGGGTTCCATCCCGTTGAGCCAGGCCTCGCCTGCCACTATTGCCTGGCTGAACAAGCAAGGAGTTAAACCATGACTTTGATGCGCCTGACCCGTGCCTGCGGCGTTCTTTTGCTGAGCGCCGGCTTCAGTACTCTTGCCCTGGCCCACAACCCGATGTGCGAGTGCAAGGAAATCCCCGGCGAGCAGATCCAGTGCAAAGGCGGCTTCTCCGACGGCAGCGGCGCGCCCGGCGTGACCCTGGACGTGATCGGCTACGACGAAACCATCCTGATGCCCGGCAAGCTTGGCGAGGACTCGACCCTGACCTTCAAGAAGCCGTCCGCCGAGTTCTATGTACTGTTTGATGCGGGCCCAGGCCACGTGGTGGAAATCGACCAAGCGGATATCCAGCCGCAATGAGTACCACACAGGTTGTACGCCCCGCCGGTGCCGGCCACGAAACCCTCTATGTACTGTTGTTGTGCCTGATCATCCTTGCGGTGGCGGGTTCGGTGATCGCGCTGCACGGTGAATCCCAGGAAGTGGCGGCAATACCCAGCCACCAATTGGATGCCCGTCGCGACCTGAGCGCCGCCGAGCAAGGCATTTACGCTGACCTGCGGGTGACCCTGGATGAAATCCAGCTGTTGCAGCAGGAACAAAGCGCCCTGCCGAGCCCGGCGCAACTGGCCGAAGAAGGTTTCGCGCCATTTGCCCAGGACGCCAGCTCGGTCAGCCGGGGTGATCATCGTTGGCAGTTGCTGGAACCTTCGGCCTACCTGGGTTTGAGCCAGGCGCCCGCCACCAGCGGCTCGCTGTTGATGCGCGTGCACGGGGCCGAGCCGGATATCTGGCTCAATCGCCAAGCCAACCTCGCCGCTCCCTCCGACCTCACTGACCAGGCGCTGATCGCAGCCGGCTGGCAGCAAGTGGTTGCGCAATTCGATGCCGGCGTCACCCGCCAGCACCGTCACTGAACGAGAAGACCGATTGCCCATGTCCATTTCATCTCCCCTGTTGCGCCTGCTGCTGGTTGGCCTGTTCAGCCTGATGCTCGCCCCGCTCGCCAATGCCGAGGCGAGTAAACGCCTGCGAATCGGCATCACCCTGCACCCTTATTACAGCTATGTGGCCAATATCGTCGGCGACAAGGCCGAGGTAGTGCCGCTGATTCCGGCCGGCTTCAACCCGCATGCCTACGAGCCACGCGCCGAAGACATCAAGCGCATCGGCACCCTGGACGTGATCGTGCTCAACGGGGTCGGCCATGATGATTTCGCCGACCGCATGATCGCCACCAGCGAACGCCCGGATATCCCGGTGATCGAGGCCAACGCCAACGTGCCGCTGCTGGCCGCCACCGGTAACGCCGCGCGCGGTGCGGGCAAGGTGGTCAACCCGCATACCTTCCTGTCGATCAGTGCGTCGATTGCCCAGGTCAATAACATCGCGCGCGAACTGGGCAAACTCGACCCGGACAACGCCAAGACCTACACCCAAAACGCCCGCGCCTACGGCAAGCGCCTGCGCCAGATGCGCGCCGATGCCCTGGCCAAGCTGACCAGCGCCCCCAACCCGGACCTGCGCGTGGCCACCGTGCACGCGGCTTATGACTACCTGTTGCGCGAATTCGGCCTGGAGGTCACTGCCGTGGTCGAGCCGGCCCACGGGATCGAGCCAAGCCCGAGCCAGTTGAAGAAAACCATCGATGAACTGCGGGCCCTGGACGTGAAGGTGATCTTCTCGGAAATGGATTTCCCGTCCACCTACGTCGACACCATCCAGCGTGAATCCGGGGTCAAGCTGTACCCGCTGTCGCACATTTCCTACGGCGAATACAGCGCCGAGAAGTACGAAGTGGAAATGACCGGCAACCTCAACACTGTGGTTCGGGCCATCCAGGAGTCGGGGGCATGACAGCAGCAGAGCAACTGAAGGCGGTCAGCGTCGGCCCGACCCTTGAGTTCGACAGGGTATCGCTGACCCTGGGTCGCACCGTGATCCTCGATAACGTCAGTTTCCAGGTACAGCCAGGCAGCATTCACGCACTGGTCGGCCCCAACGGCGGCGGCAAAAGCTCGCTGATCAAGACACTGCTGGGCCAGACACCTCATCAGGGACGGTTAAGCCTGCACTGGCCAGCCACGCCCGGCACCATTGGCTATGTGCCCCAGGCCCTGGAGTTCGACCGGGGGTTGCCGATGACCGTGGATGATTTCATGGCGGCCATGTGCCAACGGCGTCCGGCGTTTCTGGGCCTGTCCAAGCATTACGCCGGCGCGATTGGCGATGCGCTGGAGCGCGTCGGCATGCAAGACAAACGCAAGCGGCGCATGGGCGCGCTGTCCGGCGGTGAGCGCCAGCGTGTGTTGCTGGCCCAGGGACTGATCCCGGCGCCGCAGTTGCTGGTACTGGATGAACCCATGTCGGCCCTCGACGAAGCGGGCATCCAAGTGTTCGAACGACTGCTCAATGACTGGCGCCTAGCCGGGATCACCGTGCTGTGGATCGAGCATGACCTGGAAGCGGTGGGTCGCCTGGCCGACCGTGTGACCGGCCTGAACCGCCGCGTGCTGTTCGACGCTACGCCTAAAGAGGCGTTGACCCCGGACCGCCTGCTCACCCTGTTCTCCACTCACCCTCGGAGCCCGGCGCAATGAGTTATGAAGCCTTTCGCTTGATGGTCCAGGGCTGGGCCTCTTCCGGCTATTTGCCGGAGGCGCTGGCCTACGGTTTTGTGGTCAATGCCCTGCTCGCCGGTTTGCTGATCGGCCCGGTGCTGGGCGGCCTGGGTACGCTGGTGGTGGTCAAGCGCTTCGCGTTTTTCTCCGAAGCGGTCGGCCACGCGGCGCTGACCGGCGTGGCGGTAGGCATCCTGCTCGGTGAACCCTACACCGGCCCGTATGGCGCGCTGTTCGGCTACTGCCTGCTGTTCGGCATCCTGCTCAACTACCTGCGCAACCGCACCGGCCTGGCGCCGGACACCTTGATCGGTGTGTTCCTGTCGGTGTCCCTGGCGCTGGGCGCAAGCCTGCTGCTGATCCTGGCGGGCAAGATCAACGTGCACATCCTCGAGAACGTGCTGTTTGGCTCGGTGTTGACGGTCAACGGCAACGACCTGCTGGTGCTGGCAGTGGTCGGTTCGCTGGTGATGGCCCTGGCGCTGCCGCTGTACAACCGCATCATGCTGGCCAGCTTCAACCCGCAATTGGCGGCGGTACGCGGTGTAGCGGTGAAGACCCTGGACTACCTGTTCGTGATTCTGGTGACGCTGATCACCGTCGCGGCGGTCAAGGTCATCGGCGCGATCCTGGTGGGTGCGCTGCTGGTGATTCCCGCCGCTGCGGCGCGCCTGTTGAGCCAGTCGCTCAAGGGTTTCTTCTGGGTCTCGGTCGCGATTGCCACCGTCAGCACCCTGTGCGGGATCCTGCTGCCGATCATCTTCGACCTGCCCGTGCCGTCCGGTGCCGCCATCATCCTGGTCGCCGGAATCGCCTTCGCCCTGGCCGCCATCGCGCGCGGCACGGTGCCCAGCCTTAAAGGGAATCTTGGATAATGCGCTCCGTTCTTTCTCCCCTGGCCCTGGCCATCGCTTGTTTGTTCACCACGCCGTTGATGGCGGTTGAAGCGGCCAAACCGGCTGCCCACGCGGCAAAGCCGGTCAAAGTGCTGGCCTCGTTGCCGATCACCTACGGCCTGGCTGAAGTGCTGCTCAAAGGCACCGACGTGCAGCTTGAACGCGCCGCGCCGGCCAATCTGCCCGGTTCGCGACAAGTGTCCTACTTCACCGGCCGTGGCGCCCCAGCCCTGAATAAGTTGGCGCTGGATGCCGACGCCGCCATCGGCCTGCGTTCGCTGTGGGCCGATGACCCGCTGTACCCGGTGGCGCGGCGCAGCAATATCCGCATCGTCGAAGTCGACGCCGCACGCCCGGTGGACGGCGGCTTGCCCGGCATCGCAGTGCAGCCTGGAGTCACCGATGGCCTGAATAGCCAGCCCTGGCAATCGAGCAACAATATGGGGCGCATGGCCGACGTGCTGGCCGCCGACCTGAGCCGCCTGGCCTCCACTGCCAAACCGAAGATCGATGCTAACCTCGCCGCCCTCAAGCAGCGCCTGCTCAAACTCACCGCCGATAGCGAAGCGCGACTGGCCAAGGTGGATAACCTGAGCGTGGTCAGCCTGAGCGATCATTTCGCGTACTTGGTCAGCAGTTTGAACCTGGAAGTGCTGAGTACCGATGCGCGGCCGGACGCTGACTGGACGCCTGAGGCATTGCAGAAACTCAGTGCCGAGTTGAAGGACAACGAGGTGGCGGTGGTGCTGCATCATCGTCAGCCGAGTGAGGCGGTCAAGGCGGCGGTGAGCGCCGGGGGGGCGAAACTGCTGGTGTTGAATGTGGACGGTGCAGAGCCGGTGACAGAGTTGGAGACTAATGTGGACGAGGTGATCAAGGCGCTGATGCCGTAGCCATGTTTCTGAGACCGGTCGGCCTAGCAGCCGACCACTCTCCAACTGCTGCCCCGCAATCCAAATGTGGGAGCTGGCTTGCCTGCGAAGGCGGTCTCACTGCCGACCATTCTCCAACTGCTGCCCCGCAATCCAAATGTGGGAGCTGGCTTGCCTGCGAAGGCGGCCTCACTGCCGACCATTCTCCAACTGCTGCCCCGCAATCCAAATGTGGGAGCTGGCTCCTACACTGCGATCGCTCACCGCTGAATATCAGATCACATCCACGCCAACGTGGATGGCATCATGCCGCCAGAACTCCAGGTCGCAGTCAATCAAACGCTGGTGCTGGTCATAGTTGACCCGGGCGATCCGCAAGCCTGGGCTGCCCACTGAGACGCGCAACGCGGCGGCAGCTTCCACTGGCAGTGATGTCGGCACGATTTCAAAGCGCACGCGCCCGTAGTGGAGGTCGTACTTGCGCGCATACAGTTCAGTCATCGACTGATTCAAATCGCAGTCCAGAATCCCCGGGAAATACTGCGGGTTCAGGTAGTGCTCCACATACAAGACCAAACGCCCATCGATCCGCCGGCCCCGGCAGATCTGGATCACGCTGGACAGCGCCGGTAATTGCAACCAGGCGCACACCGCTGCCGACGCCGGTTGCAGCCGCGCGGAGATCACTTCGGTGGACGCCACCCGCCCCTGGTCGCTGACCATGGCGTGAAAGTGGCTGCGTTGCATCAGGTTGTAGGCCAGCCGTGGCGGCGAGACAAACCAGCCGCGCCGCTCCTCGCGATAGATCTGGCCCTGGGCCTCCAGTTGTAACAAGGCTTCCCGTACCGTAATCCGAGTGGTACCAAACAACTCGCTGAGCTTGCGCTCGGCGGGCAGTTTGCTGGCAGGCGGCAGCAGGCCATGGTCGATCTGCTCTTGCAGCGCCAGGCCGATGGATGTCACCGCCTTGATTGCCTCATCACGCATCAACGTTACCTATCTGGACTAGACCAGCACCGACAAGGTGCACAAACCGCTCCGTAAATGGGCTTGCACGGTTGCCTGCCAGCCTAGGCATTACAGATGACCGACAGATGACAGTCCGTGTGCATCCCCATAGCACACCCTGCAATACATCGGCCAAGTCCCGGCCCTGCGGGCACTTGAGCATGGTCTACGCTAACTCTGCGACTAGCGACATCAGCGATTTAAAAACGACATCGACATGAAACTGTCATCCATCGAGCCTAGATTGGCTCAGGTATTGCTGACCTAGACCAACACCACCGCAAACGTCGACAAAAACGCAGCGTTGAAAACGCCCAAAGGAGCTTCGGATGAAACAGCTTTTCCTGGCATCACTGTTAGGCTCGACCATTGCCATGTGCACCGCCGCCATGGCCGCTGATACCGATCTAAAAACTCTTGAAGCCGCCGCGAAAGCGGAAGGCGCCGTCAACAGCGTCGGCATGCCCGATGACTGGGCCAACTGGAAAGGCACTTGGGAAGACCTCGCCAAGACCTACGGCCTCAAGCACATCGACACCGACATGAGCTCGGCCCAGGAAATCGCCAAGTTCAAGGCCGAGAAAGACAACGCCAGCGCCGACATCGGCGACGTAGGCGCAGCGTTCGGTCCGATTGCGGTGAAGCAGGAAGTCACCCAGCCGTACAAACCGTCCACCTGGGCCCAGGTCCCGGATTGGGCTAAAGACAAGGACGGTCACTGGGCATTGGCCTACACCGGCACCATCGCGTTTATCGTCAACAAGAAGCTGCTGCACGGTTCTGAAGTGCCCACCAGCTGGGCTGACCTGCAGAGCGGCAAGTACAAGGTCTCGATTGGTGACGTAAGCACCGCGGCACAAGCGGCCAACGGTGTACTGGCAGCCGCCATCGCCAATAAAGGCGACGAAAAGAACATCGCCCCCGGCCTGCAGTTCTTCACCAAGATCGCCCAGCAAGGCCGTCTCTCGCTGTCCAACCCGACCATCGCCACCATGGAAAAAGGCGAAGTCGAAGTGGGCGTGGTCTGGGACTTCAACGGCCTGAGCTACAAGGCCAAGATGGCCAACCCGGATGACTACGTGGTGCTGATCCCCTCGGACGGTTCGGTGAAATCCGGCTACACCACCATCATCAACAAATACGCCAAGCACCCGAACGCCGCCAAGTTGACACGCGAATACATCTTCAGCGACGCCGGCCAACTGAACCTGGCGAAAGGCAATGCACGTCCGATCCGTGCCGAAACCGACCTGAAACTGCCGGCTGAAATCGCCAAGAACCTGATCCCCGGCGAGCAGTACACCAAGGCCAACCCGCAGCCGATCAAGGATGCCGATGCCTGGGAAGCCACGTCCAAAAAGCTGCCACAGCTGTGGAATGAACAGGTCATCGTAGAAATGAAGTAATCGAAGCAAACCTCTGTAGGAGCCGGCTTGCCGGCTCCTACCGATCTGATGCCCCCTGATCCAAGCCCATCTGTTGCGGAGCGCCAGCCCCCATGAAGCACACTGTCATCCTTGTCGTGCTCGACGGCCTGAACTTCGAGGTTGCCCGACACGCCATGGGGCACTTGCAGGCCTATGTCGGCGCAGGACGCGCAGCCCTCTACAAGCTGGAATGTGAACTGCCCGCCCTGTCCCGCCCGCTGTATGAATGCATCCTGACCGGCGTACCGCCGATCCAGAGTGGCATCGTCCACAACAACGTCTCGCGCCTGTCCAACCAGCGCAGCATTTTCCATTACGCCACCGACGCCGGCCTTACCACGGCGGCGGCGGCCTATCACTGGGTCAGCGAGTTGTATAACCGCACGCCCTTTCTCGCCGCCCGCGACCGTCACACCGACGACAAGGCGTTGGCGATCCAGCACGGGCATTTCTACTGGAATGACCACTACCCGGATTCCCACCTGTTTGCCGACGCCGAAAGCCTGCGCCTCAGACACGCGCCTGACTTCCTGGTGGTGCACCCGATGAACATCGATGACGCCGGCCACAAGCACGGCCTCGATACCGCGCACTATCGCAACAGCGCACGGGTGGCCGACATCGTCCTGGCCGACTACCTGCAAGGCTGGCTCGATGCCGGTTACCAAGTGCTGGTAACCGCTGACCACGGCATGAACAACGACCGCTCCCACAACGGCCTGCTGCCGGAAGAACGCGAAGTGCCGCTATTCGTGCTCGGCGACGCGTTCAGCCTGGACCCCAGCGCCGCGCCGAAACAGATCGAGCTGTGTGGCACCGTCTGCGAACTGCTGGGCGTGCCCCACGACAAACCTGTCTGTCGGGAGCTGTTGAAATGATCCGTGGCAAATGGCTGGCGCTGATCTGCCTGGTGCCGTTCGCACTGTTCTTTATCGTGTTCGAAATTGCCCCGCTGGTGTGGGTACTGATCAACAGCCTGCAAACCGAGGAAGCTGGCTGGGGCGTGGAAAACTTCACGCGGATCTTCAGCTCGAAGTTCTACCTGCAAGCGATTCAGTTCAGCCTTGAGATCAGTTTCTACTCAAGCATCTTCGGCATCATCATTGCCGTGCTGGGCAGTTACTCGTTGCGCCGGGTGGATTCGCCGTTGCGCAACTTCGTGACGGCCTTTGCCAACATGACCAGCAACTTTTCCGGTGTGCCCCTGGCTTTCGCGTTCATCATCCTGCTGGGGTTCAACGGCAGCATCACCCTCATGCTCAAGCAGGCGGGGATCATTCAGGACTTCAACCTGTACTCCAAGACCGGGTTGATCATCCTCTATACCTACTTCCAGATTCCATTGGGTGTGCTGCTGCTTTACCCGGCCTTCGATGCATTGCGCGAAGACTGGCGTGAGTCAGCGTCCCTGCTGGGCGCTAGCGGCTGGCAGTTCTGGCGGCATATCGGCCTGCCGGTGCTGACCCCTGCCTTGCTCGGCACCTTCGTGATCCTGCTGGCCAATGCCCTCGGCGCCTATGCCACGGTCTACGCCTTGACCACCGGCAACTTCAACGTACTGCCGATTCGCATCGCGGGGCTGGTCTCCGGCGATGTGTCCCTCGACCCGAACCTGGCCAGTGCCCTGGCCGTGGTGCTGGTGGTGCTGATGACCGTGGTCACCGTGGTCCATCAACTGCTGCTCAAGAGGAGCTACCATGTCTCGCGCTGAAGCCGGCCCGGCCTCCCTCTACCACCGCGTGGTGGTGTACCTGTTGTTTGCGATCTTGGTGTTGCCGCTGATCGGCACCTTCGTCTATTCCATCGCCAGCAGTTGGTCGGCGACGATCCTGCCCGCCGGTTTCACGGTGAAATGGTACGTACAGCTGTGGAGCGACCCGCGTTTCCTGATGGCCTTCGGGCAATCGTTGCTGGTGTGCGTGGGCGCACTGGTGCTGTCGGTGGTGTTGATTTTGCCGCTGCTGTTCGTGGTGCATTATCACTTTCCCAAGCTGGATGCGCTGATGAACATCCTGATCCTGCTGCCTTTCGCGGTGCCACCCGTGGTGTCGTCGGTGGGTTTGCTGCAGCTGTATGGCTCCGGGCCGATGGCGATGGTGGGCACGCCGTGGATCTTGATCGGCTGCTACTTCACCGTCGCGCTGCCGTTCATGTACCGGGCGATCACCAACAACCTGCAGGCGATCAACCTGCGCGACCTGATGGACGCCTCCCAACTGCTCGGTGCCAGCACCTGGCAGGCGGCGATCCTGGTGGTGCTGCCCAACCTGCGCAAAGGCCTGATGGTAGCGCTGTTGCTGTCTTTCTCTTTCCTGTTCGGCGAGTTCGTGTTCGCCAACATCCTGGTGGGCACCCGCTACGAAACCCTGCAGGTCTACCTGAACAACATGCGCAACAGCAGCGGCCATTTCACCAGTGCCGTCGTGATTTCCTATTTCTTCTTTGTGCTGGTGCTGACCTGGGCCGCCAATATCTTGAACAAGGACAAAAGCCAATGAGCTTCGTCAGCGTCCAACACCTGCAAAAAGGCTACGCCGGCACCCCGGTGTTCAGTGACATCAACTGCGAGATCGCCAAGGGCGAGTTCGTCACCCTGCTCGGCCCGTCCGGTTGCGGCAAGTCCACGCTGTTGCGTTGCATCGCCGGGCTGACCTCGGTGGACAGTGGCAAAATCCTCCTTGATGGCCAGGACATCGTCCCGTTGAGCCCGCAGAAACGCCATATCGGCATGGTGTTCCAGAGCTATGCACTGTTCCCCAACATGACCGTGGAACAGAACGTTGCCTTCGGCCTGCGCATGCAAAAGGTCAACGCCGACGACAGCCACAAGCGCGTGCAAGAAGTGCTGCAATTGGTCGAGCTCAAGGACCTGGCGGGCCGCTACCCGCACCAGATGTCCGGCGGCCAGTGCCAGCGCGTGGCCCTTGCCCGCTCGCTGGTCACCCGCCCGCGCCTGTTGTTGCTGGATGAGCCGCTGTCGGCGCTGGATGCACGCATTCGCAAGCACCTGCGCGAACAGATCCGCCAGATCCAGCGAGAATTGGGGCTGACCACCATCTTCGTCACCCATGACCAGGAAGAAGCCCTGACCATGTCCGACCGGATCTTCCTGATGAACCAGGGCAAGATCGTGCAGAGCGGCGATGCCGAAACCCTCTATACCGCGCCTGTCGATGTGTTCGCCGCCGGCTTCATCGGCAACTACAACCTGCTGGACGCCGACAAGGCCACCCAGTTGCTGCAACGCCCAATCAACAGCCGCATCGCCATTCGCCCGGAGGCCATCGAACTGAGCCGCGACGGCGAACTGGACGCCCTGGTGCGCAGCCACAGCCTGTTGGGCAACGTGATCCGCTACCGCATCGAAGCGCGCGGCGTGGAACTGGTGGTGGATGTGCTCAACCGATCGGCCGACGACCTGCACCCGGACGGGCAACGCCTGGCACTTTCCATCGACCCCAGTGCCCTGTGTGAAGTAGCCTGATGCAACGTTTCATTTGAGAGAGCATGACGGATGGCATTGGTAATTTTTGATCTGGACGACACCCTCATCCACGGCGACTGCGCCACCCTGTGGAGCGAGCAGATGGGCCGCCTGGGCTGGGTCGACCCCGAGTCGTTCATGCGCAAGAACAACGAGCTGATGGACGCCTACAGCCAGGGCAAGCTACGCATGGAAGACTTCATGGACTTCAGCCTGGAGCCGATGATCGGCCGCACGCCGGAAGAAATCGAGCACTTGGTGGAGCCCTGGGTCGAGGACGTGATCGAGCCTCTGATCTACAGCGACGCCACCAAGACCATCGCGCGCCATCGCGCCAATGGCGACCGGATCCTGGTGATCTCAGCGTCGGGCACGCACCTGGTCACGCCGATTGCGGCGCGGATCGGCATTGATGAAGTGTTGGGGATTGAACTGGACGTCAGCCATGGCGTGTACAGCGGGCGTACCGCGGGTGTACTGACGTACCGTGAAGGCAAGATCACGCGTCTGCTGGCGTGGTTGGAACAGGAAGGTGAAACGCTGGAAGGCGCGTATTTCTATTCGGACTCACGCAATGATCTGCCGTTGCTGCTGAAGGTGGATCATCCGCAGGTGGTGAACCCGGACCCGGTACTGCGCGAACACGCCGAAAAAGCTGGCTGGCCAATCCATCACTGGACCTGAAACCGACTTCACTGATTTGAAATGCGATCAAATGTGGGAGCAACTGTCTTGATGACCATATCTTGGCCATCGCTTTCAAAGACAGCCAAACTCCCACAGCTTCAAGCCGTGTGACCTTCAACGACACATCGCTGCCGATTTAGGCAGCGTGTTCTTTCCATTCAGTCCTATCACGCAGCATTGCGTTCAGCCGGATTAACAAAACACGCATGCATGCGATTAGCGCAACTTTTGCGCATTTTCCTTTGCCACGCAGTGCTTTATAGGGTGCCTGGAATTCAGGCTGGTCCCGAATGACGACCCAGCAGGCCATGTATAGCGAGCGACGTGCGGAAAACCTTCCGCCACGAATGTGACGCGCGCCTATGTGCTTCCCACTGTCGTTGTTATACGGCGCGAGGCCCGCTAGGGCAGCGATCGGACGCTTGCCAACCTCACCCAACTCCGGCAGGTATGCCATAAGGCTAGCCGCCGTAACGAGCCCGATCCCCTTAACTGAACACAGGCGTTCGACTTTTTCGCGGTCTAACACGTTGGCGCTTTGACGAATCAACTGGTCTATCGCGTTCACAGCCTTGATCAGGTAGTCGATATGACTCTGCAACGCTGGTTTTACTACGTCGCATGAGGCCGTTTTCAGGCGCCTTTTGTCATCGTCTCTCTGCTGAATAAAGTTTTCTCGCTGTTGGACTAACGCGCGCAACTCGTCATGTTTCGGGCTGGTGATTCGGCTGTTTGGCGAGTCGAGTACCGCTGCGAACTGTGCAACGGACTTTGCATCTATCGGGTCGGTTTTGGCTTGTTGGCCCATCGCCGTGGAAAAACTCTTGGCTCGACGGGGATTGATGCAGATGACGTTGAGGCCCGCAGCCTGGAGCGCCTTCATGACTTTGCGCTCGTAACCGCCAGTGGCCTCCAACAGCACGCGGCCGACCTGGTGAAGCAATAGCCACCCAATCAACCCAGGGAAATCATCTTCGGCGTTAGCGCAACTTACCCCAACGTCAATCAGATTAACTCGAGCCTCAAGGCTGTCCTTGGAAACATCAATGCCTGCTGGATAGGAAAACATAGCCAAACCCTCTTACACTCAAAGTGAGAGCGCTCTGGCTTGGCCCACGCTTGTAACTGTTCGAGGTGGGCTCGTTCAACTGTTCGGGCTCATGTCCAGAGCGGAGAAGTGAGTGGCAGCATGGGCTCCCACACGTGCTTTAAGCACTTCGGGCATTCAGCTTGCCACTCACCCTCTCACCTTCAGCTTAATCCTGTCTCAAGACACAAGCGGGCTTGCTCGCGAATGCGGTGTGTCAGATGAAACATTCTTCACAGATACACCGCCTTCGCGAGCAAGCCCGCTCCCACATTTGGACTGCATTCCAAATTGAGATCAGTTCAAGGCCTCATCTATCACCAACACCAACTTCCCGGAAATCTGGTTGGTCGCCAACTCGGCAAACGCCGCCTCGGCATCCTTGATCGGGAAGGTCTTGGCCAGTTGCGGGCTCAGCCGCCCTTCGACAAACAGCGGCCATACATGCTGGCTCAAGTCGCTGAACAGGTCCGCCTTGAACTGATCACTGCGGCTGCGCAAGGTCGAGCCTAGTAGCTGGATACGCTTGCCCAGCACCTGGGCCAGGTCCAGTTGCGCGTCGCGACCGCCCATCAATCCGATCAATACCCAGCGCCCATCGAGGGCCAGCAGCTTGATGTCCAGTGCTGCATAGTTGCCACCGACCGGGTCGAGGATCACATCGAACGGCCCGAAATCCCGCAGCCCTTCGAGCCCGTCGGTCCGTACCACACCGCCCTGGGCGCCAAGTTCCTCGCAGTAGGCCAGGCGTTCCGCCGAGCCGACGCTGACCCAGCACGGGCTGCCAAACGCCTTGCACAGCTGGATCGCCGCCGAGCCCACGCCGCTGGCGCCGGCATGCAACAGCACTTTCTCACCCGGCTTGAGGCCCGCCAGTTGGAACAGATTGAGCCACGCCGTGCTGTACACCTCAGGCAGCGCCGCCGCTTCAATCAGCGACAAACCTTCCGGCGCGGGCAGCACGTGGCGCGCATCCACCACCACTTCTTCGGCCATGCCGCCACCGGCGAGCAGTGCGCAGACGCGGTCGCCGACTTGCCAGGATGAGCCCGCCCCCACTTCGCTGATCACCCCGGAACACTCCAGGCCCAGTACGTGACTGGCGCCTGGTGGTGGTGGATAAAGCCCTGCACGCTGTAATAAATCGGCGCGATTGAGGCCCGCTGCCGCCACGCGAATGCGAACTTGCCCTACATCGCAGGTAGGACTGGGTTCTTCCAACCACTCCACATGACCGTCAACGCCTTGCAATGCTTTCACAGTGCCTCCATAGTGAGTCTGGACTGAGCCCGTAGCTGTATCGCCGGGCTTTTTGCATTATGCGACCGGACCATATGGAACCGGCTCCCTCAAAGACGGCCTAATATGCGTTATCAATTGCCCCCGCGTCGAATCAGCATGAAGCATTTGTTCCCCAGCACCGCCCTCGCTCTTTTCATTGGTCTCGGCTTCGCGTCGATGTCGACCAATACGTTCGCAGCCAACAGCTGGGACAACCTTCAGCCGGATCGCGATGAGGTGATTGCCAGCCTTAACGTCGTCGAGTTGCTCAAGCGCCATCACTACAGCAAGCCGCCGCTAGACGACGCGCGCTCGGTGATCATCTACGACAGCTACCTCAAGCTGCTGGATCCGTCGCGCAGCTACTTCCTGGCCAGTGATATCGCCGAGTTCGACAAGTGGAAGACGCAGTTCGACGACTTCCTCAAGAGCGGCGACCTGCAGCCCGCCTTCACTATCTACAAGCGTTACCTGGACCGCGTCAAAGCGCGTCTGGACTTCGCCCTGGGTGAGCTGGACAAAGGCGTCGACAAGCTCGACTTCACCCAGAAGGAAACCCTTCTGGTGGACCGCAAGGACGCGCCTTGGCTGACCAGCACCGCCGCCCTCGACGACCTGTGGCGCAAACGCGTCAAGGACGAAGTGCTGCGCCTGAAGATCGCCGGCAAAGAGCCGAAGGCCATCCAGGAGCTGTTGACCAAGCGCTACAAGAATCAACTCGCGCGTCTGGATCAGACCCGTGCCGAAGATATCTTCCAGGCCTACATCAACACCTTCGCGATGTCCTACGACCCGCACACCAATTATCTGTCGCCAGATAACGCGGAAAATTTTGATATCAACATGAGTCTGTCGCTGGAAGGCATCGGTGCCGTCCTGCAAAGCGACAACGACCAGGTCAAGATTGTGCGCCTGGTGCCGGCAGGTCCGGCGGACAAGACCAAGCAGGTCGCCCCGGCCGACAAGATCATCGGTGTTGCCCAAGGCGACAAAGAGATGGTCGACGTGGTCGGCTGGCGCCTGGACGAAGTGGTCAAGCTGATCCGCGGGCCGAAAGGCAGTGTGGTGCGCCTGGAAGTGATTCCGCACACCAATGCGCCAAACGACCAGACCAGCAAGATCGTGTCCATCACCCGTGAAGCGGTGAAGCTCGAAGACCAGGCTGTGCAGAAGAAAGTCCTCAACCTCAAGCAGGATGGCAAGGACTACAAGCTGGGCGTGATTGAAATCCCGGCCTTCTACCTGGACTTCAAGGCCTTCCGTGCTGGCGATCCGGACTACAAGTCCACCACCCGCGACGTGAAGAAAATCCTCACTGAGCTGCAGAAGGAAAAAGTCGACGGCGTGGTAATCGACTTGCGCAACAACGGCGGCGGCTCCCTGCAGGAAGCCACCGAGCTGACCAGCCTGTTTATCGACAAGGGCCCGACCGTGTTGGTACGCAACGCAGACGGCCGTGTCGACGTGCTCGAAGACGAGAACCCGGGTGCGTTCTACAAAGGCCCGATGGCATTGCTGGTCAACCGCCTCTCGGCGTCGGCCTCGGAGATCTTCGCCGGCGCCATGCAGGACTACCACCGCGCGCTGATCATCGGCGGCCAGACCTTCGGCAAAGGCACCGTGCAGACCATCCAGCCGCTGAACCACGGCGAGCTGAAACTGACGCTGGCCAAGTTCTACCGGGTTTCCGGGCAGAGCACCCAGCATCAGGGCGTACTGCCGGACATCGATTTCCCGTCGATCATCGACACCAAGGAAATCGGCGAAAGTGCCCTGCCGGAAGCCATGCCGTGGGACACCATCCGCCCTGCGA
This sequence comes from Pseudomonas pergaminensis, assembly GCF_024112395.2. Classification (NCBI taxonomy): domain Bacteria; kingdom Pseudomonadati; phylum Pseudomonadota; class Gammaproteobacteria; order Pseudomonadales; family Pseudomonadaceae; genus Pseudomonas; species Pseudomonas pergaminensis. The sequence continues at coordinate 2,151,308 of NZ_CP078013.2, read as the reverse complement.
TCAAGCCGGCGTCGGATCCGTTCAAGCCATTCCTGGCGCAGTTGAAGGCTGACCACGATACCCGCTCCGCCAAGGATGCCGAGTTCGTGTTCATCCGCGACAAGCTGGCCCTGGCCAAGAAGCTGATGGAAGAAAAAACCGTCAGCCTCAATGAAGTGGACCGCCGTGCGCAGCACTCCGACATCGAGAACAAGCAACTTGTACTGGAAAACATCCGCCGCAAGGCCAAGGGTGAGGATCCACTCAAGGAACTGAAGAAAGAAGACGAAGATGCACTGCCGGCCGAGGCTGACAAAACCAAGCCGGAAGATGATGCCTACCTGGCCGAGACAGGCCGGATCCTGCTGGACTACCTGAAGATCACCAAGCAGGTGGCCAAGCAGTAAATGATGGCGATTTAATGTGAACGCTCCTTGGAGTGTCATCATATAGACATCATTCTGTCGTGAAATGAAGGACCGCAGGTTTCAAGCCTGCGGTCCTTTTTTTTCGATCGAGATCGCCATGACCATGACCGAACAGCTGAATGCATTGGGCTCAATCCTGGCTCAAGGCAGTTTGCACAGCCTGTTCCAACCGATCATCTGCCTTTCTGAACGGCGCATTCTCGGCTACGAAGCCCTCAGCCGTGGCCCCTCCAACAGCCCGCTGCACTCCCCCGTCGCCCTGTTCTCGGTGGCCGGCCATGCCGGGCGCCTCAGCGAACTGGAAATGGCCTGTCGAGAAAGCGCCTGTCGACGCTTCAGCGAACAGAAGCTGCCGGGCAAGCTGTTCCTGAACATTTCGCCGGAATCCTTGATGGAAACCGCGCACCAACCGGGACGCACACTGCAACTGCTGCGCGACTTCGGCATTCCCCCCAGTCAAGTCGTGATCGAACTCACCGAACAAACGCCGACCGATGACTTCGACTTGCTGCAAACCGCCCTGCATCATTACCGTGACATGGGGTTTGCCATCGCACTCGATGACCTGGGCGCCGGGTATTCCAGCCTGCGACTGTGGTCGGAGCTGCGCCCGGATTACGTGAAGATCGACCGGCACTTTATCGATGGCATCCATCAGGACGCGCTCAAGCGCGAGTTCGTCGGCTCCATCCTGCAGATCGCCAAGGCTTCGCGTGCCCAGGTGATTGCCGAAGGCATTGAGTTGCCCGAGGAATTGGCGGTACTGACGGAGATGGGCGTGGACCTGGTCCAGGGCTACCTGCTCTGCCGACCGCAGGAGCAACCGCCACAGGAAGCACGCTTGATGCTGCCTAAGCCCGACAGCGCCAACGTGGCGCTGAATGATGAAGGCAGTGACCTCAGCGCCCTGCTCAGCGAACAACCGGCGATGGACCAGGACACCGCCACCGCCCAGGTGCTCGAAGCGTTCCGGCGCCAGGCCAACCTCAACTCCCTAGCGGTCCTGGATGGGCGTGGGCACCCGATCGGTATCGTGCACCGGCACTTGTTGTCGGACGCGCTGCTCAAGCCGTTCGCCACCGACCTGTTTGCGCGCAAGCCCATCAGCCGCTTGATGAGCACCGACTTCCTGGCGGTGGAGCTGAGCCAGTCCCTGCAACAGGTCAGCCGCTTGCTCACCAGCCGCGCGCGGCAACGTATCGAAGAAGATTTCATCATCACCCTCAATGGCGACTACTTGGGCCTTGGGCGGGTGATCGATGTGCTCAAGCTGATCACTGAACTGAAGATTCAACAGGCGCGCTACGCCAACCCGCTGACCCTGCTGCCGGGCAATGTGCCGATCCAGCAATGCCTGACTCGCCTGCTGCAACAACAGCGGGAGTCGGTGATCTGCTACGTGGATATCGACAGTTTCAAGCCGTTCAATGACATCTACGGCTATGGGCGTGGGGATGAGGTGTTGTTGTGCCTGGCGCAGTGCCTGAACGACCGCGTCGATCCCAGCCGCGACTTTGTCGGGCATATCGGTGGCGATGACTTTTTACTGGTGCTCGGCCCGCAGGATTGGCGCAAGCGCCTCAACCAGCTGCTGGACGACTTCCACACCCAATGCCGACGCTTCTACCGCGCCGAGCACCTGGATGCCGGCTGTTTCGTGGCGCTGAACCGCCAGGGCGTGCGCCAGGAGTTTGCGCTGCTGTCGCTGTCCATCGGCGTGGTGCATTTGTATCCACAGGCCTGTGGACAACTCGATGCCAGCCAGTTGGCGGAACTGGCCTCGCAAGCCAAACACCATGCAAAGGACATGGCCGGCTACAGCATCCATGTGATCGACAGCATGGACGCGCTAGCCCAGGCGCTTTAGGCCTCGGCGGATTCCGGATACTCGTATTCGAACACCCGCACCACTTCCGATGCATGCCAGGAGGCAGCGGCCACGCCATCCGACGGCCCACTGAAACGCCCCAGGCGCTCCACGCATTCAAAAAACCCGGTACGCGGCAAGCGGCTGGCCCCCTGGCTGATCACCAGCGAGCTGCGCAACGGCTGCTCGGCCTTGGCGTCCAGCGCCGCCAGGTGCTCCAGGGCGGCAGCCAGGGTTTGCATGGCCGGTGTGGGAAATTGCAGGCGCTCCAGCAGCGCACGGTAAGTCAGCAGATGGCGCTGGCGGCGCGCCTGGTCCAGTTCGTTGAGTAACCCATCCCAGTGTTGACGGCTGATACGTAGGCTCAAGATTCATCCCTCCAACCTGCAACGCCCAATTCCCAGGCCAGGCTGCGGCGGATCGCGGCATCCGGCTGGCGCTCACCACTTTCAATCAATCCAAGGTATGACGGGCTGATACCCACGGTACGCGCCAGGGTCTCGATCGCCAGGCCCTTGGCTTCGCGCAAGCCGCGCAGGTCTGCGAGCGGGCGCAGGTCCTGGTCGGGGACGGCTTGGGCAGTCGATGCAGACGGAAGTAGCGTTGGTTGTAGCTGACCGGCAGCTTTTAGCAGCGCCTGGTACTGGTCCCATGGCAACACCGCGTATTCGGGTTCGCCATTGCGTGAAATTATCTGAATATCCATGACTGCCCCGTAGGATAACTGCACTTACTTAGTAAGCTCTTTCCTTAGGAGTGTAATCCTAACAGCCACAAAGGTCGCAGGGGGATAGCCACGTCATGGGTTTTTTTGCGGGTTTTCCTTGGCCAGTAGCGATGGCGTCGCAGGCAGGCGCTCAACCACGGCGAGCTTCTCCGGGCGTTGGGCATCACGCCAGGTGCGAAAGGCGCTCAGTTCGCCTTCCAGGGTCTTCATGACCCATGCCAGCACGGCAATGTCATCGAGCATGCCGAACATCGGGATAAAGTCCGGGATCGCATCGATCGGGCTCAGGAAGTACATCAGCCCCGCCACCACCGAGATCAGCGCCTTGGGGCTGATCGACCGGTATTCGCCGCGCCAGTAGGCCAGGCACAGGGCTTGGAGCAACTTGAGATCATCCTTGAGCTTGCCCAGCCGGTTGCCCTGGCTCGAGCCTTTGGCGGCGACCGCGAACAATAGCGTCGGCAAGCGCCCGCGACCCAGGAGGCGTGCGGCCATGGGCAGGAAACGGGTGAAATTGAAGGGTGGTTTCATGGGTCACTCCAGTTCCAGGCGACATAAAAGGTTATCCACACAAATTGTGGATAACCTTGTGAACAGAGCCTATTTTCTGGCCTGAAAGCCACGTAGTACAAGGCTTGCAGTCAGATCGGGCGTTTTTTGCGCACATAAAAAAAACCCAAGATTTCATTGACTTGGCATTGATGTGCGGCTACCCGTACTCGAGTCTTATATCAGACTGTTACCTGCCACAGACGTTCGTTTGGATCTGCACTGGCTTCAATGTGGGAGCTGGCTTGCCTGCGACTGCGGCGTTTTGTCATAGAGGGCTGGCTGATCCACCGCTATCGCAGGCAAACCAGCTCCCCCATTTAGAAATGTGCACCTCCCAGAAACAACAACGCCCCGTCGATACGGGGCGTTGTGTGTTCAGGCGCCGATTACTTCTTGGCGGCAGGTGCAGCAGGCGCTTCAGCCTTGGCTGGGTCCTTGATGGCCAGCAGCTCCAGGTCGAAAACCAGCACGGAGTTGGCTGGAATCGCCGGGCTCGGGCTCTGTGCGCCGTAGGCCAGGTCGGAAGGAATGTACAACTCGACCTTCTCGCCCACGTGCATCAGTTGCAGGCCTTCGACCCAACCCGGGATCACGCCGCTGACCGGCAGGTCAATCGGGCTACCGCGATCCACGGAGCTGTCAAAGGTAGTGCCGTTGGTGAGTTTGCCGGTGTAGTGCACAGTCACCACGTCAGTCGGCTTAGGCTGAGGGCCGTCGGCTTTCTTGACGATCTTGTACTGCAGACCGGAAGCGGTGGTGACGACGCCGTCTTTCTTGGCGTTGTCTTCGAGGAATTTCTTGCCGGCGGCTGCCGACTCTTCGCTCATTTTGGTCATGCGTTCTTCAGCACGCTTCTGCAGTGCGGCGAACGCTTCAACCAGTTCGTCGTCTTTGAGCTTCTGCTCTTTCTTGCCGACAGCATCTTCGATGCCTTGGGCTACTGCTTTGGAGTCCAGGTCATCCATGCCTTCTTGGGCAAGGCTCTTGCCCATGTTCAGGCCGATGCCGTAGGAAGCTTTCTGCGCCGGGGTTTTCAGCTCTACGCTGGTCTGCGAATCACAACCCGCAAGTACCAGGCTAACCAGGGCCACCGCCGCCGCCAACCGATGCTGTTTCATGCTATTTCCTTGTTCATGCGCCAAAAGGGCATTCGAATAAAGTCGCGAGCTTATCAGGCGGCCACGACCAATGGCTACCGGCATGTGAGCAGGAAACTTCTGATAAGTTCACGTGTTTAAAAGCATTTTCATTCATGATGTAGGCCCGCGACGGATCGCGGACCGCCTGTTCCCAGGCTCATGGCCACTTGCCGCACCCGTGGCGTGGTGGCATAACAGCGCTACACCTCGACAAGGCCGAGACAAGGATAGCCATCTTGCGCATTTTTTCCCGTGTTTTACTCCTGATACTCACTGTGCTGGGCATCGTCCTGGCTGTGGTGCTCTACTACACCGTCAACCCCAAGCTGCCGGACTACACGCCCGTGGAGCAGGTCCACTACCAGGACCAATGGAGTGCCGCCGACCGCCAGACCTATTACTTCACGCCCCAGGGCACCCAAGTGAAAGGCCTGCACTACGATTGGTTCACCGCCCTGGAACTGCCGTTTTCCGAGCGACGCTTCGCCGCGCCGGAGTACCTGGCGCGCTTCGGTTTCCTGGTCGACCCCAAACAAGTGCCCACCACGCAAAACCCTGGCAACCTGCCCGTGGGTTTCGCCCGGCATAAAAACCCCGGCAGTAACGTCGACTACCTGGACATCACCTGCGCCGCCTGCCATACCGGCGAACTACGTTTCAAAGGCCAGGCCCTGCGCATCGACGGCGGCTCGGCCCAGCACGTGCTGCCCTCCAGCGTCCCGACCCTGCGCGGCGGCAGTTTTGGCCAGGCCCTGGTCGCCAGCCTTGCCGCCACCTATTACAACCCGTGGAAGTTCGAGCGCTTCGCTCGCCACGTGCTGGGGGATCGCTATGACGCAGAGCACACACAACTGCGCCAAGACTTCAAGCAGTCGCTGAACCAATTCCTTAAGGTGGCCTGGAACGATACCCACCGTGGCCTCTACCCCACCGAAGAAGGCCCTGGCCGCACCGACGCCTTTGGCCGTATCGCCAATGCCAGTTTTGGCGATGCCATTTCCCCGGACAATTATCGCGTCGCCAATGCCCCCGTGGACTACCCGCACTTGTGGGATATCTGGACCTTCGACTGGGTGCAATGGAACGGCTCGGCCCAGCAGCCCATGGCACGCAACATTGGTGAAGCCTTGGGTGTGGGCGCGACGCTGACCTTTTTCGACGCCGCCGGCCAGCCGCTCCAGGGCGATGCGCGTTACCCGTCCAGTGTTCGGGTGCGCGACCTCAACCTGATCGAAGAAACCCTGCAACGCCTCAAGCCACCGACCTGGCCCGAGGACCTGTTCGGCGCCATCGACAAGCCCCTCGCCGCCCAAGGCCGCGCGCTGTTTGCCGAAAACTGCGCCGGCTGCCACGTGCCCAGCATCACCCAGGAAAATGGCCGCCCGGTGCAGGCCCTCAAAATGCTGCCCGTGGACTACATCGGCACCGACCCCGGCACCGCCAGCAACATTGCCGACCAACGCTACGACCTCAGCGCCCTGCAATGGGACCCGGCGGAACTGGCCAGGCTCAACGTCGAGTTGCACCCCACCCCGACCGAGCCGCTGGACCTGAAAAAGATGTCCGTGGCCAAGGGCCTCGCCTACGTCACAGCCTTCGTCGAAGAGCACGCCTACCGCGCCGCCGGCGTGACCCCTGCCGAGCGCCCGCGCCTGGACGGTTACGGCCTGCCCATCGGCGTACGCGAGTTGCGCGCCTACAAGGCACGGCCGCTGGCTGGCGTGTGGGCCACCCCGCCGTTCCTGCATAACGGCTCGGTGCCGACGATCTACCAGTTGCTCTCGCCCCAGGACGAGCGCAGCACCACCTTCTATAAAGGCACGTTCAACTACGACCCGCGTCATCTCGGCTTCGAGACCGAGGCGTTCAAGAATGCCTTCCTGTTCGACACCCGGATCACCGGCAACCACAACAGCGGCCACGAATTCCGTGCTGGCGCTCGTGGCAACGGCGTCATCGGCCGTGGCCTGCTGCCGCAGGAACGCTGGGCGCTACTGGAATACCTCAAAGTGCTGGGCGGCCCGCTGGAGCAACAACTGCCATGATGATTCGATCCCGATACGACCAACCCTCCCTGCTTGCCCGCCTCTGGCTGCGCATCGGCGCGTTCCTGGGCAAGACCTTGCTGTGGCTGGTGGGCCTCGGCCTGCTTGGCTGGCTAGCCGCTACCGCCTGGTACGCCTGGCAGCACAGCGGCCCGGTGTCGCCGAACGAGCAGATTCCGCCCGGCGAGGCCGCCATGACCCAGGGCATCATCCAGACGGCGGTGCGCATCGTTGACCAACACCGCGAAGGCACACGCTACCTGCGCGATGCCCACGCCAAGGCCCATGGCTGCGTGAAGGCCGAAGTCAGCGTGCTGGCCGATCTCGACCCGGCATTGCGCCAGGGTGTGTTCGCCGAGCCGGGCAAGACCTGGCAGGCGCTGATACGGCTGTCCAACGGCAACGCCTATCCGCAGTTCGACAGCATTCGTGATGCACGGGGCATGGCCCTCAAGCTGCTGGACGTGCCGGGCAAGCAACTGCTGGCCGACCAGCAGACACGCACGGAACAGGACTTCGTGATGTTCAGCCACCCGAACTTCTTTGTCAGTGATGTGGCGGAATACGCACAGAACATCGGCGCCCAGGCGGATGGCAAAAAAGTGCTGGCGTTCTTCCCCAAAGTCGACCCGCGCAGCTGGCAAGTGCGCCACTTGTTCATCGCACTGGCCACCTTGGCGCCGGCACCGGCCAGCCCGACGCAGACCACGTACTTTTCGGTCTCGCCCTACAAGTTTGGCGCGGCCAACGCCAAGTTCCGTGTCGCGCCTGACCCGCAAAGCTGCCCGGAGTATGTGTTGCCCAAGCAGAATCAGGACCTGCCGAATTTTCTGCGCAGTGCGTTGAACCAGCAGCTGTCTACCGACCGTGTACCGGCGTGTTTTGTGTTGCAGGTGCAGCGGCAGAATCCGCAGAAGTTCATGCCGATTGAAGACACCAGTATTGAATGGAAGGAGAGTGATGCGCCGTATGAGACGGTGGCCAAGGTGCAGGTCCCGGCGCAGGATTTTGATACACCTGAGCAGAACCTGGCGTGCGACAACCAGTCTTTCAACCCCTGGTTCGGCGTAGCAGAGCATCGCCCCATCGGCGGCATCAACCGCTTGCGCAAGGCGGTGTATGAAGCGGTCAGCGATTACCGCCACAGCCGCAACGCCCCGTAAAAAGTGCGTAACAATAGGCCCGCCCGCATAAGGATTGCGTCGGGTCTATTGAGCCGCTTTCTCCCCACCTCTACCGTGAAGACCTACTCCATCACCTGTAGGAAACCACCGTGGAAAGCTCAACTCTCGGCATGCTCGTACTCACCCTGATTGCAGTGTTCGGCACCGCGTCTTTTTGTTTCGAGCACTTGGCGACGCGTCAGACCCGCAAGAAAAAAACCGGCCAACGTTGACCTTCAGCCAGATCACTCGACCTCGGCAGCCTTGGCCAGTAACCATTGACGAAAACTGCGCGCAGCCGACGGCGGGTTGCGGTGGTGGGGTTGCATCAGATGCAGGCGGCCCCGGCTGTGCATGGTGTGAGGCAAGGCCATTTGCAGGCGCCCGGACGCCAGATCGTCTTCCAGCAGACTCTTCCAGCCCAGGGCAACGCCGTGCCCCATCACCGCCGATTGCATCAACAGTTGATAGCTGTTGGTACGCAATGCATGGCGCGGGGTGTAGTAGTCGGCGCCGGCGTCGGCGAACCAGTCGGTCCAGGTCAGCCAGTCATGGTAGTGGTCCTCGACGATCAACAAGGTGTGAGCGTGCAACAAGTGGTGCAGATCGCGAATCGGGCCGTGGCGTTCAATGTAGCCGGGGCTGCACACGGTGATGACCTGCTCGCTGTCGAACACCGGCGACAACTCCAGGCCAAGGGGCGCGGCCAGTTCATCCAGGTGATAGAACAGGCCCAGGTCATATTCGCTGACGTCCAGGTGGCTGGGGCTTTCGCTGCACAGGATGCGGATGTCCAGGTCCGGGTGCTCGCGCTGGAATTGCGGTAACAGGCCGGCGAGCCAGATCGAACTGATGGTGGGCGTGCTGGCCAGGGTCAGTTGGCGGTCGGCGCCACGCCGGCGCAACTCGGCAGACTCACGGTCGAGCTCACGCAACAGACGCTGGATGGTGCGGAAATATCGGACCCCGGCGGGTGTCAGGCTCAGGCCCTGGGCCAGCCGGTAAAACAGCGGGCGGGCCAGGTCTTCTTCGAGGCGCTTGACCTGGCGGCTGACCGCACTCTGGGTCAGGTTCAGCTCATGGGCCGCCTGGGTAAAGCTCAAATGGCGGGCAGCCGCCTCGAAGGTCTGCAGGCAGTTGAGGGGCGGAAGATCGACGTTTCGGCGCGACATGAGCAGGTCCATTGGCAGTCACGGGCCTGGGTTTGCCCAGGCCCGCAGAGATCACGTTGGCAGGCATCCTGCCAGTTGCCCGCTCACAGCGCGACCCTGGCCACGCGTTTACTCCATTGCCGACGGTGTTCCAACTGGCCGTTTTCCCAGGCGGTCTGCTCCGCTTCGATGTAGAACCACTCGGCATCGGCGTGCACGCTCAGCAGGCTTTCCACTTCCACGGCCCACTGGTCACGGCCCACGCGGTAGTGCCACTGAATATCGGCACGCGTCGACAGCGGGTCCCAGGGCAAGGTGCGGTATTGCTCGGTGCAACGCTGGTCCACCGACAGGCCGTGGTCGATAAAACGCACCGCGCCCAGGTCATCCTCGATTTTGACGCAGACTTCACCACTGCCGACATCTTCGATCAACGTGCGTTTCGGCGCGGCGGCGCGCAGGATTTCCATGGCGACCGGGGTCGCCGCCTGTGGCGCTTCGAACGGGCAGTCCACCGCCGTGCCGTTGAATACCGGCAGTTGCAGGCTTTGCAGCGTCGGCAGCAAGGTCAGGGTGGTCAGCTCGCGACTCGGCCACAGCAGCGGAAAACTCGCGGTGCTCAACGCCAGGCGTAAACGGTAGCCGGTGGGTAGGCGCATGCCGATGTGATCGAGGTTTAACTGCACGTCCATCGGTTCATTCGGAACTACAGGTGTTACGTGGGAAAGGTCCTCGCGCAGCGTGAGATTGAGCACGCCGTAGCTGATCTGCGTGACGTGGCCCTCCGGGGATACTGCGTTCAACCGGGCCACCAACTGACCACAGGATGTGTCACTGGCCACGCGCAGCTTGAGGCGCGCATCACCGAGCAGCGCCAAAGGTTCGGTCAAGGGTTGGGAGTCAAAGCACAGCGAGTGGGCATCATCACGGCGCTGGTCCGTCGGGCCATCGGGGCCAAACCAGATCGCGCAGTATTCACCCTGGTGCAAGCCGGTGGTCAGCGGCGAGCAAATGCTTTGCGGTGCGGCCAAAGGTTGGATGCCCGCATTCAAGCCGTGTTCGCCGAGGCTGAAATCGCGCCATTGCACCTGCGGATCCGGCCAGCCCGCTGTCTGCACCCAGATACCCGGCCGTTCAGCGTAACTGCCCTTCGGCGGCAGAACATCCTGTAGGTAAAAAGTGCAGGCTGCGTCATCCATCACCCCGTTATCGACGCCCTTGAGCCAGTGATCCCACCAGCGTTTGGCTTCTTGCAGAAAGCCGATGGCCGGATTGGGCACGGCGAAATGCGGGTATTTATGAATCCAAGGACCGATCATGGCCTTCTTCGGCCCTGGCAGGTTTTCCATCAGGCGCGAGACGGTATTGCGGTAGGCATCGCCCCACCCGCCCACGGCATAGACCGCTGCCTTGATCTTCGAATAGTCCTCGCACACCGAGCCATGGCGCCAGTAATCATCACGGGTCTGGTGCTGCAGCCAGGTCTCGGCGAGCAACGGCATGGCGTCCAGGCGTTGGTGCCAGAGATCTTTCCAGCCATCGCCGACCAGCACAGGATCGGGCACGGCAGCGCTGAAGTTGAGCATGGTGGCGGCCCAGCCGAAGTTCTCCATCAGCAGGTTGCCGCCCTTGTAATGAATGTCGTCGGCAAAGCGGTCATCGGTGGAGCACAGGGTGATGATCGCCTTCAGCGCCTCGGGCTGGCGCGCCGCGACTTGCAGGCCGTTGAAGCCGCCCCAGGAGATGCCCATCATGCCGACATTGCCATCGCACCAGGGTTGCTGGCACAGCCAGTCGATCACTTCGAGGGCGTCTTCCTGTTCCTGCAGCAGGTATTCATCGGCCATCAACCCCTGGGATTCGCCATTGCCACGCATATCCACACGCACACACACATAGCCCTGCCCCGCCATCCACGGATGGGTCAGCGCATCACGCACGGCAGTGCCATCGCGCTTGCGGTACGGCAGGTATTCCAGGATCGCCGGGAAGGCCTGCGAGCCGGCGACTTCGGGCAGCCAGATACGGGCAGCCAGTTGGGTGCCGTCCTTCAAGGGGATCAGGCAGTGCTCGATTTCACGGACCTTGTAGGCAAACTCGGTAACGATTTCCATCGGTAACTCCAAACGCGTTTATTGCGAACAAACGGCTCCCCCACGCCCGCAGGGGAGCGCGTGGGGAGGCACACAGGTGGTTGGGTCTAGCGGGCAAATTCCGCCACGGGGCTGGTGCCGCGCAGCTCGGGCTCGGTGGCCGGCCGGACGTTTTTCACATCGAGCAGCGCCGGGTTCTTCAGCCAGAAGATCAACGAGGTACTGGCCAGCAACACCAGGATCATGCCCGGCAAGCCGCCGAGGTTGGAGAGCATCTTCACCCCGTCGATGCCGACAAACGCGACCATCACCCACGAGACCGAGCCGATGATCAGGCCCCAGACAATCTTCAGCAGCGGGTTGCCGTCCAGGTCGGAATCGGCGGTCACGCCTTTGCTGCACAGGTTGGCGATCACGTCGGTGCTGGAGTCGGCCGCGGTGACGAAAGAGATGAACGCGACAAACAGCAGGAACGCGATCATCAGGCCACTGGCCGGCAATTGCTGGAACATCTGGTACAGCACATGCTCCACGCCCTGCTCGTTCAACACCCGGTTGAGGCTGCCGTCGCCCAGCGCATCGAAGTACAGGCTGGTGCCGGAGAAGATGCAGATCCACACCGCCGTGAACAACGCCGGGTAGAGCATGTTGATATGGATGAATTCACGCACGGTATAGCCACGGCCTATCTTGCCGAGGAACAGCGCACTCACCGGCGCCCAGGCAAACCACACCGACCAGTAGAACACCGTCCAACTGTACGGCCAGGTGTCGCCACTGGCGGCGCCGGTGAACAGGCTGCGGCTGAAGAAGGTGTCGAGGTACACGCCAAGGGACTCGACGCCGAGGCTGAACATGTACAAGGTCGGCCCGCACAGCAGCACGAACATCCCCAGGGCCAGCATGATCCAGGTGTTGAACGAGGACAGCATCACAATGCCTTTTTGCAGGCCGCTGGCGGCCGAGGCGACAAAGGTGATGACGATGATCGCAATGATGATAGCCAAGCGAAACGGTGTGGTTTCACCGCCAATGTATTGGGCCAGGCCACCGGCCAGGGTCAGCGCACCCGTGCCGAGGGACGAGGCCATGCCGGCCACCAGGGCGAACATCGCCAGGGTGTCGATCAGCCCGGCGTAGCGCTTGACCCGCGCCGCACCCAGCAGCGGCTCAAGCATGGCGCCGATGGAGAAGTTGCTGCGACGGTTATAGAACACCAGCGCAAACACCAGCGAGGGCACCAGGTAGATGGCGTAGGGAGTGATGGTCCAGTGCAGGAACATCGTCGACATGGCAAAGCTCTTGGCCGCCGAGCTGCCCGCTTCGATTGGCTGGCTGGTGGGTGGGCCGTACAGGTGATAGAGCGGTTCGGCGGTGGTCCAGAACAGCACGCCCACTGCCAGCGTGGTGCACAGCGCCACCATGAACCAACGCCATTTGCTCAGCAGGGGCTGGGCTTCTTCACCGCCGATGCGCACCTTGCCCAGCGCGGAGAAGTAGACGATAGCGGTCAGCACGACCATCGCAAACGAGCCGGCGCTGAACAGCCAAGAGAAGTTTTTCAGGATCAGGTTGTTGAGCTGTTTGCTGACCGCCAGGAAGGCATTCAGGTCGACGTAGCTGGCGATCACCGCCGCCAGCAGAATCAGGAAAGTTGGCCAGAACACCAACGGACGCAGTGGATATTTCATGTAGAGCCATTCCCCTTGCAGACTATTTTTATGTGAATGAGCGGGTACGGCAGCATCCTGCTGCCAGTCACTCGCCTGGAAGTCTTCGCGTGGCTATTAATAAACGTTTAAGCGGCCGAGGGCGCAATCAACCAATGTGCATGGGGGTATTCCCTCACGTCATGGCGCACCAGCACAGTTCAGGGCAACTAGGCAGTGCACAATGGCAAGGCGCCAGGAGGATAAATCGCGGACGAAAAAAAGCCCGCTCAATGAGCGGGCTTCTTGTGGTGACCTGGCGTTCAGCGTTCCAGGTAACCGAATATGGCGCAGCGGACGGGACTCGAACCCGCGACCCCCGGCGTGACAGGCCGGTATTCTAACCGACTGAACTACCGCTGCGCGTAACACATGAAGCGAATGGTGGGTGATGACGGGATCGAACCGCCGACCCTCTGCTTGTAAGGCAGATGCTCTCCCAGCTGAGCTAATCACCCTTCGTTTCGGTGTGGGCGGCATCATACACTAAAAATCCGCAATGTCTTGATTTAAATGCACTTTATTTGAAATATTTTCTCGTCCAGAGCAAACCCCAGCAAAAACGGGCTTCTGCGCCCTCAAACGCGAGTCTATTGCGTTTACCCGTGGCTTGGCGGCACAATTAAAAACCATTCTCAATAACGCCTGAGCCACGCCTATGTCTGTGGGTGAACCGCCATTCCAACGGGAAATTACCCAGCTCTACAGCGAGCATCATGGCTGGCTGCTCACCTGGCTACGCCGCAAACTGGGCTGCCGGCAGAACGCAGCCGACCTGGCGCAGGATACCTTTGCACGCATTCTGAACGCGCGCGAGTCTGTCGCCGGCATTCGCGAGCCCCGGGCGTATTTGAGCACCACCGCCAGGCGCCTGCTCATCGACCAGGCGCGGCGCAAGCAGATCGAACAGGCCTACCTGCAGGAACTGGCCCTCACCGTGGACGCGCTGGAAGGGTTTCAATCCCCGGAGCAGATCCACACCACCCTCGAAGCCCTCGAACAGATCGCGTTTATCCTGGAAGGCATGCACGAATACTCGCGCCAGGCATTCGTGCTGTATTACCTCGAAGAAATGACTCAACAGCAAATCGCCCGACAGCTCAAGTTGTCGGAACGCACCGTGCGCAAATACCTGATCAAGGCGCTCATGCATTGCGGCCACAGTATGGACACTGATTGAGCATGCCGGACGCCCACCCACAGATCGAACAACAAGCGGCCGAATGGCTGCTGCGCCTGCACGACGGCGAACTGAACGAGGCCCAGCGACTGGCGTTCGAGTGCTGGAAACAGCAAAGCCCGCAACACGCCGCAGCGGCCGCCCGCATGGAAGCCGTTATCGCCCGCATGCAGGCACTGCGTGGCAAAAAAGCCCCGGCACGGGCGGCGCTGAACGCAGCCTTTGCCCAGCCCAAAAACCGTCGACGCAAGAACGCCGTGCGCGCGCTGGTAGTGGCCTGCAGCCTGGCGATTCCGGCAGCGGCGCTGCTGATCAGCCCTTATCCGCAGCAATGGATGGCCGATGTGCGCAACGGGCCAAGCCAATGGCAAACCCTGCAACTGGCGGATGGCTCAACGCTGACCCTCAACGGTATCAGCGCGGCAAACCTGCATTTCGATAGCAAACAACGCCGTATCGAATTGCTGCAAGGCGAAATCCTGGTGCAGGTGGCCCACGACACCACGCGGCCGTTTGTCGTGCAGACGCCTCAAGGCACCCTGCGAGCGCTGGGCACACGGTTTGTGGTCAAGCGAGACGGTGATGTCACCGTGCTGAGCATGCTCGAATCCCGCGTGGCCGCACACAGTGCCAACGGCGAGCAGACGCTGGAAGTCGACGCAGGCTCACAAGCCTTGATGCGTTCCAGCGACGTTCGCCTGGCCGGCACTGTCGACCCGACCAGCATCAACGAGGCCTGGCGTCGCCATCAACTGGTCGTGGAGAACAAGCCATTGCCCGAGGTCCTGGACGAAATCGCCCGGCATCGCGCCGGCCGCGTGCAATTTGATCGCCGTGCGCTGCAAGGCCTGCGAGTGTCTGCCGTGATCCCGCTGGATAACAGCGACCATGCCTTGCAATTACTCGCGCAAACGTTGCCGATCCAGGTGCAGGCCTTCACCCCTTGGTTGATCGTGGTAAGCCCCGAGACACCGCCCAATAAATAATTATTCGCATTTGCTTCCGGTTTTTTCGAGGCTGCCCGTCAAGGAAGGTAATTCGACACATAAAGGACTGCCTTCACCATGCACACCCCTTCCTACCCGCGCGGACGCTTTCGGCTCCTGAAAAGCGCGCCGCTGTCCCTGGCCATGCTCACCGCCACTACGCTGAACATCAGCATGGCCCAAGCCGATGCCGTCAGCGTCGCAGCCCAGACCTACGACATCCCCGCCGGGCCGCTGGGCAGTTCGCTCAACCGCTTCGCCCAGCAGGCCGGTGTGGCGATCGTGTTCCAGTCCCACGAACTGGAAGGCCTCAAAGGCCCAGGCCTGAAAGGCAATTTCGCGATCCAGGACGGTTTCGACAGGTTGTTGCAAGGCAGCGGCTACCGCGCGGTAAAAGGTGATCAGGTCTATGCTCTGCAACCCGCCCCCACCGCCGGCGACGGCAGCCTGGAACTGAGCCCGACCCAGGTCAGCGGCAACCAACTCGGCAACGTCACCGAAGACACCGGTTCCTACACGCCCGGCACGATCGCCACCGCCACGCGGATGGTGCTGACGCCCAAGGAAACCCCACAGTCGGTGTCGGTGGTCACCCGCCAGCACATGGATGATTTCGGCCTGAACAACGTCGATGACGTGATGCGCCACACACCCGGCATCACCGTTTCAGCCTTCGACACCGAGCGTACCAACTACTACGCCCGGGGCTTCTCGATCAATAACTTCCAGTACGACGGCATTCCGTCCACGGCGCGCAACGTCGCTTACTCGGCGGGCAACACCCTGAGCGACATGGCGATCTATGACCGTGTCGAAGTGCTCAAGGGCGCCACTGGCCTGCTGACTGGCGCAGGTTCGCTGGGCGCGACGATCAACCTGGTGCGCAAGAAGCCCACCGCCGACTTCAAGGGGCATGCGACCCTCGGTGCCGGTTCCTGGGACAATTACCGTAGCGAGCTGGATGTCAGCGGCCCCATGACCGAAAGCGGCAACGTGCGTGGCAGGGCCGTAGCGGCCTACCAGGACAAACATTCGTTCATGGACCACTACTCGCGCCAGAGCCCGACGTACTACGGCATCATGGAGTTCGACCTGTCACCCGATACCCTGCTCACGGTCGGCGGTGACTATCAAGACACGCTGCCAAAGGGCTCTTCGTGGTCGGGCAGTTTCCCGTTGATCAACTCCAGAGGCGACAGCAATAGCGTCAAGCGCTCGTTCAACAACGCTGCCGACTGGAGCAGTTGGGAGCAATACACCCGCACCGTATTTGCCATGCTCGAACACGACCTGGGCAATGGCTGGGTGACCAAGCTGCAACTGGATCACAAGATCAACGGCTACCACGCCCTGATGGGCTCGATCCAGGGTGACCAGCCGCAGCCCGACGGCACCGCGCAACTCACCTCGGGCAAGTACACCGGGGAAACCGTCAGCGATTCCGCCGACCTGTACGTGAGCGGTCCCTTCAGCCTGGGCGGTCGCGAACATGAACTGGTACTGGGCGGCTCTATCAGCGCCTCGGAATGGAAAGGCAAAGGCTACTGGAACCTCTCCCCCAATATCGTCGACTTCAACAACTGGCACGGCCACGCCACGATACCGGACTGGGGCCGCGCGCAATCACTGACCGACGACACCGTGCGCCAGACAGGCGCTTATGTGACTACCCGCCTGAACCTCGCCGACGACCTCAAGCTGCTGCTGGGCGGGCGTGTGGTCAACTATCAGGTCACGGGCTACAACCCCAACTACCGTGAGTCCGGGCGTTTCGTCCCTTACATCGGTGCGGTGTACGACCTCAACGACACCTATTCGGTCTACGCCAGCTACACCGATATCTTCATGCCGCAGGAGAATTACAACCGCGATCGAGACAACAAGCTGCTTGAGCCGGACGAAGGCCAGAACTGGGAACTGGGCATGAAAGCCGACTTTTTCGACGGTCGCTTGAACGCCAGCGCGGCTTACTTTGAAATCCACGAATCCAATCGCGCACTGTCGGATGACGAGTACAACAACCAGACGCCCATCCCGAACAACTACGCCTACAAGAGCAGCAAGGCCGTCACCAAAGGTTATGAGCTGGAGATGTCCGGCGAGATTGCCCCTGGCTGGCAACTCCAGGCCGGCTACACCCACAAGGTGGTGCGCGACGACAAGGACGAGAAGATCTCCACCTTCGAACCTGAAGATCAGGTCAAGCTGTTCACCACCTACAAGCTCAAGGGCAACCTGGACAAGCTGACCGTCGGCGGTGGCGTGCGCTGGCAAAGCGTGGGCTGGCAGGACATCTACAACAACCCGCACAGCCAATACGAAGAGTTCTCCCAGGATGCCTATTGGCTGGTGGACCTGATGACCAAATATCAGGTCAGCAAAAACCTGTCGGCCACGCTGAACGTCAACAACCTGTTCGACAAGCACTACTACACCAACATCGGCTTCTATAACTCCGCCGCTTACGGCGAGCCGCGCAACTTCATGGTGACCACCCGCTGGGATTTCTAGCCCCCAATAAAAAACGCCGCCGATCATTGAAAATGATCGGCGGCGTTTTTATCGGCTTTTGCAAAGCCCAGACAGCAAAAAGCCCGCTCAATGAGCGGGCTTCCTGTGGTGACCTGGCGTTCAGCGTTCCAGGTAACCGAATATGGCGCAGCGGACGGGACTCGAACCCGCGACCCCCGGCGTGACAGGCCGGTATTCTAACCGACTGAACTACCGCTGCGCGTAACACATGAAGCGAATGGTGGGTGATGACGGGATCGAACCGCCGACCCTCTGCTTGTAAGGCAGATGCTCTCCCAGCTGAGCTAATCACCCTTCGTTTCGGTGTGGCGCGCATTCTACGGAGCGACCCTGGGTCTGGCAAGCACTTTCTTAAATCTTTTTTTTGATAGCTTCCAATGGCTTAGGCAGGGTTGGCCTGGGGCGTTATCAAGACAATAATGCCCCCCTTTGTATAAAGGAGAGACTCACCCCATGTGGTTCAAGAACCTGCTTATCTATCGCCTGACCCAAGATCTGCCTGTTGATGCCGAGGCGTTGGAAGCGGCCATGGCCACCAAACTGGCGCGCCCGTGTGCAAGCCAGGAGTTGACCACTTACGGTTTCGTCGCGCCTTTTGGTAAAGGTGAAGACGCTCCCCTGGTTCACGTCAGCGGTGACTTCCTGCTGATCGCCGCGCGCAAGGAAGAACGTATCCTGCCGGGCAGCGTGGTGCGTGACGCACTGAAAGAGAAAGTCGAAGAGATCGAGGCCGAGCAAATGCGCAAGGTCTATAAGAAGGAACGCGACCAGATCAAGGATGAAATCATCCAGGCTTTCCTGCCCCGCGCCTTTATCCGTCGCTCGTCGACCTTCGCGGCCATCGCGCCGAAACAAGGCCTGATCCTGGTCAACTCCGCCAGCCCGAAACGCGCCGAAGACTTGCTGTCGACCTTGCGTGAAGTGATCGGCACCCTGCCCGTTCGCCCACTGACGGTAAAAACCGCACCGACGGCGGTCATGACCGACTGGGTCACCACCCAGAAGCAGGCCGATGACTTCTTCGTCCTCGACGAATGCGAACTGCGCGATACCCACGAAGACGGCGGCATCGTGCGCTGCAAGCGTCAGGACCTGACCGGCGAAGAGATCCAGCTGCACCTGACCACCGGCAAAGTCGTGACCCAACTGGCCCTGGCCTGGCAGGACAAGCTGTCCTTCATGCTCGACGATAAAATGACCGTCAAGCGCCTGAAGTTCGAAGACCTGCTGCAAGACCAGGCCGAACAGGACGGCGGTGAAGAAGCCCTGGGCCAACTGGATGCGAGCTTTACCCTGATGATGCTGACGTTTGGCGACTTCTTGCCGGCGCTGGTTGAAGCATTGGGCGGTGAAGAGACTCCGCAAGGTATCTAAACCGTGTGAAATTCAAAATGTGGGAGGGGGCTTGCCCCCGATAGCATTCTGTCAGTTAAAACACCTATGACTGACAGACTGCAATCGGGGGCAAGCCCCCTCCCACATTTGATCGAATCCAACAAAAAAGGACATCCCCATGCGCGCACTCGCCGCCTTGAGCCGCTTCGTCGGCAATACCTTCGCCTACTGGGTGTTGATTTTCGCCGTCGTCGCCTTCCTCGAACCCGGCTGGTTCATTGGCCTTAAAAGCGCCATTGTCCCGCTGCTGGGCCTGGTGATGTTCGGCATGGGGCTGACCCTCAAACTCGATGACTTCGCCGAAGTCGCCCGCCACCCCTGGCGTGTGGCATTAGGCGTGGTTGCGCATTTCGTGATCATGCCGGGCGTGGCGTGGTTGCTGTGCCAGGCCTTCCATCTCCCCCCGGAAATCGCCGTCGGCGTGATCCTGGTCGGTTGCTGCCCAAGCGGCACCTCGTCCAACGTGATGACCTGGCTGGCCCGTGGCGACCTGGCGTTGTCGGTGGCCATCGCCGCCGTCACCACCCTCCTCGCCCCGCTGCTCACGCCAGCATTGATCTGGCTGCTGGCCTCGGCCTGGCTGCCGGTGTCGTTCATGGAGCTGTTCTGGTCGATCCTGCAAGTGGTGTTGCTGCCGATCGTGCTCGGCGTGCTGGCGCAACGCGTGCTCGGCGATCGGGTTCGGCATGCGGTCGATGTGCTGCCACTGGTGTCGGTGGTGAGCATCGTGATCATCGTCGCGGCGGTGGTTGCCGCCAGCCAGGCGAAGATCGCCGAGTCGGGCTTGTTGATCATGGCCGTGGTGATGCTGCACAACAGCTTTGGCTACCTGCTGGGTTACTTCACCGGCCGCGTGTTCAAGTTGCCGTTGGCGCAGCGCAAGTCGCTGGCGCTGGAGGTGGGCATGCAGAACTCCGGGCTGGGCGCCGCGCTGGCCAGTGCGCACTTTTCGCCGCTGGCGGCGGTGCCGAGTGCCCTGTTCAGTGTCTGGCACAATATCTCCGGTGCATTGCTGTCGACTTACTTCCGCCGCATGAGCGAAAAGGAAGACCGTCGCGCCCTGGAGAACACGCCGCAAACTTGATCAGCCGAGCACTTTTCGGCACTCTAACGCGCTTCGCGGGGACGACCCCGCGACGCGCTCAAGCGACTACTCCGGGGACGACCCCACCTAGTGTTAGGAGGTCATCATGTCCTGGATCATTCTGTTTTTCGCGGGTCTGTTTGAAGTCGGCTGGGCCGTCGGCCTGAAGTACACCGACGGTTTCAGCAAGCCACTCCCCACGGCCCTGACGATTGCCGCCATGGCCATCAGCCTTGGCCTGCTGGGGCTCGCCATGAAGGAACTGCCGCTGGGCACCGCCTATGCCATCTGGACCGGCGTGGGTGCAGTGGGCACCGTGATCGCTGGGATTATCCTGTTTGGGGAATCCATGGCGTTGTTCCGTTTGGCCAGCGTGGCGTTGATCATTTGTGGGCTTATTGGCCTGAAAATCTCCACATAACCCTTGTAGGAGCCCGCTTGCGGGCGATGGCGGCCTAAAGATAGCCATCGCCGGCAAGCCGCGCTCCTACAGGACCGTGCCGCGCAGCTGAGTAACTTTCTCCTGCAACTGCGCCGGGGTCGCCGACTCGACCGCCACCGGCTCGCCCGCCACCAATACCACCCGCGACCAGATGCGATGAAAGAAGCCCTTGTTCGGATCGCGGCTGAAGAAACTCCCCCACAACCCCTGCAACGCCATCGGAATCACCGGAACCGCGGTTTCTTCAAGGATGCGCGTCACGCCCCCGCGAAACTCGTTCATCTCGCCATTGGCAGTCAGCTTGCCCTCCGGGAAGATGCACACCAACTCCCCTTCCTTCAAATACTGCGCAATGCGCGTGAAGGCCTTTTCGTAGATCTGGATATCTTCGTTGCGCCCCGCAATCGGAATCGCCCCGGCGGTGCGGAAGATGAAGTTGAGCACCGGCAAGCGGTAGATCTTGTAGTACATGACGAAGCGAATCGGCCGACGCACCGCGCCGCCAATCAACAGTGCATCCACAAACGACACATGGTTGCACACCAACAACGCCGCGCCTTCATCCGGGATCGCCTGCAGGTTGCGATGCTCCACGCGGTACATGGAATGGCTGAGCAGCCAGATCATGAAACGCATGGTGAACTCGGGGACGATCTTGAAGATGTAGGTGTTGACCGCGATGTTGAGCAGCGACACCACCAGGAACAGTTCCGGGATCGACAGCTTGGCCACGCTCAGCAGCAGGATCGACACGATGGCCGAGACCACCATGAACAGCGCGTTGAGAATGTTGTTCGCGGCGATTACGCGCGCGCGTTCGTTCTCGGCGGTACGCGACTGGATCAATGCATACAGCGGCACGATGTAGAAGCCGCCGAATACACCCAGGCCGAGGATATCGAACAGCACCCACCACGCCTGGCCGTAGCTGAGTACGGCAAGCCAATCGTTGGCCTGGACGTTCTGCGGGAAGCCGCCGGAGTGCCACCACAGCAGCAGGCCGAACACCGTCAGGCCGAATGAACCGAACGGCACCAGGCCGATTTCGACCTTACGCCCGGAGAGCTTTTCGCAGAGCATCGAACCCAGTGCGATACCCACCGAGAACACCGTGAGGATCAGTGTCACCACGGTCTCGTCGCCGTACAACCACTCCTTGGCGTAGGCCGGGATCTGCGTCAGGTAGATCGCACCGACAAACCAGAACCACGAGTTGCCGACGATGGAGCGCGAAACGGCCGGTGTTTGCCCCAGGCCCAAGCGCAGGGTGGCCCAGGATTCGCTGAAGATATTCCAGTTCAAGCGCAGTTCCGGGGTCGACGCGGCCGCGCGCGGAATGCTGCGGCTGGCCAGGTAACCCAGCACCGCTACGCCGACAATCGCCACGGACACCACGGGGGCGTAATGGGTGGACGACATCATGATCCCGGCGCCGATGGTGCCGGCCAGGATCGCCAGGAACGTGCCCATTTCCACCAGGCCGTTGCCGCCGACCAGCTCATCGTCATGCAATGCCTGGGGCATGATCGAGTACTTCACCGGGCCGAACAGCGCCGAGTGAGTGCCCATGGCAAACAGCGCGAGCAGCATCAGCTCCAGGTGGTTGGTGAGGAAGCCCGTCGCGCCCACGGCCATGATCACGATCTCACCGATCTTGATCGCGCGGATCAACGCGTCCTTGTTGAATTTCTCGCCAAACTGCCCGGCCAGGGCCGAGAACAGGAAGAACGGCAGGATAAACAACAATGCGCAGAGGTTGACCCAGATCGAGCGGTCACCGTCGATAGTGAGCTTGTAGAGAATGGCCAGGATCAGCGATTGCTTGAAGATGTTGTCGTTGAAAGCGCCCAGCAACTGGGTGATGAAAAACGGCAGGAAACGCCGTGTGCGCAGCAAGGTGAATTGCGAGGGGTGGCTCATCGTCCGTGTTCCTGCGTGGCCTGTTTTTTGTAAAAGCGTTCAGGCCACGACTTTACCTAATCCTGCTTACTTATTCGCTAGTCCCGCAATGCACGGCGAAACAAAAAGCTCACCTTTATAGGCGCCCTGCACAGTGCGCTTGGCGACGATCAGCCACATCAGCGCCAATGCCACCACCAGCACGCTGCCAAAAACGCTGAAGAACCCAAGGTGCAGCAGGCTCGCCAGCTTCAGCGTCGCCAGGGCATACACGCCCAGCGGGAAGGTGAAACCCCACCAACCGAGGTTGAACGGGATACCGGCGCGCAGGTAACGCAGGGTGATCAGCACCGCAATCAGCATCCACCACAGGCCGAAGCCCCACAACGTAATGCCCGCTACCAGGCCGAGGCCGTTGGCGATCTCACCAACACCCGGCAAGCCATTGGCCGCAAAGATCGCCGGCGCATCGCCCCCCAGCAGCAACATGCCCAGCGCACCAGTGCCGATGGGACCCAGGGCCAGCCAACTCGACGCGGCCATGTTGGCGTGGGGCAGTTTGTGCAGGGCCATGCGCAGCATCAGAATGGTCAGGATGCTGAACGCCACCGGCAACGAAAACGCCCACAGCACATAGCTGGTCACCAGCATCACCAGTTGCGAATGCGCGTCTGCCAGGTGCGGTGCGAGCAGCCCACCACTGGCCGCGGCAACTTCAGCGGCAACCACAGGCAGCAGCCAGACGGCGGTCATCTGGTCGATGCTGTGTTCCTGGCGTGTGAACATCATGAAGGGGATAAGCACGCCGCAGGCCAGGGCCATGGCCACGTCCAGCCACCACAGGGTTTCAGCCAGCGGTATCACACCGGCGCCCCAGCGCGGCAGGCCAAATAACAGCAAGCCGTTGAGAATCGTCGCGAGACCCATGGGGATGGTGCCGAAAAACATCGAGACGGTGGAGTGACCGAAAATGCGCCGCGCCTCGTGGAAAAACATCACCCAGCGGGCCGCGTACAACACGCTGAACAACACAAATAGGCCAACAGTGAACAACCACAACGCCTCGGCGATGGCGTGCAGGCCAGGCAGGTTGACTGGCAACTGCGCCAGGGCCAGTGCGAGCACACCAGTGCCCATGGTGGCGGCAAACCAGTTCGGCGTGAACTGGCGGATCACTTCCCGTGGACGGGTCAGGTGACTGAAGGGTTTGTAACTGATGCTATTCGAACAGGTCATGATGGCAATCCTCTTCCTCGCATGAGGGTGAGACCATGGTAGAACCGAATCGAATATCTATATAACGGGTAATATCTCTATCTGTTATCTACTTTACCTATATATCGTCAGACGCTGCCTTCGCACTCGATCACCAGAATCCGCGCCGGCCCTTGCGGGTGGGCCACGTGTTCGGTGCCGACGCTGGCGTAAAAGATGTCCCCGACGCCCAGCTCCGCCACCTGTTCGAAACCATTGTCGCGGTAGTGCATCTGCACCCGGCCATCGAGCACCACAAACACTTCTTCGCCGTCGTTGATATGCCAGCGATACGGCTGGTCGGTCCAGTGCAGGCGCGTGGTGATGCCATTCATGTTGGCGATGTCCAGCGCCTCCCAGGCACGGCTGCCGGTGAAGTCCTTGCTGCGGATGATCTTCATGCGCGAATCTCGATCAGGCGGATACGGGCACTGATTATTACCCATCAGCCGCCTGTCGTCGCCCGCACGCGCGCCGAATCCTGCAACAGCAAGGCAATGAGCGCACCGACAGCCAGCAGGATGAGGACCGCGCCGTAGCCGTCGGTGGTGGCGATCAGGCCAAAGCTGCGAATCAGGTTGCCCGCCAGTAACGAAGGCAAGCAGAACGCCAGGTAGCTCAGCACATAGAACGCCGACATCAGCCCCGCGCGCTCGTGGGGCAAGGCCAACGGCACCACACTGCGCAAGGCGCCAAGAAAGCCCGCGCCAAAGCCACTGCCGGCGATCAGCGTGGCGATGAAGAACAGGGGCAGGCTGGCGCTGTGCACCGCCGTGAGGATCAGCGTTACACCGATGGCCAGCAAGCCGGCGCCGAGACGCAGCACCTTGTCGGCCGGACGATTACGCAAGGTAAAGATCATCAACGCGCCGCTCAGGGTCAGCACGGCCACCAGGCCGCCACCGATCAGGTTGGAGGTAGACCCGGTGGCGGCCCGCACCAGCGACGGGGCCAGTGACAAGTAGAAGCCACCCATCGCCCACACCGCCACATCCACCGGCAATGAAAGCCACAACGCCCGGCGCGCCTGGGGCGGTACATGCAATGTTGGGCGCAGCGACGCCAGTGCGCCGGGGATGCGGCTCACCGTTTCCGGCAGGCGCCATACGTAGAGGGCCTGCAACAGCATCAAGGCCAGCAACGTCCAGTAGATCAACTGGGTCGGAAGGGGCGCGAATTCCACCAGCAGACTGCTGCCCATCGCCCCGCAAGCCATGCCCAAGAGCGGCGCCACGCTGTTGACCAGCGGGCCCTGTTGGCGGTCGGTGTCGAGCAGTGCCGCGCCCAATACGGCGGTGGCCATGCCAGTGGCAAACCCTTGCAACGTGCGGGCGGCAATCAGCCAGGCCACGCTGCCTTCATTGATAAACAGCAGCATCGCCAGCATATCCAGAAGCAGCGCAGCAAAAATCACCGGCTTGCGCCCCAGGTGGTCCGACAAAGAGCCGACGGTCAACAGTGCCGCCAGCAGGCTGAGGGCGTAGACACCGAAGATCAGCGTCAGCATGCCTGCCGAAAAATGCAGGCCTTCCTGATACAGGTGGTACAACGGCGTCGGCGCACTCGAAGCGGCCAGGAAGGTCAGCAAGGTGATCGCGAGAAACACCAGGCTGGAACGATGGGAAACAGGACTGGACATGCACACGCTCCGCTAAAGCTAATATTTTGCTTTTGCAGAGTGTGCTACCCGCCAGCGCTTAAAGCAAATTCTTTGTGTTAAGGTCACAAACATGGCGATAAAAGAAGGCCTTCGCCCGGGGGGCCGCAGTGCCCGGGTACAAGAATCCGTCCATTCGGCGGTGCGTGAACTGCTGGAAGCCCACGAGCGCTCCAGCGTCACCGTGCCCATGATTGCCACACGCGCAGGCGTCACGCCCTCGACAATCTACCGGCGCTGGGGCGACCTCTCCGTGCTGCTCGCGGACGTGGCCCTGGCACGCATGCGCCCCGACAGCGAACCCGCCAACACCGGCAGCCTGCGCGGCGACCTGCAGGCCTGGGCCGAGCAATACCTGGATGAAATGAGTTCGGAGCCGGGCCGCAACATGATGCGCGACCTGCAGTGCACGATCACGCCGGGATACTGCGTGAGCATCCTGAGTGGGCAGTTGCAGGCGATTGTCGATCGCTACCCGCAAAGCACGCCGCCAAGCGTGGACCACCTGATCAACCTGATCGCAGCGCCAACGGTGTTTCGCATTCTATTTTCGAACGCCCCGCTGACAGTGCAAGAACTGCACGCCCTGATCGAACTGGCACTCAACGCCTGAACCTCCCCTGTAGGAGCCGGCTTGCCGGCAATGGCATAACGCGGGGTGTACCTGCGGTACCGAGCCGCCTGCATCGCCGGCAAGCCAGCTCCTACACCTACCTGCCTTTGATCCAACCACTCAGGCCGGCTGTCAGGCCGCCTTGCTTTTGATTTTGATCTTAGGCGCCCCATCAAACACGCTGGCCGGAATTCGACAGGGATTTGAGGGGTAAACCGGCAGGGATGCCGGTTTAGCCGCCCCGCGCCATGGATGGCGCGTGGCGGCGGCCCCCCAAATCACTGTCGGATTACGGGCACACCGAGCCTAGGCGAGGTGCCGAGTGTTGGGGCAAGAGCCCTTTGGTTACTTTGGGGCTCTTTTCCAAAGTGACCCGCCGTAAGGGCGGAACCCATACCAGCCGTTACCCAAATAACGGATATGTACCCGATCAGATCCAACATCCAGGTCGGCTGTCAGGCCGCCTTCGTAGGCAAGCCAACTCCCACAGCGGTGCAAAAAAAAACGGCCTCATCTGAGGCCGTTTTTTCATTGCAGATCGCTGCTCAGGTACGCATCCCACGCCCGCTCACCAACAACCGCGCACAGCCGATATACAACACCACCGTGGCGACGATCATAAAGGTGATCGCCACGCTGATCTTGATATCCGACACCCCCAGGATGCCGTAGCGAAAGGCGTTGACCATGTGCAATACCGGGTTGGCCAGCGACACAGTCTGCCAGAACGGCGGCAGCAGCGTGATGGAGTAGAACACCCCGCCCAAGTAGGTCAGCGGCGTCAGCACAAAGGTCGGGATGATCGAAATATCATCGAAGTTGCGCGCAAACACAGCGTTGATGAAGCCCAGCAGCGAGAAGATCGTCGCAGTCAGCACCACCACCAGAATGGTGACGCCAAGGTGATGCACCTGCAAATGCGTGAAGAACAACGACAGCAGAGTCACGATCACGCCCACCATCAGCCCGCGCAGCACGCCACCCAGGGTGTAGCCAATCAGGATGGTGTGCGGCGACACCGGCGACACCATCAGTTCTTCGATCGAGCGCTGGAACTTGCTGCCGAAGAAACTCGAGACCACGTTGCCGTAGGAGTTGGTGATCACCGACATCATGATCAGGCCCGGCACGATGTACTCCATGTAGGTGAAGCCACCCATGTCGCCGATCTGCCGGCCAATCAGGTTACCGAAGATCACAAAGTACAAGACCATGGTGATCGCCGGCGGCAGCAGGGTCTGCGGCCAGATCCGGGTAAAGCGTTTCACTTCGCGATAAACGATGGTTTGCAGCGCGACAAGGTTGGGTTGCAGTTCGGAACTCATACCGCCACCTTCGCCAGATTTTTCTCCACCAGGGACACGAACAACTCCTCAAGGCGATTGGTTTTGTTACGCAGGCTCAGCACTTCAATTTGCTGGGCCGCCAACTGGGTGAACAGCGCGGTGATGCCCATGGCCTTGTCCACCTGCACTTCCAGGGTGTGGCTGTCGACAAGCCGGCTCGGGTAGCCCAGCAATTGCGGCGGCACCGACAGATTGTTCTTCAAGTCGAGCAAAAAGGTTTCCACATGCAACTGACCCAGCAGGTTACGCATGCTGGTGTTCTCGACGATGGTGCCGTGGTCGATGATGCCGATGTTGCGGCACAGCTGCTCAGCCTCTTCCAGGTAATGGGTGGTGAGGATGATGGTGATGCCCTTCTCGTTCAGCTCGGTGAGGAAGGTCCACATCGAACGACGCAGCTCGATGTCCACACCAGCGGTAGGTTCATCAAGGATCAGCAGGCGCGGTTCGTGCACCAGTGCGCGAGCGATCATCAGGCGGCGCTTCATGCCGCCGGACAACGAACGCGAAGGCACATCGCGCTTGTCCCACAGGCCCAGTTGGGTCAGGTACTGCTCGGCGCGTTCCTTGGCGACTTTCGCCGGGATGCCGTAGTAGCCCGCCTGGGTCACGACGATGTCGAAGGTCTTTTCAAACTGGTTGAAGTTGAATTCCTGGGGCACCACGCCGATGGAGCGCTTGAGCGCCGCCGGGGATTTGTCCAGGTCGTGACCGAAGATATTCACCGAGCCGCTGGTCTTGTTGACCAGCGTGGAGAGGATACCGATGGTGGTGGATTTGCCGGCGCCGTTAGGGCCGAGCAAGGCGAAGAAGTCACCTTCGGCGACGTCCAGATCGATACCACTCAGGGCCTGGAAACCGTTGCCGTAGGTTTTGGTTAGCTGCCGGATGGACAGAGCGGAACTCATATCGGAATACGCACCAAAGAAGGGAATAGAAAGAGTAGATGGGGGCGCAGCCCAGGTAGTTCAACGGCGGCGCATGACAAGCATGGTGCTTGCCCGCGCCGCACAAGTACAGTCACCCGTATTAATAGTGGGTATTAAGTCAACGCAGTCATGACCGCCTTGCGGTAGGCCGGGCGCTGTTGCAGGCGCTGGTACCAGGCCTCTAGATGGGGCATTGCCGGCCGTTCGATGGGCATTTCAAACCAGGCGTAGATGAAGCTGCCCAGGGGGATATCGCCCATGCCGATCTCCTTACCCGACAGATACGGCTGTGTAGCGAGCGCCTGGTCGACGGTGTTGAGCACATCGATGCAGGCCTGGCGCCCGGCGTGGATGGTGTCCCAGTTCTGTTTTTCCGCCGGGGTGCGCAGTACGCCCCAGAACACGATCTTGAACGGTTCGGCAAAGGTGGAGGTGGTCCAGTCCATCCATTTTTCGGCGTTGGCGCGGGCCTTCAGGTCACTCGGGTACCAGTTGGAGGCCTGCTTGGCGCAGAGGTAGCGCACGATGGTGTTGGACTCCCACAGCACAAAGTCGCCGTCCTCGATCATCGGCACCCGGCCATTGGGGTTCAACGCGCGGTAGTGCGGCGTGTCGACCACACCAAAAGCCCCGCCCGCATCAATTGCCTCATAGTCCAGGCCGAGTTCTTCGGCGCACCACAGTGCCTTCCTGACGTTTGATGAATTTTTACGACCCCAGATTTTCAGCATGACCGCGCCTTATTGTTGATGAACATGGCTTGATGAACGCAGCAGCATACGCCGGTTCACGCGCGGCTTAAATCGCTCTGCATATCGCCCAGCAGGGTCGGCATGTCCTCGCTGAACAAGTGGGGATAACACTGCTGAATATGCGCGAAGAAAAACGCCTCGGGCACGTCAGGAAATTGCCCGTGGTCGACCACGTATTCCATCGAACGCTGGCCCTGGCGGTTGAACGCGTGGAAGACACTGTCGTTGACGCCGTCGAAGTCCAGCGGCGGAACGTCGAACACATCGCACAGTTGCTGGTTGAACGCGGGCGTGGCCTTGACCCAGCGACCCTGCAGGTAAAGCTCGGTATAACCGTGCATGGCAAACACATCACTCTTGAGCAAGGCGAGCAGGCGCGGCGTCGACAAGTGATTGCGCACGTCCGCCAGGCCGATGCGCGCCGGGATGCCGCAGTGGCGGGCGCAGGCCGCCAGCAAGGTGGCTTTGGGCACGCAATAACTTTCGCCGCTGGCCAGGGCGAAGCTGGCGTTCAAGGTGCCTGGGTCACGGCTGAAGGTGTAGGGGTTGTAGCGAATCGCCTCACGCACGGCGTAGTAAAGGCTGACTGCCTGGTCACTAGAAGCCGCGCGGGTTCCGCGATGTTTTTCGGCGAACTCCACCACCGCAGGGTGGTCACTATCGATGAAGCGGCTGGGACTCAGGTACATATCCATGAGCGTGATCTCCGGGGTAAGCCTGGAGTTTAACGACAGGTCTGCCACAGCGATAACGACGAATCGGCCAAATGTCGGCGCCTGTTGCCAGGTGCTCCCAGTACAACTTGTAACACCCTGATCACCCCGCTTGCTCGGATGCCGACTAAGCTCCCTGGTGGTTTCGCCCCTGGTTTCACGGAGGATTGAATATGCTGTTGTTGTGGATACTGGTGCTGGTAATCGGCATTGCCTACCTCGCACACCGCCGCGTCGCCCCGCTGCCCGCACTGGGTGTGGTCGCCGTCTACCTGCTGGCGATGGGTGCCTGGAGCCACGCACCGGGTTGGCTGCTGCTGATCTTCTGGGTGTTGATCGCCGTCGTGGCCGCTCCCCTGCTGCTGCCCGACCTGCGTCGCCAATACTTCACCAAACCGCTGTTCAGCTGGTTCCAGAAAGTCCTGCCGCCGATGTCCGAGACCGAGCGCGACGCTATCGACGCCGGCACCGTGTGGTGGGACGGCGAGCTGTTCAGCGGTCGCCCCGATTGGGACAAGTTGCTGGCCTACCCCAAGGTCCAACTGACCGAAGAAGAACAAGCGTTCATCGACGGCCCTACCGAAGAACTCTGCGCCATGGTCAGCGACTGGGAAATCGGCCAGGCCATGGACCTGCCGCCGGCGGCCTGGGAACACATCAAGACCCACGGCTTCTTCGCCCTGATCATTCCCAAGGAATATGGCGGCAAGGGCTTCTCTGCCTATGCCCACTCCCAGGTCGCGATGAAACTCGCCACCCGCAGCGGCGACCTGGCCTCGACCGTGATGGTGCCCAACTCCCTCGGCCCGGCCGAGCTGTTGCTGCACTACGGCACCGACGAACAACGCAACCACTACCTGCCCCGCCTGGCCCGTGGCGATGACATCCCGTGCTTTGCCCTGACCGGCCCGCTGGCCGGATCCGATGCCGGCGCCATGCCCGACACTGGCGTGATCTGCAAAGGTGAATGGGAAGGCAAGGAAACCCTCGGCCTGCGCCTGAACTGGGAAAAACGCTACATCACCCTCGGCCCCGTCGCGACCCTGCTGGGCCTGGCCTTCAAGGCCCATGACCCGGACCACCTGCTGGGCGAAGAGGAAGACCTGGGCATCAGCCTGGCGCTGATCCCGACCGACACGCCCGGCGTGGAAATTGGCCGTCGTCACCTGCCCCTGGGCGCCGCGTTCATGAACGGTCCCAACTCCGGCAAGGATGTGTTCATCCCCCTGGAGTTCCTGATCGGCGGCCAGGAAATGCTCGGCAAGGGCTGGATGATGCTGATGAACTGCCTGTCCGTGGGCCGTTCGATCTCCCTGCCTGCGGTGGGCACCGGCGCGGCCAAGTTCACCAGCCTGGTGACCGGCCAATACGCCCAGGTGCGCGAGCAATTCAACGTGCCGCTTTCCGCCTTTGAAGGTATCCAGGAAGCCCTGGCGCGCATCGGCGGCAACGCCTGGCTGATGGACAGCGCACGCATGCTCACGGCCAATGCCGTGGACCTGGGGGAAAAACCGTCGGTCCTCTCGGCGATCCTCAAGTACCACCTGACCGAACGCGGTCGCGAGTGCATCAGCCACGCCATGGACGTGCACGGCGGCAAAGGCATCATCATGGGCCCGAACAACTACCTGGGTCGCAGCTGGCAAGGCGCGCCGATCTTCATCACCGTGGAAGGCGCGAATATCCTCTCGCGCAACCTGATGATCTTCGGCCAGGGCGCGATCCGTTGCCATCCATTCGTGCTCAAGG
Organism: Pseudomonas pergaminensis; assembly: GCF_024112395.2. NCBI lineage: Bacteria > Pseudomonadati > Pseudomonadota > Gammaproteobacteria > Pseudomonadales > Pseudomonadaceae > Pseudomonas > Pseudomonas pergaminensis. Next base: position 2,119,924 of record NZ_CP078013.2, on the reverse strand, counting down.
AAATGGCCCTGGCCGGCCGCGAAGACCACGACCAGGCGCTGAAGGAATTCGACGGCCTGCTGATGCAACACATCGGCTTCGCCGTGAGCAACGCCGCCAGCACCCTGGTGCTGAACCTCGGCGTGGGTCATTTCGAGAAGGCTCCGGGCAATCGTTTGAGCCAGGGTTACTTCCGCGCGCTCAACCGTCAGGCTGCCGCCTTCGCGCTGTTGGCCGACCTGAGCATGATGCTGCTGGGTGGCGAGCTGAAGCGGCGCGAACGCCTGTCGGCACGCTTGGGTGATGTGCTGAGCCATATGTACCTGGCGTCGGCTGCACTCAAGCGGTACCACGACCTGGATTCGCCGGACCACCTGGAACCGCTGTTCGCCTGGGCCATGGAAGAAAGCCTTGGTGAATCCGAGCGTGCACTGGATGAACTGCTGAGCAACTTCCCGAACAAGGTGCTGGGTTGCCTGCTGCGGGTCATCGTGTTCCCGTTCGGGCGTCGCCATACCGGGCCGTCCGATGCACTGGATGCCGAAGTGGCCGCGGTGATCGGCCGTGCCAAAGGCGATCCGACCCTGGAAGAGTTGCTGGCCGGCTGCTACCGCCCGCAATCGGCGGAGGACCCGGTGGGCGCCCTGCAACATGCCTACGACCTGCTCGGCGCCAGCCATCCGCTGCAGAAAAAACTGCACACCGCGCTCAAAAGCGGCCAGGTCAAGCCGACTGCCGGGGAACACGCTATCGATGCGGCGCTGCACGCCGGCGTGCTGCAACCCGCCGAAGCGCAAACCCTGCATGACGCTGAAGCAGCGCGGCGCAAGGTGATCGACGTGGATGACTTCAGCAAGGAAGACCTGACCCAGGCTGAGGGCAAGGTCCGCTGAGTCGAGCGGTCATATAAATACGGGCGCGAGAGCTATATACTCTCGCGCCCGTTTTTGCTTTAGAGGACTTATCTCGTGTCCAACGTCGTTGCCGATCATCTCGTCTTGCTCGACCACTTGCGCAGCATCCTGGTTGCCGTCGGCGAAGCCGAACAGGTGCCCGAGGAAAGCCACACATTGTTCCTGGAGCGTTTCGACGAATTGCGCGCCCTGCTGCCGATCGACCCGATCGAAAGCCAATACCTGGGCCAGGACCTGATGAGCCAGGTCATCCTGCGCTACCCGCAAATTGCCCACCTGGTGCCGCGCGACCTGCTGTGGTTCTTTGGCGGTGACTGCCTGCACTTCATGCCCGACGAAGAACTGGACCTGTACCAAGCCCTGGAAGAACGTCGCTTCGAAGCCGAACAGAACGACGAACCGTTCGACTGGAACCAGGAAAAACAGCTGCTGGCCATGCCGGACGACCAAAGCAAGCACTGATTCCCTTGTAGGAGCCGGCTTGCCGGCGATGGCGGCCTTGAGTCCTGCACTGGGTTCAAGGGCCAATCGCCGGCAAGCCGGCTCCTACAGTTTCGACCGCATTCCTACCGTTTGCGCAACGTCGGCTCCTCCGCCATGCACGCCACCAGATAATCAATAAACACCCGCAACTTCGGCGGCAGATACCGCGTGGGCGAATGCAGCAACCATGCCTCGCCATGGTACGACGCAATAAAGTCCCACCCTGGCAACACCTGCACCAACCGCCCCTCCTCCAATGCATGCCGCGCCGTAAAGTACGGCAAGCTGCCAATGCCCACATGTTGCAACACCGCATCCAGCCGCACCCCTGTGTGGTTCGCCGCGTAACGCCCGCGCACTGCGACCGTCACCGCCTTGCCGGCCTGGCGAAACTTCCAGCGTGAATCCCCCGGCGTCTCTCCCAGGTAGATGCAACTGTGTGCCAGCAAGTCCTGGGGGTGGCCCGGTGTTCCATGCTCGGCCAGGTACTGCGGGGTCGCGCACAACAGATGCTCGATCGGCAGCAACTGCCGGCCGACCAATCCCGGTGGCGGGCTGTCGGTGATGCGGATGCTCAGGTCGACGTTGTCATCAATCATGTCCACCTGCCGGTCCTCAAGGATCAGTTGCACATCCACCTTGGGATAACGCCGCAGGAACTCCGGCATATGCGGGTGCACCACAAAGCGCCCCACTGCCTTGGGCACGCTGACCCGCACCAGCCCTTCGGCCTCATGGGTGAACTGGCCGCTGATCTCCATGACCGAACGCGCCGCGTTGACCATCTCCTGGCACCGCTTGAACACCTCTTCACCACCCTCGCTCAAACGCAACTTGCGCGTGGTGCGTTGCAGTAACCGTGTGGCCAGGGCCTTCTCCAGGCGCGAGATGCTGCGGCTCACCGATGAAGGCGAGGCGCCCATTTGCCGGGCGGCTTCGGAGAAGCTGCCGGTTTCCACTACTTTGACGAAAATCGCCATTTCGCCCAGCAATGGCAACGGTAGATTGATGCTCATGGTGCACAGGTCCATTGATAATTGAGCGGATTATCACCCATCTACGCACTATTTATACTGCCGGTAGAACCCTGATGCGGATGTAGATCATGACCGAGCGCCTGTTTTTCACCCACGACCACCTGACTGCCGAGCTGGAGGTGTTGAGTTGTACACCCCATGAAGACCAGTTTGCGGTGATCCTGCAATCGACGATTTTTCACCCACAGGGCGGTGGGCAACCCTTCGATACCGGTTGGCTCGGTGAGAGCAGCGTGCTGCGCGTGATCCAGGAAGGCGATCGCGTGGTGCACTACGTCGACCGCCCGCTGGCACCTGGCCCGATCACTGCGCGGGTGGATGAACAGCGTCGCGCGCTGCACACTCGGCTGCATTCCGCGGGGCACTTGATCGGCAGCGTGGGCGAGACCCTGGGTTGGATGCCGATCAAGGCCCATCACTGGCCGGGCGAAGGCAAGATCACCTTCATCCGTGGCGAAACCGCGCAAGCCATGGAAGCCGAGACGATCCAGCAACAGGTCAACCGATGGATCGCGGCAGACTACCCGCGCCATATGAACCTGGAAGACGGCACCCGGGAAGTCGGCTTTGGCGAGTTGCCCGCGTATGCCTGCGGCGGTACCCACGTGCAAACCTTGGGTGAACTGGGCCAGGTGACCATCCTGGCCCTTTCCGAAAAAAAGGGTGCGCTGTCCGTGCGCTACAGCCTCAACGAAACCGCGCCGCTGTAATCACCACAACCCCAGCAGGAGCCGGCTTGCCGGCGCCTACAGGACTGCGCCGGGTCGGCCGGACTCGTTCACAAATGATTTCAAGGTCGAAACGGTCGCCGCAGGGTCGCGCGGATCGGTAATCACACGAAAGTGCGTCAGCATCTTCTGCGCCTCCACTTCCACCGACACATACCCGCGCTGGCGACTGTCGAAGAACTTCACATGGGGATTGAGCGGCAGAATCTTGCTGAACGCCTCAAAGGGCGGCCCATCAGACGTCACCGACGTGCCGACGAACTCGGTGGCAACCACCGGCGAGTCCGGGTTGCTGGCATCCGCATGCAAGTCCGTCACCCAGAACGAATGGATATCGCCACCCCAGAACACCGGGTTCTGGACACGATGGCGCTCGATGGACGCCAGCATCCGTGAGCGGTTGGCCATGTAGCCATCCCAGCCATCGGTCCAGCGTCCCGGCTTGTGATTGGTCAGGTCGCGCTGGGTCAGCGGCGCGACCAGCAGGTCCTGGGCGATGATGTTCCACTGCGCCTTCGACTGGGCAAAGCCCTGATCCAGCCAGGCTTCCTGTTGCCAACCGAGCATCGTACGACCGGGGTCGCGCAAATCGTGGCAAAGGTTGTCGGCGATATGCCCTTGGTGACTGCCATTGGCCAAGATGCAGGGTTGTTCGGAGCGATACTGTCGGCCGTCCAGCACATGAAAACGGGCCAACTGCCCGTAGTCCAGGCGCCGATAAATGCGCATGTCCGCGCCTTTGGGCAGGCTGCTGGCACGCAGCGGCATGTGTTCGTAGTAAGCCTGGTAGGCCGCCGCCCGCTGCTGCAAGAATTGCCCGACCGGGATCTTCGGGTCCTGGGACCAGCGGTTGGCGTAGTCATTCTGCACTTCGTGATCGTCCCAGGTCACGACGCTGGGCGCTGCGGCGTGCAGGGCCTGTAGATCCGGGTCGGTTTTGTACAAGGCATAGCGGTTGCGGTAGTCACTCAAGCTCACCGCATTGCCGCTGCCATGGGGGCGAATGATTTTGCCCGAGTCCGCCGCGTAGGAACTGTCGTAGATGTAGTCGCCGAGAAAGAACACCAGGTCGGGCTGTTCTTGCGCCAAGTGGCGATAGGCACTGAAATAGCCACGTTCCCAATGCGAGCACGAGACAAACCCCAAGCGGGCCGACGTCATGGCATGCAACGCCGGCGCCGTGCGCGACTGCCCCACCGGGCTTTGCGCGCCGAGCCCTTCGAACTGATACCAATACGGCCTGCCCGGCTCCAGTCCCGCCACCTCCACATGCACCGAGTGCGCCCAGCGCTCGCTGGCCATCACCTCGCCCTGGCGCACCACGCGAGTCATCGCCGCATCGCTGGCAACCCGCCAACGCACCGGCACTGAACGGCTCAAGCCACCACGACCGTCCGCGGCATTGAACAGCGGCGCCAGGCGCGTCCAGATCACAAACCCATCCGGCAGCGGATCTCCGGAGGCCACGCCCAGGGTGAACGGATACTCCACCCCGGCACTGCGGGCAAACGGGCTGAGGATCGAAAAGGTGGTAGCGACCGCCAGCCCGGCAAGTACCCGGCGCCGGCCATGATCCACCTCGCCCCTCACAGCCGGTACTCCCAATCCTCACGCAGGGTGGCGAACACCAGCAGGTCTTCATGCACGCCGTTCTTGAAGAACGCCCCGCGCCTGCAGCCTTCGTATTGCAGGCCGATTTTCTCCATGACCCGCGCCGATTCCTTGTTGCGGCTGAAGCACTGGCTGCCCACGCGATGCAGGCCGAGTTCGGCAAAGCCGTAGTCCATCAACGCGGTCGCGGCTTCGGTGGCATACCCCAGGTTGCGCGCGTCCGCCGCCGCCCAGCCGCCTAGGTGCCCATAGTGATGATCTGCATGGATGCGCAAGCTGGCAACACCGATCAACTCGCCGGTGTCACGCACATGCACGCCAAGGCTCAACAGCCCCGTCGAGCGATATTTCTCCTGCATGCCGTCGATAAAATCCTGCGCCGTTTCCAGAGTGTAGGGCGATGGAATACTGGCGGTGTTGTCGGCGATCTTCGGGCCGTTGGCGAGGGCGCACAACCTGTCGGCCTGGTGTTTTTCCAGGGCGCGCATTAACAGTCGCGGGGTGGACAACTGTGGCAGTTCACTACTCATTTCCGGGGGCCCTCGATGTAAAGTTTTTGAGAATGCCCCTGCCGTATGTCAATTCTGTTACGTCACAAAAATGACTTGCGATTCACCTGTAAGACGCGTCCTAGAGCCCTTAAAACGTCAATTAAAGTTAACCAATCGGTCATTTTTGGTTGTTAGCGTGTCGCCCCTAATTCAATAACGGGGTAACGGAATGAGAACCTGGGACGAACCGAAAAAACGCAAGGCGCACATCGAACTGATCCCGATGATCGACGTGATGATGTTCCTCCTGGTGTTTTTCGTACTCGTGAGCCTGAACGTGATTCCGGCCCTCGGCATGAAGACCCAACTGCCGAGTGCCAGCAGTTCGCAGCAGCTCAAGCCACAGAACAAATTCATCCTCACCTTGGGTCTCGAAGGCCAACTGCAGTTGGATGGCAAGGACCTGACAGTCGATGCGCTGGTACCGGCGTTGAAGGCTGCCGAGAAGCCCGACACCAAGTCGACCATCATCGTTAACAGCGACAAAGGCGTAGAGGTTTCGCGCCTGGTCGAGGTGATGGACACCCTGCGCCTGGGTGGCTTTACCTCCGTGTCCATCGCCACGCGTAAGTCCTGATCATGTACGTCCTGTTTCGTGCGCGTCAGCTGCTCGGCAGTGTGCCGGCCCTGATCGCCCTGGTGCTGATTGCACTGGGTATCCAGTCCCAGACGTTGAAGGTCGAGCCGGTGTATGACGAGTCGGCGGTCGAGTTGGCGCTGGTCGAGCCAGAGCCGCAAGTGATCCCGGAGCCGGTGGTGGAACAAGAGCCGCCACCGCCGGTGATCGAGGATGAAGAGTCCGAGCCGGCCCCGCCACCGCCGCCACCTAAACCCTTGCCGAAACCCAAGCCTGAGCCCAAGCCAAAACCTGTGCCCAAGCCAGTGGCTGCCAAGCCAACGCCCGCCCCGACACCACCACCGGTCGCCGCCAAACCGGCACCCGCGCCCGTTCCCCAGGCTGCGCCAACGCCGGCGCCGCCGGCCCCCCCCAAAGTCGACGGCCAAGCGTTGGAAGGCGGTTACCTCAAGGGTTTGCGCAATGAGTTGGACACCTACAAGCAATACCCCACCGGCCGCCAGGCCTCCCTCGAACGCCCGACCGGCGAAGTGGTGATCTGGTTGCTGGTAGACCGCCAGGGTCGGGTTCTCGACTCCGGCTTGCAGACCCAGGCCTCGAGCATGTTGCTCAACCGGGCCGCCACCAACAGCTTGCGCCGTATCAAGCAGGTCAAGCCGTTCCCCGAGCAAGCCTTCGGGGGGCGCAATGAGCAGCGCTTCACCGCCACCTTCAACTACAGCGTGCAATAAGCACCCGACACCAGGACGACAGTGATGAGGTTCACACGGATTCATCTGGCACTCGTTGCCGCAAGCATGGGCCATGGCATGGTTATGGCCGACACCAGCGACAGCGACGTCGGGACCATTGGGGTCCAGGGCAAGGCCACGGCAGGTGGCGGCTACATGGTGCAGGAAGAAAGCATCAAGGGCCGCTCCACCGTGACCAAGGAGGCGCTGGATAAACAGACCGCCACCGGTAACGCCGTGGACAAGCTCAAATACACCCCGGGCTTGAACATCTCCAGCGAAGACGCCACCGGCCTGTCGGGCTTTCGCTTCACCATGCGCGGCCTCAACTCCGACCAGGTGGGCATGTCGGTTGACGGCATGCCGATCAACGACTCCGGCAACTACGCGCTGTACTCCAACCTGCTGGGCGACCCGGAAAACATCGAGCAGATCTTCGTCACCCAGGGCTCGGCGGAAGCCGACGGCCCGCACATCGGTTCCAGCGGCGGCAACATCGGCATCGTGACCATTCGCCCGACCAAGGAAACCGGTGCGTTCGTCAAACAGATCATGGGCAGCAACGCCACGCGCAAAACCTTTGCCCGCCTCAACACCGGCGAGATCAATGGCCTGAGCAACTGGTTGTCGGCGTCCCATACCGAAGGCCAGATGTGGCGCGGTTCGGGCGCCGTGCGCGCGGACAAAGTCGAGTGGAACAGCTTCTTCGACGCTGGCGATGGCAACACCGCCAACCTGATCCTCAAGTACCACGAGCAGGACAACAACAGCTACAGCCAATTGACCAAGGCCCAGTACCAGCAGAACGGCCGCAAGTACGACCCCTACCCGGCCACGCCTACGGTGGGCAGCAACGGCAAGTACAACAGCTATTACGCCCTGGCGCAGAACCCCTTCCAGACCTTCACCGCCGTGCTCAACACCCAGTTCAAGCTGGCAGACAACCTCGCACTGTCGGTGATCCCGTATTACTACTGGGGTAACGGCAGCGGTGTCGGTTCGTCCAGCTATGCACTGAACCGTGGCTCGAACCAGGGCGGTGTATTCGACCTGGGCAACCTGCCTACCGGCGCCCAGTACAATGCCGATGGCACCCCGAACAGCGGCGTGTACTACCGCCCTTCGCGCACACAGACCTGGCGTCCGGGCATCACCACCAAGTTGAACTGGGACCTGGGCGATCACAGCGTGCAAGTGGGCTACTGGTACGAGCGCGCACGCCAAAGCCAGACCCAACCGTTCATTCCGCTCAAGGCCAGCGGCAAACCGGTCGACACCTGGCCGGACTCCAACGACGCCGTGGTCGATGCCAATGGCAACACCATCCAGGGCCGCGACCGCTTTACCGTCACCCCAGCGCAAAAGGTCTGGGCCCAGGACACTTGGTACATCAACCCGGACTGGACCCTGGTGGCGGGCCTGGCCTACATGAACGTCAAGCGTGACGGCACCAACCACGGCAGCCTCACCGAGCAGGCGGAAAAACGTAACCAGACCTACAACAAACTGCTGCCCAACGTCGGCCTCAAATACCAGTTGGATGAGCGCGACCAGTTGTTCTACAGCCTGTCGCGCAACATGCGCATCCCGCAGAACTACGTGCTGTACGACAAGGGCGCCGGCTCTATCGACGCCAAGCCGGAAACCAGCTGGAACCACGAACTGGGCTGGCGCTACACCGATGACGACATGACCGTAGCCGCCACCTTGTTCTACATGCAGTTCAAGGACCGCCAGGTGTCGTCGCGCGACATCAACGGTGACTTCGCCGACATCAACGCCGGGGCCGTCAACAACAGCGGCCTGGAACTGGAGTGGAGCGGCCTGCTGCCCAACCACTTCAACTACTACACCTCCTACACCTACACCAAGGCCGAACAGCAGGACGACCTGACCGTCTACAACGCCGGCCAAGCCATCCTGTTGCCCACCAGCGGCAAGCAGTTCGCCAACGTGCCGAAGAACATGCTGGCCGCCAACATCGGCTACGACGACGGCCGCTTCTACGGCACCTTCGGCGGCAAGTACACCAGCAAGCTCTACGGCGACCTGACCAACGACGAAGCCATCTCCGGGCGCACCGTGTTCAACGCCGGCGCCGGTATCTACCTGCCGGTGGACAAGAAGGTGGTCAAGGACGCAACGCTGCGCCTGAACGTCGACAACCTGTTCGACAAGAAGTACCTGGACGGCGTGTACACCACCAAGACCAACGCGGCCACCTACGGTGGGTTCCGCGACGGCGACCCGGCCTACATCGTGGGCCTGGAACGCACTGTGACGGTTTCCCTGGAAGCCAATTTCTGACGGCGAGGTAATTGAACATGGACATGAACCTGCTCCACGACATCACCTTTTATGTGATGTATGCCGCGATGGCCATCGCGATCTTTATCACCATCGAGCGCGGTATCTACTTCGCTTACGTACGCCGCCAGGCCCGCGCGCTGACCGAGGTGCTCGGCGCCCACGTACACAGCGAGCGCGACCTGCCCGAAAGCTTGACGCGCCGTGACAGCTTGCCGCTGAACATGGTGTTGCCGGTCCTGGCACAGAAAGCGTCGCAAGGGTCGCGCAAGGACCTGGATGACGTCATCGAAACCCAGTACCTGACCACCCGCGCACCGCTGGCCCGCAGCCTGTGGATCATCGAAACGATCACCACCGCCGCGCCGCTGTTGGGCTTGCTGGGCACCATCCTCGGCATCATCGACACCTTCAAGGCGCTGGCCACGGCCGGTGTGTCCGACCCAGGGCAGATTTCTGGTGGCATCGGCACGGCGTTGTTCGCCACCGGCCTGGGGATCGCCATCGCGCTGTTCTGCGTGGTGTTCCACAACTTCTTCCAGGACAGCCTGGAGCGCATCAACGACCAGCTGAAAATCCTGCTGATCCGCGCCGCCACCGGTGCCCGCGTGCAGAGTGAACTGCCGCACCTGGTGCCAACGCCGCTGCATAGCCGCACGGCGTAAACGTTCAAGCGGGCGCGCAATGCGCCCGCTTTCTTTTGTGATGGGAATCCCTATGTCTGTTTCCTTGAAATTGCGCATCGCAGGCTTGGCCGGCTTGCTGATAAGTCCGCTGGCCCAGGCGGACTTTTCGATTCCGGGTTTTGAATTGGTGCATACCGTGCCGGTGGATACCGCCCTCGGCACCGACGACTTGCGCCAGCCCGGCCCAGTGTGGAGCGAGCTGTTTGACGGCGCAAAAAGCCACATCGAAATCGGCCAGTTCTACGCTGCCGATCACCCAGGCTCGGTGATGGACGGCGTGATCGAACGCCTGGAAGCCGCCGGTAAGCGCGGTGTGAAAATTCGCTTTTTGCTGGAAGAAAAAGGCATCAAGTTGTCGGAAGCCTCCACCCTTGAACGCCTGCGGGCGATCCCCAACCTGACCTTTCGCGTGTTGCCCTACGCGCGCGTGAGCGGTGGGATCATCCACGCCAAATACCTGGTGGTGGATGGCAAGCAGGCCTTTGTCGGCAGCCAGAATTTCGACTGGCGCTCCCTGGAACACATCCACGAAACCGGGCTGCTCATCACCAACTCGACCGTGGTGAGCCAGGTGCAGGCGATCTTCGAGCAGGATTGGAAAGCCCAGCAGGCCTTGACCGACAACCAACCGGTGCCGCTGCCTGCCATGAGCAACGAACCACCACGCACCGGCAACTACCTGGTCGCTAGCCCGCAACGCTACAACCCACCGGGCGTAGGCGATTCACAGCTGGAACTGCCGCGTTTACTGAGCGAAGCAAAACACGAAGTGCGCGTGCAACTGCTGGACTACGCCCCCCTGTCCTACGGACCGGACAAGACCCGCCCGTACTACGCGGTGATCGACAATGCCGTCCGTGCGGCGGCGGCACGTGGGGTGTCGATCAAGCTGATGGTGTCCAACTGGAATACCGACACGCTGGAACTGCCCTACCTCAAAAGCTTGGCGGTGCTGCCTAACGTCCAGATCAAAATCGTCACCCTCCCCGAGGCCAAGCAAGGTTTTATCCCGTATGCGCGAGTAATCCACAGCAAGACCATGGAGATCGACGGACAGGTTGCCTGGATCGGCACCAGCAACTGGCTGGGCGGGTATCTGGATAATTCGCGCAATCTGGAAGTGGTGATGCGCAGCGAAGCGATGGCCAAGCGTGTCGGGGCATTGCATGAGCAGTTGTGGGATGGGCCGTATGCCAAGGCGTTGGGTGTGACGGCTGAGTACGCGGCTCCGCACCCGGGAACCTTGTGATACGAAATCGGCTTGCGGACATTTGAATTCTGGCAATTGGCGGCTAGCCTTTTCAGGCTCCGGACGCAGCTTTAGCGGTGCTGCGCCCGGAGCCCACCCACACGAGAGCACAGCCATGAAAACCGCTACCCTTCGCACCTTGTGCGCACTGCTTCTGCTTATCTCCCTCAGCGCCTGCGTCAACAACTCGCCAACAGTCATGCTGGTCACCTATGCCGATGGTACTCGGGGCCTCAAGACGCCTGTGGATACAGGTGCACCGGGCCCCTCCCAAGGCGACCTGTTTGTCTATGACCAACCGTTGCAGGATCAGGGCGGACAGGACATCGGCAGCAACAGCGGCTACTGCGTCACCACACTGCCTGGTGCTCACAGCCAGTGTCAGTGGACATTGATATTCAGGGATGCCACCGGGAATATCGTAGGTACCATTGTCGTAGGCGGACAAGAGCACGAAACAGGCCTTTCCACCGTAGCCATTCTGGGCAGCACCGGGAAGTATGGAGGTTTTACAGGACACATGAATTCCGAACCCATGCCCGACGGCAGATTCAAGCAAACCTTGTATCTGGTTGCTCGCTGACCCTGCAAAAACGCCGCTCATGAAGACGCGGCGTTTTTTATTGAAGTACGATATTTCCTTCATTCGCATCTCCCCTCCCACGCCTTCGCAGTGGTAGTGTGTGGAAATGTTTCTGACAGTTTGATCAGAAACTTCCCACTTACTACCTGCAAAGGAATGCGTCTCTCCATGCACTTTCCACTCAAGCAACTGGCCGCTGCCACCCTGTTCGCGGCGAGCCTTTCGGCCATCACCAGCCCCGCTTTCGCCAACATCACTCCAGACCAAAGCACAGCGATTCTGAAGCATTTCAACGAAACCTCCGTCACCGATTTCCGGGGTTTCCTCGGCACCCTGGCCAAGGGCGACCTGGGCAAGACCAGTGACGTGGGCCCGGCGATCAGTGCGTTTCTTGATAACAAAACCTTGAGCGCGGATCAGCAGAACGAGATCAATCGCCTGCTCGGTATCTACACCCGAGTGAAGTACGGCAAGGCCGCCACCGAAACCCTGCGCGAGCTGGTGGAAATCCCGACCTTTAACGTCGATGGTGTGCCGCAGTACAAGAACCCGGAATTCATCAAGATCGCCGGCAAGATCCAGGACCTGGCCAAGGCCTTTAACCTGAACTTCCGCAACATTGATAACCGTGTGTACGAAATTTCCCTGGAAGGCAGCGGCGATGAAGTCGTCGGCATCCACGCCCACGCCGATGTGGTGCCGGTGACGCCGGAGAATTGGGTGCTGAAAGACGGCACCAAGCTCGACCCGTTCAAAGTCACGCTGATCGGCGACCGCATGTATGGCCGTGGCACCGAGGATGACAAGAACGGCATCGTGGTCGCCATGTACGCCATGAAAGTGATCAAGGAAGAGAAGCTGCCGCTGGCGCGCAACTTCAAGCTGCTGGTGGACACCACCGAAGAAACTTCCGGCGACGCGATCCCCTACTACTTCGAAAAGAATCCGACACCGCAATACAACCTGGCACTGGACGGTGGCTACCCGGTGGTGATTGCCGAAAAAGGCTACGGCACGGTGATGGCGACGTTCCCGCGTCGCAAGGGTGAAGGCAAAGGCGCGGAAATCATCTCGATGACCGGCGGCATGGCCACCAACCAGATTCCGTCGGCGTCGGTGGCGACGTTTGTCACCGACAAGCCAGCCGAATTGGCCGCCAGCCTGCAAAAAGCCGGCACTGAATACGCCAAGAACAACGGTGGCGATTTTGAAGTGGCCGCCAAGGTCGACGGCAAAAACGTCAAGCTGACGGTCACCGGCGTGTCCGCTCACTCGTCCGAGCCGGAGTCTGGGGTCAACCCGGTCGCGCGCATGCTGGAGCTGATCCACAGCGTCGACGGCAAAATCGCCCTCAAGCACAACCACATCACTGACGCCGCGCGTTATGCGTCCGACAACTGGGGCCTGGATTACCTGGGCGGCAAGTTGGGCGTGGGCTTCTCCGATGAGTTCATGGGGCCGCTGACCACCTCGCTGACCTTTGTCGGCCTGGATGACAAAGCCTTCAAGCTGGCGGTGAACCTGCGGGTGCCAAAGGGCAAGTCGCCGGAGAAACTCAAGGCCGAGATTGCCGACAAACTGAGCGCCTGGGACAAGCAATCCAAGGTCAAGGTGGACTTCACCTACTCGGTCGCGGAGCCGATGTACCGTAACCCTGAAGGCGAATGGGTCAAGGCCCTGCTCGCAGTGTCCACCGAAAACCTGGGTATGGAGCACAAGTTCGGCACCTCGGCCGGCGCAACCTCCGTGCATGAACTGCCCAACGGCGTGCAATTCGGCCTGGCGCGTCCGGAAGTGAAGTACACCGGGCACACCGACAACGAGTTCAAGACCGTCGACCAGTTCCTGCTGGACCTGCAGATCGTCACCGAGATGATGGGCCGTATCGGCCAGTTGCCGAAGCTCTGACCCTCAAGCGCTGACGCAAGCGAGCCCGCCGCAACGGCGGGCTCTTCAGGCCTGCAGCATCAACATATCCTCGAAAAAACCACCGACCGGTTCCGTGGGATGGCACAGCTGGATTTCCAGGACCCAGGCCATTTCACTCGGCGGGATCTCCAGCTCCGCCAGCACCTTGCTCTCGAACAACGCGTGGGGGAAATCCGCAAGGCGATGGCCTGCGAGATTACGCGCCAGCCTCCAGCCTTTTGCCACGGCGCTCTGTTCGGCAAAGTCATACAGTTCGCGACCGGTGAGGCCGCGCAACCAGGCTTCGCGAGTTTCGTCGAACACTTCGTGCAGTGCGGTCCTGCATGCCAGGTGCAGCGGCGATTCACCGAACACAAAAGTATCGCCGTAGTCGCCTTCATAGCCGTCCCACACCGGGCCCAGGTCAACCACGACGATATCGGTGGCGCGCAGCCTGCGCTGGCGGTCAATGCCTTCGCGCGGTGGGCGTACGGTGTCGTCGCCAAAGCGGATGTACGTCGGGTGCCACGTGTGGGACGCGCCCATGGCCTGCAGTTGTTCGGCGGCCATGTCGAGGGCTTCGCCGGTGGTCATGCCAACCTTCAGGCGACTGGCGATCGCCGCCAGGGCGCGGATGGATTGGTCACGGGCCGCCAGCATGCCGTCAAACGAGTAGCGCGGGCCGACTTTTTCCCAGATCGGGTCAAACGCGGGTGACGGCGTTTGCGCGCCGGAGCGCCCACTCGGCACAAAGGCCTCGGCGACAAACCGGTGAGCCGGCAAACCTGCGTCGAGACACTGCTCGCGGGCCTGGCGGATCATTGCGCCGTTACCACACGCGTACACCTGAGCGTGCTCCCAGGCATGCCCGTGACTCAACGCAACCTCCTGCACCCTGCCCTGCGACGCCAGCACCGGATGCCAGCAAAATCGCGGATGCTCGGCACTCGCGTCAGCCAGGAAGGCACGGTCATAAAAGTCCGTCGGTTGCGCCCCGCCCCAGTACAGCGTGACCTCGATGTTGCGTGCCAATGCAGTCAGCAGTATCGGCTTGATGCCCGCATAACCGGTGCCGGTGGCGAACAGGACGACAGGGCTGTCGTCCGTGTCCTGCCAGGTGCAGGCACCAAAAGGTCCTTCCAGTTGCACCAGATCGCCGGCTTCCAGGTCGCCGAGGATGGCCTCGGAAAACAGCCCGCCGCTGACCCGGCGAATCTGGAAGACCAGGCGCCCATCGTCTTCGGCCGGCAGGTTGGCGATCGAGAAACACCGCGAGTCACCGTCAACCAGTCGGAACTTGAGGTACTGGCCCGTCCGCACCGCCAATGGCCTATCCGGCATCACCACCAGCTCAACAATGTCGGGGGCCAGCGCGCGCTTGCTCACGACCTGTGCCTCGACCATCAGCACCGGCGTGTCCAGCGACCAGCCGGGGATTTCCAGGCGCATGTCGCCGCAGGCATGGCTCTGGCACAACAGCATTTCATTCGCCGCCAACGGATAGCACGGCGCGGGGGCACCTGGCGCCAGCTGCTTGGCCCGGTACTCGCCTTCTGCGACCACCACCTTGCACGATCCACAGGCCCCGCGCCGGCAGGAAAACGGCACGGACAGGCCATTGGCGAGCATCGCATCGAGCAACAGCTCGTCACCGGCCTCAAAGGTTTTCCCCGAGGGGGACAGTTCGATGACATGACGTGTATTCATAACAACCTCGGGGTGAGTGAGGCTTGATTGTTGCGCTAGAATAGGCCCATTAAAACCTCCAGTTTTGGATACTTCAGATGGTCCAGATGCGAAAATGGCGCCCGCTGCTCAAGCTGGACGAAAGTGGCAGCCAGGCGTCCTACCACAAGATTGCCGAAGGCCTGGTGACTGCAATCGTGGAAGGCCGTTTGCCGCCCGGCACCTTGCTGCCCGGCACGCGGGAAATGGCGCAGTTGCTCGACGTCAACCGCAAGACCGTGATCCTGGCCTACGAAGAAGCCCTGACCAAAGGCTGGCTGGTCAGCGAGCCGCGTCGCGGGACCTTCGTCAATGCGCAGTTGACGCCCAAGCCATTGCCGAGTCGCGCGCAGCAGTCCTTCGCACCGCCCATCCTGGCGCAGGCGAACGCCCCGTATTTCACCCAGAACGCCCAGGTGACGGCCCTGCAGCATCGGCAGGGGGCGCTGTTTTTCGATAACGGCACCAGCGACCACCGCTTGCTGCCCCAAGCCGTCCTGCATCGCTATTACCGCAATGCCCTGCGCAACAGCTTTGCCTCCAACACCGTGCGCTATGGCAGTGAAGGCACCGGCTATGAGCTGCGCTGCGCGCTGGCCGAGATGCTGCGCAATAACCGTGGGCTGACGGTCAGCGCCGAGAATATCTGCCTGACCCAAGGCACCCAGATATCGCTGTACCTGACCGCCAGCCTGCTGCTCAAGCCAGGCGATGTGGTACTGGTGGAGCGCCTGAGCTACCCGCCGGCATGGGAGATTTTTCGCAAGCTGGGCGCGCAACTGGTCACGGTGGACGTAGACGACGAAGGCTGTCGAACGGACCAGATCGACCGCCTGTGTCGCGAACATAACGTGCGGATGATCTATCTGACGCCGCATCACCAATTCCCTACCACCGTGAGCCTGCACGCAGCACGGCGGCAACAGCTGCTGGCATTGGCGGCGCAGCACGACTTCTGCATCATCGAAGAAGACTACGACCACGAATATCACTTTAACGGACGGCCCTACCTGCCCTTGGCCAGCGACCGCTCGCAACGCCATGTGATCTATGTCGGGTCGTTATCCAAGGCGCTCGGCTCAACGTTTCGCTGCAGTTATGTGGTCGCCCCCGCGCCGGTGGTTGAAGCCCTGCACAGCAACGCTGCATTGATGCTGGGGGACGCCGATGCAGTGGCGCAGAAGATGCTCGCGGACCTGATCAACAACGGCGAACTCAAGAAGCACCTGCGCCGGGTATCGAAGGAATACCGTGCACGCCGCGAAACCTTGCAGACATGCCTGCATGCGGCATTTGGTGAGCGGATCAGCGTGCGGGAGCCCGAAGGCGGGCTGGCGCTGTGGGTGCGGTTCGACGATCAGATAAACGTCGACCAGATGGTGGCAACCGCCGTGGACCATGGGCTGGTCGTGCGCAGTGGCCGGCAATTTTCGCCGCTGGACCAGCCAGAAAATGCGCTGCGCCTGGGCTTCGCCTCACTCAACCAGGACGAGATCCGCGAGGCTACATTACGCCTGGCCAACGCGGCGAACGCGCACGCACACGCGCAAAAAAATGCCGATCATCACTGATCGGCATTCGGTCAAAGCGGCAGCAGGAAGCGGGATTTCTCTTCGGCCCGGGCAAGCTCCGGGAATTCCAGCAACAACGCCCGGTTACCCCGGCCAATATGCTCCATCACCGCCCGCGTGATGTACTCACGCACCATGCCCGCCGAGACGTAATACATGGCCCAGGCTTGTTCGGGCGTACAGTGGCCGATCTGCTCTTCGATTTCCTTGTACGCACTGTCATCGTTCGACTTCACGTCACGCTGATAATAGCCTTGGCCCATGATTAATCTCCTTGACTGGAACGTCTGCGACAGCTGCATAGCCAACCGCTGGACATGCCTATTCATTCACTCGATCACGTCCCACTCTTCACCTTGGTCCACACACGCGTGCGGATCCGCTCCAACTTCAAGGGCAGCGGCTCAAGGGGCACCAAGGTGGCGATGGTCTCTTTGGACGGATAGATCCAGGGGTTGTCGCGCAACTTCTGCTCGACCAACTCGGTGGCATCCTTGTTGGCGTTGGGGTACAGCGTGTGGTTGGAGCTCTTGGCTATGACGTGCGGGTCGAGCATGTAGTTGATAAACGCCAGGCCTTGCCGGGCATGGGGCGCATCCTTGAGCAGCACGAAGTTTTCCGACCACACCAGCCCACCTTCACGCGGCAGGCTGTAGGCGATCTTGCGGCCGGTTTTGTTTTTTTCATTGATGGCCTGCGCCGTCAGCGCCCCGCTCGCCCAGCCCACCACCACACAAATATTGCCGTCGGCAAAGTCAGCATCCGTTCTGGATGAATCGAAATAGAGCACGTAAGGGCGGATCTTCAGCAACAACGCCTGGGCTTTCTGGTAGTCCTCAGGGTTCTGGCTGTTGCTCGGCAGCCCGAGGTAATGCAAGGCGATCGAAATGATTTCACTCGGGGAGTCGAGCATCGCCACGCCACACGACTTGAGCTTGCTGATGTTCGCTTCCTTGAAGATCAGGTCCCAGCTGTCCACCGGGGCATCGTCGCCCAGGGCGGCCTTGACCTTGTCCACGTCATAACCAATGCCGGTGGTGCCCCACAAATACGGCACGGCATACCGGTTACCCGGATCGTTGGCGGACAGCAGCGCCAGCATTTCGGGATCGATGTGCGAGAAATTACTCAGTTGGGAGCGGTCCAACGGTGCAAGCACGCCGGCCTGGATCAGGCTGGGCAAGACATTCGAGGTGGCGACGACGACGTCATACCCGGTGCGTCCGGCCATGACCTTGCTCTGCATGATCTCGGCGCTGTCGAAGGCATCCAAGTGCATCCGGGTACCGGTTTTCTGCTCGAATTCCTTCGGCGTTTCCGGCGCGATCAGCCCGAACCAGTTGTACAGGTTGACCCGTGATTCGGCCGCCGAAACCGGCGCACTGACACATAGGCAGACCAACACAGACATAAAAATGCCGCGCAAATGGGGTTGACTCATATAGCTATCCTTGTCAAAAACGACAGGCCATCATGGCCTTCATCCATTGGGGGGTGAATATACTCGGCACGTCCGATTAGTAAATACCTATAAGTACTTAGCCCCGTTCAACGCATCACTAACCCTAAAGGGGTAGTAAATGTCGCTCGACCTTCACAACCTGGCCTGGCATCGGTCGGCCGGGACGCTGATCATGCAGCTCAACCGCCCGGCCTTCTGGAGCTCGCTGGTTCGCGTGTTAAAGGAATACATGCAGCTCGACAACTGGGTGGTGCTGATCTTCAGCGACCAACACGTGCGGGTCATCAGCATGACCGAAGTCGCCGATGCGGATGAAGTGGACGCGCTGACCCAGCGCTATGTAAAGGGGCTGTACCTGCTGGACCCGTTTTACATCGCCAACCGAGAGCAGCCGCAGAGTGGTTTTTTTCACCTGTCCGACATTGCGCCGGAGCACTTCCTGACCACCGAGTACTACCACCAATATTTTGCCCAGTACGTCAGCGTGGATGAGGTGCAATACAACGTCCAGCTTGATGCCGACAGAACGTTGTGCATTTCATTGGGCAGCAACGTGCGCTACAGCCCGCAGCAGATCACCACGCTGGACATCATCAAGCCCTGGGTGATGGCATTGATGCATCAACGCATGTGCTTTGAGAGCGATGCAGAAAAAAGCCAGGCCGAGCCGCCGCCTTGGTCAGAGGCCATCGTGCAATTGGGCGCACAAATCACTGTGCGGGAAAAAGATGTGCTCAGGTTGCTGTTGAGCGGTTTTTCCAACAAAGAAATCGCCGGCAAGCTGAACCTGTCGACAGAGACCATCAAAGTCCACCGTCGCAACCTCTACAACAAACTGAACATCAAGTCTCAATCCGAGCTGTTTGCGCGTTTTTTCATGCCCGGGCAGGAACCCCTCACAGCGCACTGAACGGCGCCGCAGCAGGCCTGCGGCGTTTGCGCACAAATCACGCACACACAAAAACGCCGATCATCGCTGATCGGCGTTTTCATTGAATATGGAGCGGGAAACGAGACTCGAACTCGCGACCCCGACCTTGGCAAGGTCGTGCTCTACCAACTGAGCTATTCCCGCAAATGGCGTCCCCTAGGGGACTCGAACCCCTGTTACCGCCGTGAAAGGGCGGTGTCCTAGGCCACTAGACGAAGGGGACACACAACTGAAACACATGGTGTGTATTTCAGTGTCCAGAGATTAAATCCGAAGATTATGCCCTGGTTTCACTCAGTACCACCCGAAGGCAATACTGCTTAAATTTGGAGCGGGAAACGAGACTCGAACTCGCGACCCCGACCTTGGCAAGGTCGTGCTCTACCAACTGAGCTATTCCCGCATATTGGCGTCCCCTAGGGGACTCGAACCCCTGTTACCGCCGTGAAAGGGCGGTGTCCTAGGCCACTAGACGAAGGGGACACACGTACAACATTCACTCCCTACCGCGTTTCGCTGTGTGCTTTACGCTGTAAGTGGCGCGCATTCTATGGATGGATTGAAAGGTCGTCAACCCCCAAGGATAAATTTATTTAAATCAATGACTTCGCCCTGCTTTCCGGGCCCTGGCGGGCATTCTGCCCGTCCGGCCCTTGACGCCTATATTCTGGCGCCCGACAAGACGCTATAGTTCGTTCCAGCAAATGATGGCAATGTGCATCCATGCAGGGAACGCCTTTCTATATAGAAGCAAAGTACCCGGGCAACTGGTCGATCAGTCCTATCCGCCGGATGGCCCAGTCACTACACTCCACTGTAAACCCTATAAAGAGGTCACACCGGTGACACCACTCATGATCACCCTGCTGGTAATAGCCGGGATCGCAATACTGATCGCCATTGGCTACATGAACCACGTGGTGGAAAACAACAAGCTGGAAAAGAAGCGCACCGAGATCGAACTCAACGATCGCCTGCGCCGCTGCGGTGAAATCACCGAGACCTTCCCCGGCCAGTTGATGACCCCGGCGCTCAAGCTGTTACTGACTCGCCTGGAACTCAACGTCAACCAGCGCCTGTTGAACCTCAACAAAGGCAGCGCACCGATCAAGGCCCGCATTGCCGAGCTGAATACGCTGGTGGCCCAGGGTGAATCCATCCCGGTGAACAACCCACCCGCGCCGATCCAGACCGAAGCCAAGGCCAAGGACGTGCGCTTCCTGCTCGAAGCCCTGCATGGCCAAGTCACCCGCGCGGCCCAGGACGGTTTCCTGCCGGCCAACGAAGCCAAGCACTGGATCAGGGAAATCCGCCATATCCTGGTGTTGCTGCACATCGAATTCTTCAACAACCTCGGCCAGCACGCCCTGCAACAAGGCCAACCGGGTCAGGCACGCCTGGCCTTCGAACGTGGCGTGCAGTACCTGCGCAAACAGCCGGAGCCGGTGATCTACAGCGCACAACTGCAACAACTGGAAGCCCAACTGGCCCGCGCCAACTCCACCGTGCTGACCAACAGCAAACCGGCCGAAGACGAAGTCAACGAACTGACCGAAGGCCTCAAGGTGGTCGACGCCGACGCCGAGTGGAAGAAAAAAGTTATTTACGACTAATGATGCCCTCTCAGTGCATAGGTGCCTAACAACGCTGTAACCACCACCCCCAAACCACGATGCAAAGCGAGTCGCTGTTGATCGTGATCTTGATCTTGATCTTGATCTTGATCTCGCTTTTGATCTTAGGCGCCCCGTCAAACACGCTGGCCGGAATTCGACAGGGATTTGGGGGGTAAACCGGCAGGGATGCCGGTTTAGCCGCCCCGCGCCATGGATGGCGCGTGGCGGCGGCCCCCCAAATACCTGTCGGATTACGGGCACACCGAGCCTAAGCGAGGTGCCGAGTGTTGGGGCAAGAGCGTTTTGCTTACTTTTGCGCTTTTCAAAAGTGAGCCGCCGTAAGGGCGGAACCCATAGCAGCCCTTACCTAAATAACGGATATGTACCCGGTAAGATCCAACATCTAGGTCGGCTGTCAGGCCGCCTTCGCAGGCAAGCCAGCTCCCACATTTGGATCGTGGGGTGACAGTTAGATTGTGGTCGGCTGTCGGGCCGCCTTCGCAGGCAAGCCAGCTCCCACATTTTTAAATCGCGGGATGACAGTTAGATTGTGGTCGGCTGTCAGGCCGCCTTCGCAGGCAAGCCAGCTCCCACATTTTTGAATCGCGGGGTGACAGTTAGATTGTGGTCGGCTGTCGGGCCGCCTTCGCAGGCAAGCCAGCTCCCACATTTTTGAATCGCGGGGTGACAGTTAGATTGTGGTCGGCTGTCGGGCCGCCTTCGCTGGCAAGCCAGCTCCCACATTTTTGGATTGCGGGGTGACAGTTAGATTGTGGTCGGCTGTCGGGCCGCCTGCGCAGGCAAGCCAGCTCCCACATTTTTGAATCGCGGGGTGACAGTTAGATTGTGGTCGGCTGTCAGGCCGCCTTCGCAGGCAAGCCAGCTCCCACATTTTTGAATCGCGGGATGACAGTTAGATTGTGGTCGGCTGTCGGGCCGCCTTCGCAGGCAAGCCAGCTCCTACAGTTTGGATCTCGGGGTGACAGTTAGATAGCTGTGGCTTGTGGTCCAGCACCATCCCCAGACGCCCCCTGTGGCAAACCCAGTTCGCCATATGCCATCACTTTGCATCTATCCCCCCGCCTCCGACTAGCGTACAAAAGTGCCCCTTACTCCACGAAGTCAGAGGCCTGCTATGCCTGTCGCCGTCATTGATGGACAACCACTGCACTACGTCGACCAGGGCTCAGGCCCCGTCGTCCTGCTGGGCTCAAGCTACCTATGGGGCGCCGACATGTGGGCGCCGCAGATCGAAGCCCTGTCGCAACAATACCGCGTGATCGTGCCCGAGCTGTGGGGCCATGGCGAATCCGGCCCACTGCCGGCGCACACCCGCTCTCTTGACGACCTCGCGCGCCAGGCCCTGGCCTTGCTGGACCAACTGGATATCCCCCAGATCAACCTCGTGGGGCTCTCCGTCGGAGGCATGTGGGGCGCACGCCTGGCGTTGCTGGCGCCGCAGCGCATCAACAGCCTGGTGCTGATGGACACGTACCTGGGCGCCGAGCCCGAAGCCACGCGCCAGTACTATTTCTCGCTGTTCAAGATGATCGAAGACGCCGGTGCCATCCCTGAGCCCTTGCTGGACGTGGTCGCACCGATCTTTTTCCGCCCGGGTATCGACCGCGAATCAGCGCTGTACCAGGATTTTCGCAGGCAATTGCAGGGCTACTCCAAAGAGCGCCTGCTGCAGAGCATCGTGCCCCTGGGCCGCTTGATCTTCAGTCGCGAGGCTGTGCTGGAGCAGTTGCCACGCCTGGACGCCGACACCACCCTGGTGATGTGTGGCGAGCAGGACAAACCACGCCCACCCGCCGAGTCCGAGGAAATGGCCGGCCTGATTGGCTGCAGCCTGATCCTGATTCCAGAGGCGGGCCATATCAGCGCCCGGGAAAATCCGGACTTCGTCAACGAAGCGCTGCTGACCTTCCTCGCCAACAACGCCTGACCCCCCTTCCCTGTGATCGCTGCGCCAACGCGGCGATCACAGGCGGAAATGCCCCACCATCCCTTTGAGCTCCGCCCCCAACTGCGCCAGCTGGATGCTCGACGCGGCGTTGCCCTGCATGCTCAGCGCCGACTGATCGGCACTGGCGCGGATACTGGTGACACTGCGGTTGATCTCTTCGGCCACTGAGCTTTGCTCCTCGGCGGCCGCGGCGATCTGCTGGTTCATCTGCTGGATCAACGACACCGCCACGGCGATGCTGCCCAGGGCACTCTCGGTTTCCAGGGCGTCGCTCACCGCCAGCTTTACTAGCTCCCCGCTTTGCTGGATCTGCTGCACCGACGACTGGGCCGCGCTGCGCAAGCTACTGATCAGGCGCTCGATTTCTTCGGTGGATTGCTGGGTACGCTTGGCCAGGGCCCGTACTTCATCCGCCACCACCGCAAAGCCACGCCCTTGCTCGCCGGCACGGGCGGCTTCGATGGCGGCGTTGAGGGCCAGCAGGTTGGTCTGTTCGGCCACGCTCTTGATCACACTCAACACCGTGCCGATATTCTGGATCTCGACGCTCAGGCTCTCGATGCTGGCGCTGGCACTGGTGCTGGAGGTGGCGAGCAATTCAATGCGCTGCAGACTTTGGCGCACCACCTGCTGGCCACTGTCGACTTTGTCGTCTGCGGTCTGTGCAGCTTGCGCGGCCTCTTCAGCGTTGCGTGCCACGTCGTGTACCGTGGCGGTCATCTGGTTCATCGCCGTGGCGACCTGCTCGGTTTCTTCTTTCTGGCTGCTGACCTCGACGTTGGTCTGCTCGGTGACGCTGGACAGCGAATGCGCCGAGCTCGCCAGTTGCTCGATACCGGCTTGCAGGCCGCTGACCATCTGGCTGAGGCCGTTGCCCATCTGTTGCATGGCCTGCATCAGTTGGCCGATTTCATCGCGACGGCTGACCTCCATGCGCCCGCTCAAGTCGCCGGCGGCAATCTGTTGGGCTACCGCGATCACACTGCGCAGCGGGGCGACGATCAACCGGGTAATCACCCACGCCGCAATCAACCCCACCAGCAAGGCCAGGGCCGACGAGCCGATGATCAGCATCGCGCTTTTCTTCAACTGCCCCTGCATGGACTGGTCTTCAGCGTCATACGCCTGGTTGACCCGGCTGACTACCTCACCCGCCCGGTCATGCAGCTGTTTGTAGACCACCTTCTCCTGGGCCAGCAAGCCGGTGTACTCACCGAGTTTTTCACTGAAGGCGGCAATATGCCCGGACACTTCGTTGAGCACAGTCTGGTAGCCGGGGTCCTTGACCGAGGTCTTCAGTTGCTCGACCTGGGCCAAAGCCTGGTCGGCCTGCTCGATCTTGCCCTGTTCGATTTCTTCCTCGCTCACCTTGCGGCTCTGGTCCAGGCGCACCCGCGCTTCGTTCATGGCTTGCAGCATCAGGCGCGACACCTGGCTGACTTGCCCCGCCTGCTCGATGAATTCGGCACCCTCCTTGCCCTGGCTTTCCTTGAGGCCATAGGCACCGTCATCTGCCAGCCCGGCTTGCAGCACATCGAGGTTATTGGCCACGCTGGACACCGACCAACTGGCCATTTCCAACGCCAGGTCCTTGGTCTGGGTCAGTTCGACAAACTCATCGAACGCCTTGCGGTACGCCGCCAGGGCCTGCTCGACGTCGGTCATGACCGGCACATTGGTCGCCGACTGGGCCTTGAGGCTCGCGGCAAGGGCCGCCAACGCGTCGACACTTTCATGCAGCGCGTCGACGGCCTTGGGGTCGGCATGCAGCGCGTAGTCCTGCTCGATCAGGCGCACTTTGAGCAAGCCGCTGTTGAGCGAGGACATGGCCTTGAGGCCTTCGAAACGCTGGCCAACGGTTTGCAGGGACCACACGCCGATCGCCGCGACCACCGCCGTCAACAGCAGCACCAGGGTGAAGCCCAAGCCCAGTTTTTTTGCCATACCGAGGTTGGCGAATTGTCGTTGCACGGCCGAAATCATTGCACTTGAATCCTCTTGCAATGGCAATTGCCATCGAGCCCGGTTTACACAGGCGAGATTCGCAACCACAAGGCACTGAGCACAAGTCGTTGGCGCCACAATAATGGCAAAAAGCTACACGCTCGTCGTTTTCAGAATGGTCGAGGTCGATCTGGCGGGGCCCATGGCCCGGAACAACGCCAAGGCGCGTTGATCCGCCGCATAGGCCACATTAATGCGCAGCCAGTCGCAGGGCTCATGGGTTGGACTGAACAGCGCCCCCGGTGATAACAAAACCCCGAGCCGCCGCGCACAAGCCTGCAACCGCGACCGATCCCCCGACCCCGGCCGCGCCCACACAAACATCCCGCCGGCCGGAGCAGTGAACACCTCCCACTCCTCGTCTTCCAGCACCTGCAACGTGGCAGCCATTTGCGCATTCAGGCGCTTGCGCAAACGCTGCACCCACTTGCGGTAGGTGCCGTTGGCCAGCAGCGTGGCCACCACCGCCTCGGCAAATCGCGAGGTACCGAAGCCGGTCAAGGTCTTGAGGCTGGCCAATTGCCCGATGATCGCCGCGCTGGCACTCAGGTAACCCACGCGCAAGGCGCTGCTCAGGGTCTTGGAAAAACTCGATACGTAGATCACCCGGTCATCATGGGGCAACGCCGAAAGCCGTGTGCAACTGGCGTGCTGCAGGTCACCGAAGACATCCTCTTCGATGATCAGGAAATCTTCGCGGCGCGCCAGCTCCAGCAAACGCTCGGCCACCGTGCGGCTCAGGCTGGAGCCGGTGGGGTTGTGGTACAGGCTGTTGATGAACAGGCACTTGGGCCGATGCTGCTGCAACAGCGTTTCCAGCGCCGGGATGTCCGGGCCACCGCGAGTGCGTGGCACCTGCAGCAGTTGCACGCCGTGGAACGCCAATTGCCGATAAAGGTTGCCGTACCCCGGCGTTTCGACCACCACGCAATCGCCGGCCTTGAGCAATGTGCGGATCAGCAGGTCCTGGGCATGGCTGGCGCCGGCCGTGGTGAGGATGTGGTCGAGATGGGTAGCGATGTGGACCTGGCCCAGGCGCTTGAGCAATTGCTCGCGCAATGCGGGCAGCCCCAAGGGCGTGCTGTAGTTGAACAGGCCAGCGGTGTCGGTACGGGTCACTTCGCGGACCGCGTAACTGATGTCATCGCTTTCACGCCAGGTATCCGGCAACCAGCCGCAGCCCAGTTTCAGCTCACCCAACGGGTTATCGGCGAAGGCTCCCCAGTCTTGCTCGGCCCCTTCGTACCACTGGCCTTCGTGCGACGTCGGCGGTTGGGCAACGCTGAAACCCGAACCCTGTTTTGAAACCAGCACTCCCTGCGCGACCAATCGTTCAAACGCCTCGACCACGCTGGACTGGCTGAGCAGGTTATCAAGGGCCACCTGGCGAACGGACGGTAAGCGTGTGCCAGGGCTCGCCCCACTCGTGCGAATCCATTGCGCCACCGCGCTGATGATTTGCTGCACCACCGGTACAAGGGCTTGTCGATCGATCCCTAAATCCATGCGCCACTCACTTCACTGTCTGTTATTCAACCCAGGACAGTTAAGCACAGAAGCCCACCCCGGCCGCTCGCCAAGTTTTATTAAAGTATTGATTTTATTGAGTTATTTACCTGCTGATACACAATCTGACAAGGCACGGTGCCAGCTATGGAAATACCTCACGCCCCCCACACCGTTTTCGAATGAAGGGCGACCCGAGGTCCTAGATAGCCGTCGCGCCACCGTCCACCGCCAAGGCTTGGCCGGTGGTAAAGGCCGCACCGTCGCTGCACAGGTACAGCACCGCGCTGGCGATTTCCTCGACCTTGCCAATGCGTCCCACCGGGTGCATGGCGGCGGCAAATTCGGCCTTGCGTGGGTCGGCTTCGTAGGCACGCCGGAACATATCGGTATCGATCACGGCCGGGCACACCGCATTGACGCGGATTTTCTTCTTCGCATACTCGATGGCCGCCGATTTGGTCAGGCCGATCACGGCATGCTTGGACGCGGCATAAATGCTCATCTTAGGCGCCGCGCCCAGCCCCGCGACCGATGCAGTGTTGACGATCGCCCCGCCGCCCTGGGCCAGCAGCAGCGGCAATTGGTGCTTCATGCACAACCACACGCCCTTGACGTTGACCCCCATGATCGCGTCGAACTCATCCAGGCTGCCGTCAGCCAGCTTGCCTTTCTCAATCTCGATGCCGGCATTATTGAAGGCGTAGTCCAGGCGGCCATAGGCGGCGAGGGTCTGGGCCATCAATTGCTGTACTTCGGCTTCCTGCGTGACGTTGCAGCGCACAAACAGCGCTTCGCCACCGGCCTGGTGGATAAGGGCGACGGTGCCTTCACCGCCCGCTGCATCCAGGTCGGCAACCACTACCTTCAAGCCTTCGGCGGCGAACGCCAGCGCGGTAGCGCGGCCAATACCGGCGGCGG
The DNA here is from genome assembly GCF_024112395.2 of Pseudomonas pergaminensis. Classification (NCBI taxonomy): domain Bacteria; kingdom Pseudomonadati; phylum Pseudomonadota; class Gammaproteobacteria; order Pseudomonadales; family Pseudomonadaceae; genus Pseudomonas; species Pseudomonas pergaminensis. The sequence goes on along the minus strand of NZ_CP078013.2, from coordinate 2,092,875 downwards.
CGCCAGTCACCAGGGCAACCTGGCCGGAAAACGTCATGCTCATGGAAGATGTCCCGTGGGAAAAATAACTGTGGGTCGAGTCTAGCCAACGCCGCGCCGAGCGCGTCAGCACTATCAGAAGGCCAGTTGAGGCTGCATGAATCGCAGTGATAAGAGCCACAGCCCGACTATCAGCAGTGCCTATCGAGCGGCATTCGCGCCCTCGGTGAACCTTGCTCCCAGACCGTTCAAGGTCTATCACTTCAGGTTCATTTCCAGAAGAGTCGCTGCCATGACCGCCCAGACCAATCGCCAATTCCTGCTCGCCAAGCGCCCGGTCGGCGCGGCCACCCGGGAAACCTTCACCTACCAGGAAGTGCCCGTGGGCACGCCCCAGGACGGCCAGGTGCTGGTGCGCAATGAATACCTGTCCCTCGACCCCGCCATGCGTGGGTGGATGAATGAAGGCAAGTCCTACATCCCGCCGGTCGGCATCGGTGAAGTAATGCGCGCCCTCGGCGTGGGCAAAGTGATTGCCTCGAACAACCCAAAGTTTGCGGTCGGCGACTACGTCAACGGCGCCTTGGGCGTACAGGACTACTTCCTGGGCGAGCCTCGGGGTTTCTACAAGGTTGACCCGACACTGGCCCCGCTGCCCCGTTACCTGTCGGCCCTGGGCATGACCGGCATGACGGCTTACTTCGCCCTACTGGACACCGGTGCGCCCAAGGCCGGCGAAACCGTGGTGATCTCCGGTGCGGCCGGTGCCGTGGGCAGCATTGCCGGGCAAATCGCCAAAATCAAAGGCTGCCGCGTGGTGGGCATTGCCGGCGGTGCGGGCAAATGCAAGTTCCTGGTGGACGAACTCGGCTTCGATGCGGCTATCGACTACAAAAGCGAAGACGTACCCGCCGCACTCAAGCGCGAGTGCCCCAAAGGCGTAGACGTGTATTTCGATAACGTCGGCGGCGACATTCTCGACGCAGTGCTCAGCCGCCTGGCATTAAAAGCCCGCGTGGTGATTTGCGGTGCCATCAGCCAATACAACAACAAGGAAGCCGTGAAAGGCCCGGCCAACTACCTGTCACTGCTGGTCAACCGCGCACGCATGGAGGGCTTTGTCGTCATGGATCATGCCGCCCACTTCGCCGCCGCCGGCCAAGAAATGGCCGGCTGGATGGCCCAGGGCAAACTCAAGAGCAAAGAAGACATCGTAGAAGGGCTGGAAACCTTCCCCGAGACGCTGATGAAGCTATTCAACGGCGAAAACTTTGGGAAGCTCGTACTCAAAGTTATCTGAAAAAGCTGCCCCAACGTAACCACGATGCGAAGCGAGCCGCTGTTGATCGTGATCTTGATCTAGCTTTTGATCTGGCTTTTGACCTTAGGCGCCCCGTCAAACACGCTGGCCGGAATTCGACAGGGATTTGGGGGGGGTAAACCGGCAGGGATGCCGGTTTAGCCGCCCCGCGCCATGGATGGCGCGTGGCGGCGGCCCCCCAAATACCTGTCGGATTACGGGCACACCGAGCCTAGGCGAGGTGCCGAGTGTTGGGGCAAGAGCCCTTTGGTTACTTTGGGGCTCTTTTCCAAAGTGACCCGCCGTAAGGGCGGAACCATTAGCAGCCGTTACCCGAGTAACGGATATGTACTCGGTCTGATCCAACATCCCGGTCGGCTATCAGGCCGCCTTCGCAGGCAAGCCAGCTCCCACATTTTTAGATCGCGGGGCTACAGTTAGAGAGTGATCGGCAGTCAGGCCGTCTTCGCAGGCAAGCCAGCTCCCACATTTGGATTGCGGGGTGACTGTTAGATTGTGGTCGGCGTTAGGTCGCCATCGCTGGCAAGCCAGCTCCTACAGTTAGATCGCGCGGTGATAGTTAGATTGTGGTCGGCTGTCGGGCCGCTTTCGCAGGCAAGCCAGCTCCCACAGTTTTGGATCGCGGGGTGACAGTTGGAGAGTGGTCGGCTGTCGGGCCGTCTTCGCAGGCAAGCCAGCTCCCACAGTTTTGGATCGCGGGGTGACAGTTGGAGAGTGGTCGGCTGTCGGGCCGTCTTCGCAGGCAAGCCAGCTCCCACATTTGGATCGCAGGGCAGCAGTTGAAGAGTGGTCGGCAGTTAGGCCACCGTCGCTGGCAAGCCCGCTCCCTCACTTGGATCGCGGGGCTTCAGTCAGACAGCGGCCATCGGTCAGGCCGCCTCCAACAGGACGTCTCGGTCAGGCGATTTCGGCAACAACCGCCGCCAACGCCTTGGCCGGATCAGCCGCCTGGCTGATCGGCCGGCCGATCACCAAGTAATCGGAGCCCGCATCCAACGCCTGCCGCGGCGTCAAAATGCGCCGCTGATCATCCTGGGCACTGCCCGCCGGACGAATCCCCGGGGTCACCAGTTGCAGCGACGGGTGCGCAGTTTTCAACGCCTGGGCTTCCAGCGCCGAACACACCAGGCCATCAAGGCCAGCTTTCTGTGCCAGCGCTGCCAGGCGCAACACCTGCTCCTGAGGCTCAATGTCCAAGCCAATACCGGCCAGGTCCTCACGCTCCATGCTGGTCAGCACAGTCACACCGATCAGCAACGGCTTAGGCCCGCTACGCTGTTCCAGCACTTCACGGCAGGCACTCATCATGCGCAGGCCACCGGAGCAATGCACGTTGACCATCCACACGCCCATCTCGGCGGCAGCCTTGACCGCCATGGCAGTAGTGTTCGGGATATCGTGGAATTTCAGGTCGAGGAACACCTCGAAACCTTTGTCACGCAAGGTGCCGACGATTTCTGCGGCGCAACTGGTGAACAGTTCCTTGCCGACCTTGACCCGACACAGCTTCGGGTCCAACTGGTCAGCCAGCTTCAGTGCGGCGTCACGAGTGGGGTAATCCAGGGCGACGATGATAGGAGTCTGGCAGACGGACATTGGAATGGGCTCTCAGGCAAGTCGAAATCGGCGCGGATTGTAGCGCAAGCGGCGGCGTTGCGGGATCCGATGATCGGTAAATACTGACCAACCGCCATCGGGCAGGCATTTAAGGGCAATTATTTCAAAGCTGATACATTCACGACATGCCCCCAACACGCCCCACGGCTAGCCTCGCTCGCACGACCCACCGACCAGCACTTCCAGCCATGGGGCTGGGCGCCTATGCTGACCGCAACAACAGGGCAGATGATCGCATTATGCATACCCCTCCCGTCTCCATGACCGACGAGCAAAAAGGCGCGGTGATCGCCGATGACAAGCGGTGGAACACCCGCGCGCTGATCGTTGATGATGATGTGCCGATCCGCGAACTGCTGATCGACTACCTCGCCCGCTTCGGCATCCTGGCCACCGGTGTCACCGACGGCACCGCCATGCGCCAGGCCATGCAAGCCGAAACCTTTGACGTGGTCGTGCTCGACCTGATGCTGCCAGGCGAGGACGGCTTGTCGCTGTGCCGCTGGCTGCGCGCGGAATCGGACATCCCGATCCTGATGCTCACCGCCCGCTGTGAACCCACCGACCGCATCATCGGCCTGGAGCTGGGCGCCGACGACTATATGTCCAAGCCCTTCGAGCCGCGTGAGCTGGTGGCACGCATCCAGACCATCCTACGTCGCGTGCGCGATGACCGCACCGAACAGCGCGCCAATATCCGCTTCGACAACTGGCGCCTTAATAGTGTGCTGCGCCAACTGGTGGCCGACGATGGCCTGGTGGTGCCGCTGTCCAACGCCGAATTCCGCCTGCTCTGGGTGTTTATCGAGCGTCCGCGTCGGGTGCTGAGCCGCGAGCAATTGTTGGATGCCGCCCGTGGCCGCTCGATCGAAGCCTTTGATCGCAGCATTGACTTGCTGGTGTCGCGCCTGCGGCAGAAACTCGGGGATGACCCCAAGGCGCCGCAACTGATCAAGACCGTACGCGGCGAAGGCTACCTGTTCGACGCCCGGGATATCGGCTGATGCGCAACGCCTTCAACACGCTGTTCGGTCGGCTGTTTGGCGTGTTGTTGGTGGCCATTGTGCTGGCCCACGTGCTGGCAATCTCCTGGTTTCGCTACTACGGCCCGCCCCCGCCGCCACCGCCCCGGGAAGTCTTCGTGGAGCAGCCGGACGGATCCATGAAACCGCTGCACAAGGAGCATCGCCGCCCCTGGTTCGGTGGCCCGGTGGTGCCGCTGACGTTCCAGTTCATCTCGCTGATCATTGCTGCCTGGTACGGCGCCAAGCTGCTGAGCCGGCCGATCCAGCGCCTGAGTGAAGCCGCCGAGCGCTTGAGCCTGGACCTCGACAGCCCACCTCTCGACGAGTCGGGGCCACGGGAGGCACGGCAGGCAGCGTCGACCTTCAACCTGATGCAACGACGTATCCGCGAACAGGTCAGCCAGCGTGCGCGCATGCTCGGCGCGGTGTCCCATGACCTGCGCACCCCGCTGTCACGCCTCAAGCTGCGCCTGGAACAGATCGAAGACACCAAGCTGCAGGGCCAGATGCGCCAGGACCTCGACGACATGATCGGCATGCTCGACGCCACGTTGAGCTACCTGCACGAGCAACGCACCAGCGAAACCCGGCATTGGCTGGACGTGCAGGCGTTGGTGGAGTCGATGAGCGAAAACGCCCAGGACCAAGGCTCTGATGTGCAATTCGCCGGCACCTGCGCGCCGCTGCAGGTGCAGCCGATGGCCTTGCGTTCGTGCCTCAACAACCTGATCGACAACGCCTTGCGCTATGCCGGCACGGCGCGTATCGAACTGACGGACAGCCGCGAAGCCCTAGTCATCCGCGTGATCGACCACGGCCCCGGCATCGCGGCGGACAAGCGCGAGGCGGTGTTCGAGCCGTTCTATCGGCTTGAGGGCTCACGCAACCGCAACTCCGGCGGGGTCGGCCTGGGCATGACGATTTCCAAGGAGGCCGCGGAGCGCCTCGGCGGTCGACTGGAACTCGAAGAAACCCCAGGCGGTGGCTTGACTGCAGTGATGTGGTTGCCCAGGACCTGACCCCGGTTCCCATGGGTCACAGCGGTTTGTCTTCTCGGCGTACCTGGGCCTGGGTCGCACTCCAATCCATCAACAGGCTATAGGCCACCGCCAGCAGGGTCGGGCCGATAAACAGGCCGATGAAACCGAAGGCGATCAAGCCGCCGAACACCCCAAGCAGCACAATCACCAGCGGCAGGTTGCCGCCACGGCTGATGAGGTAGGGTTTGAGCACGTTGTCCACGCCGCTGATGATGAACGTGCCCCACACACCGAGGAACACCGCGTAGGTGTAGTCGCCTTTCCAGGCCAGCCAGGCCGTGGCCGGGATCCACACCAGCGGCGGGCCCATGGGGATTAGGCTGAGCAGGAAGGTGACGATACCCAGCACCAGCGCACCCGGCACGCCGGCGATCAGGAAACCGATCAGCGCCAGCACGGCCTGGGCGGCGGCGGTGCCGATCACGCCGTTGACCACCCGCTGGACCGTCCCCGCCACCAGTTCGATGTAGTAGCCGGCGCGGTCGCCGATCAAGCGCTCCAGCAGACGGTGGACGAACATTGCCAGGCGCGGCCCGTCCCGGTAGAAAAAGAATACGAAGACCAGGCTCAGGGTCAGCTCCAGGATTCCACCGCCGATCTGCGCACTGCGCGCCAGCAGCCAATTGCCGACTTGCCCCAGGTACGGCTTGATGCTGACCATCAAGGCTGCGCCCTGCTGGTCGATGCTGTCCCACATCGCCACCAGCCGTTCGCCGACAAAGGGGATCGAGCCAAGCCAGGTGGGCGCCTCCGGCAGGCCATCGACCTGGATATCCTTGATCAACGCCGTCGCATCGCGCACATGGTCTGCGAGATTGAAACCCAGCCACACCAGCGGCAGCGCCACCAGCAACATCCAGCACAACGTGAGGATGCCGGCGGCCAAGGATTCGCGACCGCCCAGCCAGCGCGTGAGCAGGACCATCAGCGGCCAACTGGCAAACGCCAGCACCGCGCCCCAGAACAGCGCCGACCAGAACGGCGCCATCACCCAGAAGCTGGCACCGAACAGCACCAGCAGCAGGATTTGCACCAGTAGGCGATCGTTATTGGGCATGGAGTATCTCTAGAAGAAGGCTGTAGGAAGAGAGCTTAGGCGAACGGCGCGGGTCCGCTCGCCTTGTGACGATCAGCGTATCAGATGCAGGTGCAGGCCTTTGGTTTCAGCGGCGCCGGTTTCCATGCGCGCAGCGCGCACACCTTTGTCGACCAGGGCTTGGCGCCAGGCTTCGGCGTTCGGGCCGGTAAGGCTGACGCGCAAGGTGGTATCGAGGTTCAACCCACGGGAAATCAGGGTCAGCCAGGTGTCGTCAGGGTCGCCGCCGAGCGCGGGGAAGTCCAGCTCGCCGGTGCTTTTCAACTCACGCAACAGCGTGGCCGACGTGGGCAACAGGTCACCCAGCGGCGCGTTGGCATCCAGTTGCTCCACATGCAGGTAGGCGCGGCGATTGCCGCGGGTGATGCCGTACAGCGCCACCAGGGAATTGTCCTGGGGGGCTGCCAGGCGCAGCAGCAGGTATTCCTGCTGGCCGTCGGCGCCGACCAGCTTGGCGTTGCCGAACACTTCATTGGCCCACAGGCTGCTTTCGCCGCAATCGCGGGCCTGGCACCAGAACAGTAACTGCGCGCCCTTCGCCTGCAACGCTTCGCGCGTTGCGGTAAAGGCTGCACTGGAGGTGTGTTCGGCGGGCAATTCGTAGGTAATCGCCGTGGCTTGCCCACGGGCGGTGGCCTGGCCTTCGTAACGCAGTTGGCCGCTGATCTTGCGGATCGCGCCCATAGGGTAGATGCGCTCCTTCTCTTCGGCCGGGCGGTAGTCGACGATCTGTGAGTCGACCTGACGGGACACTGCCGGTAAATCCTGGCTTCCCGGCACATCGGCGGCGAACACCAGGGGGCTGAAACAGCACAGCCCGAGGGCACGGATACATCCTTTACGAAGGCTCATCGGATCAAGGTGCCCTGGCCATCGGAGCGCACAGCGGTGTTGAGATGGTTCATGGTTGACTCCCTTTCAATCCGCCCAGCCTCGGCAGTTGACCGCGCCAAGTCAAGGCGTGGAGAAGAACCGATTGAAACAGTCTGCAACAAGGACCGCGCCGGGTTCGTCATTCAGGTGTAAATGATGGCCACCCGGCAGCGTGGTTACCGTAAAAGGTAGCTGAGAAAGCAATTCGGAATGTTTCGCCAGCATGCCGTCGGCGGCCACCACCAACTGCGTAGGGCAACTTACCCGCCGCACGAAGGCCATCGCCTGCTCATCGGTCAGACGCACCGGCGACGCCAGGGTCAAGCGGCTGTCGGAACGCCAAGTGTAGCCGCCCGGCACCGGCATCAAACCGCGCTGGGCCAGCAGTTCTGCGGCTTCACGGCTGACCGCCACCACGCCTTTCATGCGCGCCTCCACCGCTCGGTCCAGGGTGTTATAGACCGGCTTGCGCTTGTCCTGCAGGTTCAATTGCGCCTGCAACGCCATGCCCAGGCGCTCGGCGGCGTTCTCACCGCTGGCCGTCGGTGGGATCACACCGTCGATCAATCCCAGGTGCGTCACGCGCTCCGGCAACGCACCGGCCAGCACCAGCGACACAATGGCGCCGAGGGAGTGGCCAAGTAATGCAAAACGTTTCCAGCCCAGTTGCTCGGCGACTTGCAGCACATCGAAGACGTAATCCCACAAGGCATAACCGGCACCCATCGGACGATGCGCCGAATGCCCATGCCCGGCCATGTCCAGTGCAACGATGCGCAAGCCTTGGAGTTTCGGCGCCAGTCGCGCAAAGCTGTTGGCGTTGTCCAGCCAGCCATGCAGGGCGATCACCGGCAAACCGTCCTCGGGACCGAACAGATGGGCCGCCAGTTCGATATGCGGCAGGCTCAGGCGCACTTCTTCGACCGGTGTGCTCATGCGCAACTGCGCTCGCGGGCTTGCCAGCGGGAAAACAGGTTTTTGATCAAGGCCGCGGTGTCCTGGGGGCGTTCAAGGGGGAACATGTGGCCGCCGGGCATGGTGAGCATTTCGCCCATGGGCAGGCGCCCGACGCCGCTGGCGTGGTGACGCATCACCACCCGGCTCTGCCGGCCGCGCACCACCGCCAGCGGCACTTTCAACTGGCGCACCTGACCGGGGCTGGTGTGGGGCACGCCCCGGTAGATGCTGATTTCGGTGGACGGGTCGAAACGCAGGCGCAGGCGGTCACCGACCTGGTGCAGGCCGTGTTGCAGGTAAGCGTCGAAGCATTCCGGGTCAAAGCCACGGAACAAGGTCTTGCCGGCGAAATAGCTGCGCGCGGCGTCCAGGTCGCTGAACTCTTCGCGGCGTCCCAGGGTGCGCCCGGCCGGGGTCAGGCGGTCGATAAAGCCGAAGCGCTTGGCCGCGCGGATCACCCAGCGGTCAGCACGGGTCAGCACCGGCGAATCGAGCATGACCACCCCGCGATACAGCTGCGGGCAGCGCATGGCCGCGTGCAGGTGCAATACGCCCCCAAGGGAATGGCCCACGCCCCACACCGGTTCAGGTTGCTGCTCCAGGTGATGGATCAACTCGTCCACCAGGTTCTGCCAGTTATCGTCCACCGGAAACCGGGGGTCGTGACCGTGCTGCGGCAGGTGAGCCACCGCGTATTCCGGGGCCAGCGCGGCGAACAACTTGCCGTAGGTGGCCGAGGGGAAGCCATTGGCGTGGGCAAAAAACACGTGCTGCGACATACCAGATCCATCTACAAAAACAGAGATTGATTGTCACCATGCCCGGCCGGCACAGCAATGACTGTAACTGCCAGGAATGATGACACTCATGCCACGCCTATCGCGCCGGTGGGTTCTCGCCCAGTGGCACCACGGCCATGGTCAGCCGCGAGACGCAACTGGCCTTGCCATCATCGCTGGTCAGGCGGATGTCCCAGACCTGGGTGGTGCGGCCGATGTGGATCGCCTTGGCCACCGCCGTCACGCGCCCGCTGCGCACACCGCGCAGGTGGTTGGCGTTGACCTCCAGCCCCACGCAATAGAACTTGCTGGCATCGATGCACAGGTAGGCGGCCATGGAACCCACGCTTTCGGCCAACACCACCGACGCACCGCCATGCAACAAGCCGTAGGGCTGATGGGTGCGATGATCAACCACCATGCTGGCTGTCAGGGAGTCGTCGTCAAAGCTTTCAAAGCGAATGTCCAGCAGTTCACCGATGGTGTTTTTCTGGATCGCGTTGAGTTGATCGATATTCGGTTGAGTGCGCCACAGGCTCATGCCGTTGTCCTTTTTGGTTTTATGATGAGCCTAATCCTGCCACAGAACGGATTCGGAGCGCTCGCTCCAGGCTTGGAAATGTGCACCGTAAGTCGATTCGATCACGTTGCGCTTGATCTTCAGCGTCGGGGTCAGGAAGCCGTTTTCCACCGCCCAGTTGTCTTTCACCACCACCAACTGGCGCAGGCGTTCATGTTTATCCAGCGCCTGGTTGACCTGTTCCAGCCAGCGTTCAAGGCTGCTGCGCAGTGCGTGCGGGTCTTCGTTTACCGCCGATAACACGCACAGCCCAATCGGCGCGGTGAGGCCATCGCCCACCACGCACACCTGCTCGATGCGCGCATGTTCGGCCAGGCGGTTTTCAATCGGCGCGGGAGCGACGTATTTGCCTTTGCTGGTCTTGAAGATTTCCTTGAGCCGCCCGGTCAGGCGCAGCCGGCCATCGGCATCCTGCTCGCCCTTGTCACCGGTGCGCAGGAAGCCGTCGGCGGTGATCGTCTCGGCGGTTTTCTGCGGGTCCTTGTAATAGCCGAGCATGGTCGCGCCGCTGCGCACCTGGACTTCGCCCGAGGGGTCGATGCGCACGTCCACACCGGGGCACGGCAGGCCGATCCAGCCGAGGGTCTGCTGGCCGGGCCGGCACACGTGGGAGTAGCCACAGCTCTCGGTCATGCCATACACCTCCAGCACATCCAGGCCCAGGCGCTGATACCAGCGCAGCAGCGCCTCGGGCACCGGCGCCGCGCCGGACAGCGCGATGCGCAACGCATCCAGGCCCAGGCCGGCGAGCACCTTGTGGCCCACGCGCTTGCCGATAAAGGGCAGGCGCAGCAGGAAGTCCAGGCGCTTTTCCGGGATCCTGGCGTAGACGCCCATCTGGAATTTGGTCCAAATGCGCGGCACACCAAACAGTGCGGTCGGACGCGCCCTACGCAGATCAGTCAGAAAGGTATCCAGGCTTTCGGCGAAAAACACCGTCTGCCCGGTGTAGATCGCCGCCATTTCCACAAACATCCGTTCTGCCACGTGACACAACGGCAGGTACGACAGCAGCCGGTCGCCCTCCCCCAACCCGAACAACTCGGTGCCACGGGTGGCGGCAAACCCCAGCGCGCCGAAGCTGTGCATCACGCCTTTGGGCAAGCCGGTGGTGCCGGAGGTATAGATGATGGTGGCCAGCTCTGCGGCGGCCGGCTGAGGATTGTCCTGGATCGGCGAGCTGGCTTGCAGGTCGGCCCAGGTGAAATCGAATGCGCCCGGCGGGCATAACGGCAAGCTGATGGTCGGGACATCGGACGGCACGCCGGGCGCCATGGCTGGCCAGTCGTCAAGCTTGCCGATAAGCACCAGCGCCGCCTCGGAATGGCTGAGCACATGGGCAACGGAGTCGGCGGTGAGGTTGGGGTACAGCGGCACCGAGACATGCCCGGCCATCCAGATCGCCAGGTCGGCGATGATCCAGTGGGCGCAGTTTTTCGAGATCAGGGCAATGTGCGAGCCCTGGGGCAACTCCCGGGCGCACAGCCAGTGCGCGGCGCAGCGGGCCTGGTGGCCGGCCTCGCTCCAGGTGAGGCGTTGGACCTGGCCGCCGCCGACGGGCTGGACCAGAAAGGTTTGGCGCGGATGTCGCGCTTCACGTTCGAAGAAGACCTGCAACGGCAAACGAAAAGCGACGGGCATGGGACGCGCTCCTTTGTGGTCCGATGATAGCCAACCAAGCACTTGCTCGGTTGACTATATAGCACACACAAAGCAGCGATAACGCCTACGGATTCTTCACACTGACCAGGTTCATCAGCCCTGCCAGCGGGAAATCTCCCTCCAGTTCCGCCAGGCTGGCGGTGTGCATCGGCTGCGGCTGGCGCTGATGGCCATGCTGCAGGAAGCTGATCAGGCTGCCCACCAACGGTTGATGGCTGACCAGCAGCACGTTGTCATCGCTGTCGAGGTTTTGCAGCACCAACTGCGGGTTGCCCTCCGGTGTCAGCCACGGCACCGTGCGAATCTGCGGCTCAAAACCCAACGCCTCACGCACCAGGTGTGCGGTCTGCTGCGCCCGCACATAAGGGCTGGCGATGATCGCGCTGAGGGGCTGGCCGATCAGTTGCGCAGCACTGCGCAACACTTCGGCGCGGCCATGCTCGGTGAGGTTGCGCTCGGCATCGGTGCGCGCATGCCCTTCGGCCTCACCGTGGCGCAGTATCCACAGCTTCACAGCTTCGGCTCCTCGTCACGCACCGGGTGTGGCGCGGGCGGCACGCTGTGGGCGGTTTCGCCCTCGGGCGCGCGCGGGGTGGGCCAGTCGGCGAACGGCCAGGGCTTCTGTTCGGTGTGGAAGCTGCCGAAACGGCCGATCTGTGCAAGGAACTGGCTGAGGCTGTCGCCGAAGTTCATCAGGCCCAGGTTCGGCGCGCCGTAGACGAGGCGGTAGATCAACTGCACCACCACCAGTGCACCGAGCAGGAACTGCGCCACCTGCCACACCAGGGCGAACACCAGCATCCAGAGGATGCGCAAGGCAATGGATTCGTACTTGGGGGCTGCTTTCGGATCGTTCATGACGCGTTCCTCAGTTGAAACCACTGGTGGAAATAAAGTCGACATCGGTTTTCGGCTCGGCGCGCATCAGCAACTCGATGACTTGGTTCAAGGTGCGCCCTTCAAACAGGATCGCGTGCAACCCGGCGACCAGCGGCATATACACACCGACTTCCTGGGCCTTGGCCTTGAGCACCTTGAGGGTGTTGACGCCTTCGGCCACTTCGCCCAGGCGCGTGACCGCATCTTCCAGGCTCAAGCCCTGGCCGAGGGCGAACCCCACCTGGTAGTTGCGGCTTTTCGGCGAGGAGCAGGTGACGATCAGGTCGCCGACGCCGGCCAGCCCCAGGAACGTCATCGGGTTGGCGCCCTGGTTCACTGCAAAGCGGGTCATCTCGGCCAAGGCACGGGTGATCAGCATGCTTTTGGTGTTTTCGCCCATGCCCAGCGCCACGGCCATGCCGGCGATGATCGCGTAGACGTTTTTCAGTGCACCGCCCAGCTCGACGCCAAAGCGATCGCTGCTGGCGTAGACCCGGAAGGTACGGCCATGCAGCACCGCCTGGACGCGCTCGCACAGTTCCTCGTCTTCACTGGCCACCACTGTGGCTGTCAGCGCGTGCTCGGCGACTTCCCGCGCCAGATTCGGCCCGGACAGTACGCCAATGCGCGCCTGGGGCGCGATCTCTTCGAGGATCTCGCTCATCAGCTTGAAGGTTTGCGCTTCGATGCCCTTGGTCAGGCTGACCAGCAGCTTGCCCGCCAGGCGTTCGGCGTGGGGCGCCAGCACCGAGCGCAAGGCGCTGGAGGGCAGCGCGACGAAGCACAGGTCGCAGGCGGTGAGTGTTTCCAGCAGGTCGGTAACAGGCTCGACGGCCGGATGAATCTTGATGCCTTTGAGGTAACGCGGATTTTCCCGGTGCACCCGGATGGCCTCGGCCTGTTCGGGATCGCGCATCCACTGGCGCACAGCGTGACCGTTCTCGGCCAGCAGGTTTGCCACGGCGGTACCAAAACTTCCGCCTCCCAGGACCGCGATAGGGCGCTGTTCAGTCATATGCAATCCGTTAATCCATACCAGTGGCGATGCCGGCATTATACGGGCCGACCCGCTTGCGGCCAGCCCCCGTATCAATTCGTGCGTTTGTCGGAAAATGCCAGGTTTACATGAAGTAATTGCAAGTCCGGCGACTGGCAAAAGGCCCCACCTCAGTTAACATGGGCGGCTATCCGCAATTATCAAGGCCGTGCCGTGTATTTGGGCCCTCCTCCTCGCTCATCCCTCTGGTTGATGTTGTTGTGCAGCGCACCGGCGCTGGCCGACGACCTGTTCCTCGACAGCCAGCCGCTGCCCCAGGTGCTGACTGCCACGCGCCTCAAGCAATCGGCCGCCGCCGTGCCCGGCAGCATGACCGTGATCGACAGCGAGCTGATAAAGGCCAGCGGTGCACGGGACATCAGTGAGCTGCTGCGCCTGGTGCCGGGGATGATGGTCGGCTACACCACCGGCAACCAGGCAGCAGTGAACTACCACGGCACCAGTGCCAGCGATGCGCGGCGCATGCAGGTGTTGATCGATGGCCGCTCGGTGTACCGCGCCGGCCTGGCCACTGTGGACTGGAGTGACATTCCGGTGGCCATGGAAGATATCGAGCGCATCGAAGTGTTCCGCGGCCCCAACACCGTCAGCTATGGCGCCAATGCCTTGATGGCAGTGGTCAACATTCTTACGCGCTCACCGGCCAACAGCCACGGCACGCGGGTCAAGGTGGTGCGCGGCGAACGCGGCATCAATGACTTCTATGCCAGCCAGGGCGCGGGCTGGGAAACCGGTGACTTGCGCCTGTCCCTCTCCGGGCAACAGGACGACGGCTTCGACAGCGATGCCGCAGGCGCCGACCGCCGTGACAGCCGGCGTCTGAACCGCTTCAGCCTGGCGATCAGCCAGACGCTGAACACGCAACAAAGCATCGACTTGCAGCTGGATGCAAAGGAAGGCACCAACCAGCGTCCTTATACCTACAGCCCGGTATTTGCCGGGATTACCGAAGGCGGCAACAATTCCGACGTCACGGCCAAGGACTACGCCGGCTCCCTGCGCTGGAACTTCGACTTCAACCCAGACCACAGCCTGTATATCCAAGGCTCGGCGCAACAGTGGGACCGCCGGCAAATCTGGAAGGCCTGTGACGCCAAGGTGTCGTTCAGCCCCGAGTTGACCCAGCTGTGGCAGATGAACCCCAACTACGCCGAACTGCTCGCCCGGCATATGGACACCTACAGCCAGGGCAGCGCACCACCCGGCAGCGCCGCCGAGCAAGCACTGGCCAACCAAGTGCTGCAGCAATGGCGCGACGGTGCCAGCCAAAGCGTGTGCGGCGACATCGACCAGAGCACCCGCGAAAGCCGCTACGACCTGGAGATTCAAGACACCCTCAGCCTGTCCGACAGCCTGCGCCTGGTCAGCGGCATGAACTACCGCTACGACCGCGCCGACTCCGACACTTACTTCAACGGCACGTTGGACGACACCACCTGGCGCCTGTTCGGCCAGTTGGAGTGGCGCGCCAGCGAGCATTGGCTGCTGCAAGGCGGCGCCATGTATGAAGACACCCACCTGAGCGGCAACTCGCTGACGCCCCGGGTGGCGGTCAACTACCTGATCAACCCGCGCCACGGCCTGCGCGCGGTGTACTCCGAAGCGATCCGCTCACCGGACATGTTCGAGAACAACGTCAACTGGAGCTACCGCGTCACCAACCTCAGCTCCCCCGCCTATGGGCAGACCACCGGGCAATACTTCGTAAAGACCCGGGGCCCGGGCAACCTCGATAAAGAGATGATGAAATCGCGGGAACTGGGGTACAACGGCTTCTTTGCCGACATCGGGCTGAACATGGACGTGAAACTGTTCTATGACGAGATCACCGACATGATCAGCTCGCCGCTGCGCAATAACCAATACATTGCCAGCAACGCCAACAGTTCGCGGTTCACCGGCGCCGAATCCCAGTTCGACTGGCGCGTGAGCAACGCCGACCGCCTGCGGCTGACCTATGCTTACGTCGACGCCACCAGCAGCAACCCGCGGGACAAAGCGCAGACCGCGCGCAACAGCGGCTCCGCCGGTTGGTTGCGCGAATGGGGCCGAGGCTGGTCCAGCGCGCTGTTCTACTACGGCGATGACGCGCTCAACCAATATCGCTTCGAACGGGTCGACCTGCGGGTGGCCAAGCGCATTGCCCTGGGCAAAGCCAACGTGGAGCTGGCCGGCATGTTGCAGGAACGCCTGGATAACCAGCCCACCACCTGGGCCGATAACAATTATGACCATCGCCATGTGCTCTACTTCAGCGCGGAGTTAGAGTTCTGACATGGGCGACTCGTCACGGATGACCTGCTTTTTTATCACTCGGCGCTGGCGACGCGCGGTGCTGCTCGCGTGCCTGCTATTCAGCGCGCCAGCCTGGAGCGCCGATATCCTGCTGACCGCCGCCGAAGACGGCGCCGGCGTGCAGGCCTTCACCCAGGCCCTGGCCCAGCAACGCCCCGAAGACCACGTCACCTTCACACCGCTCAAAGACATGCCGGCCCCCAGCCGCCTGCCGGCCAACACACGGCTGATCCTGCTCGACCTGCCGGGCCTCGACTGGCGTTTGCAGGACACCCAGGGCCCGCCGACACTGGTGCTGCGCATCAGCCGGCTGCAGGCCCACCAGCGCCTGGGCAGCACCCAGCACCCACGCATCAGCCTGCTGTGGAGCGACCCGCCGCTGGAGCGCCAACTGCGCCTGATCGCGAGCATCCTGCCCCAGGCGCGGCGCATCGGCGTGCTCTATGGCGCCGACAGTGAATTCCTCCTGCCCGAACTGCGCCAGCACGCCACGCCCCTGGGCCTGGAGATCGTGCCGCAGCTCTGGGGCAACATTAATGACAGTCGGCCGCTGCAAACCCTGTTTCGCAACAGTGACGTGCTGCTCGGCCTCGACGACCCGCAGTTGTACAACCCCAAGACCGCGAAGAACCTGTTGCTGAGCAGCTACGCCCAGCAACTGCCGCTGGTGGGCCCGAACGCGGGCTTTGTGCGCGCCGGCAGCCTGGCCAGCACCTACAGCGACCAGGCCGACTGGCTGACGGTGCTCGACCGCCTGCTCGACCATCCACCGGGGAACTGGCCGCGCTCGCTGTACCCGGAACGCTTCAAAGTCGTGGGCAACCCGCAAGTCGCCCGCTCACTGGGGATCGAACAGGTGGACGAAGCCAGCGTCGCCACCCGATTGGCCGAAGGAGAAAAACGCCCATGACCTTGCGTCGTCGTTGGGACATCAACACCCGCACCCAGCTCATCACCCTGGGCCCGGCGCTGTTGCTGACGTTGCTGTTGATCAGCTTCTTCACCTTCGTGCGTATCCAGGACCTGCGCCAGGAACTGGACCACACCGGCCAGCTGATCGCCAACCAACTGGCGCCCGCCACCGAGTACGGGGTGATTTCCGGCAACAACGATGTGCTCGACAGCCTGTTGCGCGCCACGCTGGCCACGCCCCACGTGCGGTTCCTGGAGATCCAGGACAGCAGCGAGAACATCCTGGTGTATGTCGAGCAACCGTCGGAAAAACATGACCGCTCGCTGTCGGTCAAAGTGTTCCAGGCGCCGATCCGCCTGCAACACATCCAGTTGGGCAATGACTTCTTCCAGGACAACCTCAACGAACCCAAGGCGCCGCGCGCGGACTACCTGGGCCGGGTGATCGTCGGCATGTCCAACGACGCGTTCAGCCAGCGCCAGCAAGAGATCCTGTTCAAGGCCGGCATCCTCGCGCTGTTCGCCCTGCTGTTTACCTTTCTGCTCGCCAGGCGCCTGGCCGCCAGCCTGTCGCAGCCGATCAGCGCCATGGGCCACGCGGTGAAGGCCATCCAGCAAGGCGACTACAAGACCCCGCTGCCCATCGTGGATGACTCGGAACTGGGCGACCTGTCGCGGCATATCAACAACCTCGCCGAGGGCCTCAACCAGGCCAGTCGCGAACAGCAACAAGCCATGGCCCAGTTGATCCAGACCCGCGAAGAAGCTGAGCGCGCCAACAACGCCAAGTCGGATTTCCTGGCGATGATGAGCCATGAGTTGCGCACGCCCATGAACGGCGTGCTGGGCATGTTGCAGTTGCTGGAAACCACCGAGATGACCGAGGAGCAGACCGAGTACGCGGCGCTGGCCTCCGAATCCACCGAGCATTTGCTCAAGGTCATCAACGACATTCTCGACTTCTCGCGGATCGAACGCGCCGCCCTGGAGTTGGAGCACATTCCATTCAACCTCGCGGACCTGATCAACAGCTGCGCCCAGGCGTTCCAGCACAGCGCCCAGCAGAGCGGGTTGGCGCTGCAGCTGTCGATCCCGACGGGGATGGACGCCTTGCGGGTGCAGGGTGACCCGACGCGGATCCGCCAGATCCTGGTGAACCTGATCGGCAATGCCTTGAAGTTCACCGAACACGGCAGCGTCAGCGTCGAGCCGCACTGGCAGACCCTCGACCATGAACTGGTGTGGTTCACCTGCACCGTGCGCGACAGCGGCATCGGGATTTCCACCGAACGCCTGGAATTGATGTTCGACGCGTTCCAGCAGGCCGACAGTTCCATTTCAAGACGTTACGGCGGCACCGGCCTGGGCCTGCCCATCGCCCGCACCCTGGCCGAACGCATGGGCGGCACCCTGCGCGCCCAGAGCGAAGAAGGCCGTGGTTCGGTGTTCACCCTGGAAATCCCCCTGGCCATCGACCAGCACAGCGTGCCGGCCATTGCCAGCGATGCCGACGGCAAGGCCAGCGCCGGCAATGGCCGGCATGTCCTGCTGGTGGAAGACAACCCGGTCAACCGCACCGTGGTCGAAGCCATGCTGCGCAGCCTGGGCTTTGAAGTGAGCCTGGCCGCCGACGGCGCCGAAGCGATCCGCAGCGCCGAGAGCCTGATTTTCACGGTGATCCTGATGGATTGCCGGTTGCCGCTGATTGATGGCTACGAGGCCACCCGGCAAATTCGCCAACTGCCGGGCTGCGCCGACCTGCCGATCATCGCCCTCACCGCCAACGCCTTGCAGGGTGACCGGGAAGCCTGTTTGGCAGCCGGAATGAACGATTACCTGGCCAAGCCGTTCAAACGCACGGATTTGCAGCAAATCCTGCAGCGCTGGGTGCAATAGCGCCGCGCCATCAGCCAACTCCGACTGGCGTGAAAGACGAAAGTGCGGCAGTCTTAGGCACCCGAACGGGCCCATAAACAGGCCCGGTTTAAAATTTCAGTGAACAAGTGTACATTCAGTGCCTTGCCGCTGTGACTTTCACTACAACGCAATAGTCTATGTGTAGGCTGCCGACATGAGGCATGAACGCTTCATTCGGTTCGGGAAGATTTGCCCTACCCTGCCGCATGGGATTATTGAGGAGCTCGCATGACCAAACAAAACGCCTTTACTCGGGAAGACCTGCTGCGCTGCAGTCGCGGTGAGCTGTTCGGCCCAGGTAACGCGCAACTGCCCGCCCCGAACATGCTGATGGTGGATCGCATCACCCATATCAGCGAAGAGGGTGGCAAGTACGGCAAAGGTGAATTGGTCGCCGAGCTGGATATCACCCCGGACCTGTGGTTCTTCGCCTGCCATTTCGAAGGCGACCCTGTGATGCCAGGTTGCCTGGGCCTTGACGCCATGTGGCAACTGGTCGGTTTCTTCCTCGGCTGGCAAGGCCTGCCGGGTCGCGGTCGCGCCCTGGGTTCGGGCGAAGTGAAGTTCTTTGGCCAGGTCCTGCCGACCGCCAAGAAAGTCACCTACAACATTCAGATCAAGCGCGTCCTCAAGGGCAAGCTGAACCTCGCCATCGCCGATGGTTCGGTGAGCGTCGACGGTCGCGAGATCTATACTGCCGAAGGCCTTCGGGTCGGCGTATTCACTTCCACTGACAACTTTTAAGGGTTATCCGCATGCGCCGCGTCGTTATCACTGGTCTGGGCATTGTTTCTTGCCTGGGCAATGACAAAGAGACCGTCACCGCTAACCTGCGTGCAAGTCGCCCTGGCATCCGCTTCAACCCGGAATATGCCGAAATGGGTCTGCGTAGCCAGGTTTCCGGCTCCATCGACCTGCCCCTCGAAGAACTGATCGATCGCAAGATCTATCGCTTCGTCGGCCACGCTGCCGCCTACGCCTACCTGGCGATGAAAGACGCGATCGCCGACTCCGGTCTGAGCGAAGACCAGGTATCGAACGTACGCACCGGCCTGATCGCCGGCTCCGGCGGCGCATCGACCCTCAACCAGATGGAAGCGCTGGACATCCTGCGCGAAAAAGGCGTGAAGCGCGTTGGCCCGTACCGTGTTACACGGACCATGGGCAGCACCGTTTCGGCCTGCCTGGCCACGCCGTTCCAGATCAAGGGCGTGAACTACTCGATCTCCTCCGCGTGCGCCACCAGTGCTCACTGCATCGGTACTGCCGTCGAGCAGATCCAGCTGGGCAAGCAGGACATCGTCTTCGCCGGCGGCGGTGAAGAAGAGCATTGGAGCCAGTCGTTCCTGTTCGACGCCATGGGCGCGCTGTCCACCCAGTACAACGAAACCCCGGAAAAGGCCTCCCGCGCCTACGACGCCAAGCGTGACGGTTTCGTCATCGCCGGCGGTGGCGGCATGGTGGTGGTCGAGGAGCTGGAACACGCTCTGGCCCGTGGTGCCAAGATCTACGCGGAAATCGTTGGCTACGGCGCGACCTCCGACGGCTACGACATGGTTGCCCCAAGCGGTGAAGGCGCCATCCGTTGCATGCAGATGGCCATGTCCACTGTGGATACTACAATCGACTACCTGAACACCCACGGCACCTCGACTCCGGTCGGCGACGCCAAGGAAATGGAAGGCGTGCGTGCGGTATTCGGCGACAAGGCTCCGGCCATCAGCTCTACCAAGAGCCTGTCCGGTCACTCCTTGGGCGCCGCTGGCGTTCACGAAGCGATCTACTGCCTGCTGATGATGGAAGGCAACTTCATGGCCGGTTCGGCCAACATCGACGAGATTGATCCGGTGGTGGCTGACATGCCAATCCTGACCAAGACCGTTGAGAATGCAAAAATCGACACCGTGATGAGCAACAGCTTCGGCTTTGGTGGCACTAACGCTACCCTGGTGCTGAAACGCTGGCAGGGTCAGTAAGACCTGTAGCTTGATTGCATGAAAAAGCCCCGACTGGTTCGGGGCTTTTTTGTGGGTAATGGATTTGAGACCGAGTCGCCTTCATCGCAGGCAAGCCAGCTCCCACATTTGAAATACCTGTGGGAGCTGGCTTGCCCGCGATAGCGCCAACTCGGTACCCGGCCCTACACCGAAAACCGCGCCACCATCGAATTCAAATCCACCGCCAAGCGCGACAACTCCTGGCTCGCCGCACTGGTCTGATTCGCCCCGGTCGAGGTCTGATGCGCCAGGTCGCGGATGTTCATCAAGTTGCGATCCACCTCCCGCGCCACCGCCGCCTGTTGCTCGGATGCGCTGGCGATTACCAGGTTGCGCTCGTTGATCAAGGTGAACGCCGACGCAATTTCCTCCAGCGCCGTGCCCGCCGACTTGGCGATATCCAAGGTCGAACGCGCCCGCGTATTGCTCTGCTGCATCGAGCTGACCGCCTGATCGGTGCCCTGCTGAATGCCGCTGATCATCTGCTCGATTTCCTGGGTCGACTGCTGGGTGCGATGGGCCAGGGCGCGCACTTCATCGGCCACCACCGCAAAGCCACGCCCGGCATCCCCGGCGCGGGCGGCTTCAATGGCGGCATTCAGCGCCAGCAGGTTGGTCTGCTCGGCAATCGAGCGGATCACGTCGAGCACCTTGCTGATCCCATAGACCTTTTGCGCCAGGTCCTCGACCTGCGTCACGTTGTCTGTCACGTCAGTGGCCAGCGCCTCGATGGACACCACCGTCTGGTGCACCTGCTCGCGCCCGTGCTGGGCAATGCGGTCGGACTCGCGTGACGCCTGGGACGTGGCCACTGCATTGCTTGCCACCTCCTCCACCGCTGAGGTCATCTGATTGACCGCCGTGGCGGCCTGCTCGATTTCCTGATTCTGCTGGTGCAAGCCGCGGGTGGCGTCTTCGGTCACGCAACTGAGTTCTTCCGAGGCTGACGCCAACTGGTTGGAAGACTCGGAGATACGCCGGATGGTGTCGCGCAGGTTCTCCTGCATGCCCTTGAGCGCCTGCTGCAGGCGCGCCGGCTCGTCGTTGCCACTGACGCTGATCTCGCCCGTCAGATCGCCACTGGCCACGCCCTGGGCCACTTTCAACGACTGCGCCAGGGGCAGCACGATGCTGCGCGTCAGCCACACCGCCAGGCCGATGGTGATCAGCGCCGTGAGCACGATCATGCCGACCACCCAGCTGCGCGACTGGCTGAACACGCTCTGCGCCAGGCTGGCCGCCTGGTTGGCGTTGGCTTTGTTGAGGTTGACCAGTTCGTGCAGGGTCGCGGCCATTTCGTCGGCGATCTGGTTCATCTCGCCATTGACCACCCTGATCGCGTCTTCCAGCTGGTTGGCCTTGGAAAACCCCATGACCTGCTCCTGGCGTTGCAGGTATTGCTGCTCCTGGGCCTTGAAGCGATCAAACAGCGTGCGTTCCTCGGGCAGCACAATCAGCGCCTCGTAGAGGGTCTGCGCATGATGCAGGCCGCTTTTCAGGTCGCCCAGTTTCTGTTCGTTCTGCGCCAGCGCCTGGGAATCGCGGTTGACCAGCAGGCGCAAGGTCAGCGCCCGAACACGCAGCAAGTCCTGACTCATCTGCCCCACCGCCATCACGCTGGGCAGCCAGTTGTTCTCCACCTGGTCCGATTGCTGGCGCATATTGGCCATCTGCAACAGGGCAAAGCCGCCCAGGGCAAATACCATCAACGCCAATAGGCCAAACCCCAAGCCCGCGCGCGGGGCGATATTCAGACTTCTGATACTCATGCCTTGGCTCCTTCCAATTGCGCTGCATCCATTTGCAGCTGGCTCTTGAAAGGTATCGGCCTATTGCTCGTTTTGCGTAAGACGAAAACGCGATATCAACGCGCTACACCATCGCTCGGCGCTTTAGGCAGGATCGCCAAAAAGTTGTCCCGTGCGACTTTGCGAGCGACGTCCTCCGGCAGGGCATCCAGGAACGGGTCGAAGCGGCGCATTTCCTTACCGAGCTTGTTGAACCGCCCTACAACGTCCGAGCCCAGCATAAACCGCTCGGGGAAGCGCTCCACCAGCTTGACCCACTCCGGGCGCGGCAGCCCTGCGTCATCCAGCAAATACGGCGTGAGCATGCTCCAGGACAGGTCGATGTACAGGTTGGGGTAAGTCTCCAGCAGGCGGCTCAAGGTCGGCAGCAAAAAGTCCATCTGCACCTGATGGCGGTGGATTTCCTTGCTGGTGCCGGCATGGGCCCAAATGAAGCGGGTATGGGGATGGTTGCGCAGGGGCTGCTCGACCTCGGCCAGGTACAGCGGGTTGCGCTCGCGCTTGGAGGTGATGTTGGAGTGCAGCATCACGGGCAGGTCGTGTTCCGCCGCCAAGTGATAAATGCGGGTCATGGCTTCGTTATTGGCGCGTGGGGTGTCGCCGGCGGTGATGGCCGTGAGGTCGTCATGGCGGGTGAAGACTTCGCCGATGCCCTGCCACAGCCCCGGGTTGAGGTCGAGCATGCGCTGGATATGGGCCGCCGAGTTCTTGTCGTTGGGGTTGAAGCCGGACAGAAACGGATGAAAGCGTGGGCGCTGCTCAGGGGGCAGTTTGTTGACCGCTGCGGCCACGATCACGTCGGTGGCGCTGTACCAGTAGGCATCGGCATCGTCACCGGCGTAGTAGCGCGGGCGCTTGGGTTCGTCTTCGTGCCATTTCTTTGCGACCGGAATGCCGGAAATCATCACGTGCTCGATGCGGTTGTCAGCCATCGCCTTGAGCAGCTTGTCCATGCCGGCGGTTTCCTGGAAAAAATCGACGTAATGCAGGTGCGCATCGCTGTAGGCATAGTCGCGGGCCTGCACGGTAAGGCTGCTGGCGGCGAGCAACAGGGCAAGGCTCAGGCGGGTCCAGGGCACGGTAAAACCTCGATAAGGGCTGATACGGGTAGACCTTGTGCGCCCTGCCGGGGTTCATCCGGCAAAAAACGCGGAACACCGAAGTGCCAGCATGCTCTATAACTGCATGACCTTCATCCTGCCATCTTGTGATGGTTTGCCATGCCAGTTACCGTAAATACCCTGAACCAGGACAACTTCCGCCATAGCGTCACGATCAACAACCACGAGTTGTTCACCGACCTGCCCAAAAGCCTGGGTGGCGATGATTCGGCGCCCTCCCCCCATGACTACTTCGACGCCGCACTGGCCTCCTGCAAAGCCCTGACCGTAAAGCTTTACGCACAGAAAAAAGACATCCCGTTGACCGGTGTGACCGTGGAAGTCACCCACGATGCCGCCGAAGAACAAAAGGGCAAATACACACTCAACGTCAAGCTGACGCTCAAGGGCGTACTCACCGACGAACAACGCGATGAACTGCATCGCGTGGCCGATCGCTGCCCGGTGCACAAGCTGATGACCACCGCCGAGATCAGCATCGACACCCAACTGTCGGAAGGCGCGTTCAGCCAATAGCGGCAACCTCCCGTCGAGCGGGTTATGCTCAGCAGCATCTAACCCGCTCAGACTGGGACGCACCATGACCACCCTTACCGTGATCCGCCCTCGCCCCGAAGATGTCGAAGGCCAACCTATCCTGCGCCCGCTGCCTTCGCGGGAATGCCGCAGCGTCGGGCCTTTTGTGTTTTTTGACCACATGTTGCTCACCCGCTATGCGCCGGGTGACGGCATGAATATCCGCCAACATCCGCATATCGGGCTGTCGACCCTCACCTACCTGTTTGAAGGCGCGTTGCAGCACAAAGACAGCCTGGGCTCGGACCAAGTGGTGCAGGCCGGCGACGTCAGCTGGATGACCGCCGGCAGCGCCATCGCTCACGTCGAACGCACCCCCGAAGCAGTCAGGGCCGAAGGTTTCAGCCTGCACGGGTTGCAGGTGTGGCTGGCCTCCCCCAAGGACCACGAGACCGGGCCGGGGCACTACAGCCATCACCCGGCAGCCAGCCTGCCGGTGAGTGACAACCTGGGCGTGCAGATACGCCTGATCGCGGGCGATGGGTTCTGCCTCAAATCGCCGGTGCCGGTGCTGTCGCCCACGCTGTATGCCGAGGTGCAGATGCAAACGGCCACAACCCTGCTGATTCCGGATGAGCATGAGGAACGCGCGGTGTATGTGCTGGAGGGGGAAGCGCAGTTGGACGGCGAGACGCTTGAAGTGCACAGCCTGGTGGTGCTGCCGGCTGGTCAGGAGATGACACTGTTTGCCGAAAGCGATTGCCACCTGGTGGTGTTTGGCGGTGCGCCGCTGGATGGGCCTCGGCGGATCAATTGGAATTTTGTCGCGAGTGATCCGGCGGTGATCGAACAGGCCAGGCAGCGGTGGGCGGCTGGGGATTGGCCGACGGTGCCGGGTGAGTCTGAAAGAATTGAGTTGCCGGTGAGGTAGCATTCGCGAGCAAGCCCGCTCCCACATTTGACGGTGTTCACAAGTCAAAATGTGGGAGCGGGCTTGCTCGCGAAGAGGCCAAAACAGGCGCTGAAAAATCAGCCCTTGAACACTTCATCCAGCAAGTTATGCATCGACTGGAAAGCCCGCTTGGCCGTCTTCGCGTCGTACATCATCTTGCCCGGCAAATTCGCATGCGGGTCGGTGAAGGAATGCACCGCGCCGCCGTAGCTCAGCAATTGCCAATCCACGCCGGCCGCGTTCATTTCATCTTCGAACGCCGGCAGTTGCTCTTTAGGGACCAACGGGTCAGAAGCGCCATGCAGGACCAGCACTGAGCCCTTGATGTTCTTCGCATCCGCCGGGTTTGGCGTGTCGAGGGTGCCGTGGAACGAGATGGCAGCCTTGACCGGCGCACCGGTACGCGCCAGCTCCAGGGAGCAGCAACCGCCGAAGCAGAAACCGAAGGTCGCCAGTTTCGAGGTATCAACCGCTGCCTCGGTCTGGCCCTGCAGTTGCTCGAAGGCCGCCTGCATGCGCTTGTTCAACAATGCACGGTCGTTCTTCAACGGCATCATCGCAGCGCCGGCTTCATCGCCATTCGACGGGCGTACGGTCTGCCCGTACAGGTCGGCGATCAGTACCACGTAGCCCTTGCCGGCCACGCTTTTGGCAATTTCTTCAGCACCCGCACTCACCCCCATCCAGTTCGGCGCCATCAGCAGGCCGGGCAACGGGCCCGTGTGGCTGGCATCGAACGCGAGGCGGCTTTCGTAAGACTGGCCATCAATCTGATAGACCACGGAACGTACAGTGACTTGGCTCATCATTTACTCCAGTTGAGGTGCACTAGAACGAAAAAACCCGCCGAAGCGGGTTTTTCTACAACGGGGTCAGACCGACAGCTCTACCAACAACTTGTTAAGGCGGCGCACATAGGCGGCCGGGTCTTTCAGGCTGTCACCAGCGGCCAGGGCCGCCTGGTCGAAGAGGATGTGCGACAGGTCGCCAAAACGCTCTTCGCTCTGCTCGCCATCGAGCTTCTCGATCAGCGGGTGAGCCGGGTTGAATTCGAAGATCGGCTTGGAATCCGGAACCTTCTGACCGCTGGCTTCGAGGATCTGGCGCATCTGCATGCCCAGGTCCTGCTCGCCGATGGCCAGGATCGCCGGGGAATCCGTCAGGCGGTGGGAAACCCGCACTTCGCTGACCGCATCGCCCAGGGACGCCTTGATCCGCTCAACCAGGCCCTCTTTGGACTTGGCGACTTCTTCGGCTTCTTTCTTCTCTTCTTCGGAATCCAGATTACCCAGGTCCAGGTCACCACGGGCCACGTCGACGAAGGACTTGCCATCGAACTCGTTGAGGTAGCTCATCAGCCACTCATCGATACGGTCAGTCAGCAGCAGCACTTCGATGCCTTTCTTGCGGAAGACTTCCAGGTGCGGGCTGTTCTTGACCTGTGCGTAGGTTTCGCCGGTGAGGTAGTAGATCTTGTCCTGACCTTCCTTGGCGCGCGCCAAGTATTCGGCCAGCGACACAACCTGCTCGCCGTCGTCGCCCTGGGTGGAGGCAAAACGCAGCAGGCCGGCGATTTTTTCCTTGTTGGCAAAATCTTCCGCCGGGCCTTCTTTCATGACCTGGCCGAAGTTTTTCCAGAAACCTTTGTATTGCTCAGGCTCGTTCTTCGCCAGTTTTTCCAGCATGTCGAGCACGCGCTTGGTCAGCGCCGACTTCATGGAGTCGATGATCGGGTCTTTCTGCAGGATTTCCCGCGACACGTTCAGCGACAGGTCGTTGGAGTCGACCACGCCTTTGATGAAGCGCAGGTACAGCGGCAGGAAGGATTCCGCCTGGTCCATCACGAACACGCGCTGCACGTAGAGCTTCAGGCCTTTTGGCGCTTCACGCTGGTACAGGTCGAACGGAGCGCGGGCCGGTACGTAGAGCAACGAGCTGTATTCCAGCTTGCCTTCGACCTTGTTGTGGCTCCAGCTCAGCGGGTTTTCGTAGTCGTGACCGATGTGCTTGTAGAACTCCTGGTATTCCTCGTCCTTGATCTCGGTACGCGGACGGGTCCACAGCGCGCTGGCGCGGTTGACCACTTCCCATTCCTGGGCAGGTGCCTCTTCGCCTTCGGCGGCCGCTTGTTCTTTCGGCAGCTCGATCGGCAAAGCGATGTGGTCGGAGTACTTCTTGACGATGTTGCGCAGGCGCCAGCCATCGGCGAATTCGTCTTCACCGGATTTCAGGTGCAAGACGATGCGGGTACCACGGTCGGCCTTGTCGATAGTGGCGATTTCGAACTCGCCCTCGCCTTTGGACGACCAGTGCACGCCTTCGCTGGCGTCGAGGCCGGCGCGGCGGCTGAATACTTCAACCTTGTCGGCCACGATAAAGGCCGAGTAGAAGCCCACGCCAAACTGGCCGATCAGGTGCGAATCCTTCTTCTGGTCGCCCGACAGGTTCTTCATAAAGTCGGCAGTACCGGATTTGGCGATGGTCCCCAGGTGGGTGATCGCATCTTCGCGGCTCATGCCGATACCGTTGTCTTCGATCGTGACGGTCTTGGCGTCCTTGTCAAAGCTCACGCGGATTTTCAGTTCGGCGCCACCTTCCAGCAACTCAGGCTTGGACAGGGCTTCGAAACGTAATTTGTCGACAGCGTCAGAGGCGTTCGAGATCAATTCGCGAAGGAAGATTTCCTTGTTGGAATACAGCGAATGGATCATGAGGTGCAGCAGTTGCTTCACCTCGGTCTGGAAGCCCAGGGTTTCCTTTTGAGTTTCCACACTCATGGTCATCAAACTCCAATTGGATGGCAGTGGCCGCGCCCTAAAGGGTTGGCGGCGGGTTGTCATCAAAGTTGGGGGCTAAGACCAGGATTTCAAGGGCAGCTTGGTTCCTCGATCTTGAAATGCGCGCGGGCAGTGGCGATCGGCTCAGACGCAGTGCTTTGCCAAGCGGTAATCGCCACGTTCGCCACCCGTCGGCCCTGGCGCCACACCTGGCACTTGGCGTAAGTGTCGCGAAACTGGCCGGCGCGCAGGTAATCCAGGGAAAAATCGATGATTTTCGGAAAGCCTGGCGCGCCGGTGAACACCAGCAGATGCAATGCAGCGGACAGCTCCATGAAGCCCGCAATCACGCCGCCGTGGAGAGCCGGCAATATAGGGTTACCAATATTGTCCTTGTTGGCCGGCAATCGAAACAGCAACTCATCCCCCAGCCGGGTGCATTCGATGCCGATCAGCTTGGCGTAGGGAACCAGGCTCAGCAGCGCCTCGTAATCGCCGCGCTCGTGGGCCTGCTCCAGGCGAGTCTTGAATCGGTGCGTCATGGTTGCTCTCCCTTGATCGTGTTGCCCAGTCCTTGCGCGCCCTTGAGGCGCTTGCCCATGCGCATGAATGTGCCCACCACATGGGCGATGGGTTCCTGCGGATCGTCCTGGTAGGCAAAGCCACGGGTGAAGATCACGTCGGTGGTCACCCGGTAGCATTGGGCAAAGCCGTACACAGGTTTATGTGGCGCGGCGGGATGCATGTAGTCAACGCGCAGGTCCAGGGTCGGGCACACTTCGAATTCGGGTAAAACGCACAGGGTCGCCATGCCGCACGCGGTGTCCATCAGCGAGGTCAGCGCACCGCCGTGGATCACGCCGGTCCGGGGGTCGCCGACCAGATGCGGTGCGTAGGGCATGATCAGCGTGATGCCGTCTGCGTTGGCATGATGAGCGGTAATACCCAGCACTTGGCAATGGCGCAAGGCCGAGACAAAGCGTGTCGCACGCTCTAACAAGGGGTTTTCGGTCATTCGTTCCAGACTCTTATTAGTGTTGATCCGCAGAATGGGTGGGGCGGGCAAAAGTTCCGGCTAGTCAGCGATTTATATATCTATGGAATAAAAGGAACTAATGCCGAACCGCCATGCTCGAAAGGCCAGTAGATATCTTCAATAAGGAGAAACACCCCATGCGCAAGACTTTAGCTATTTCCATGATGTTGGCCGCTGCCCTCGGTCTCGCTGCCTGCGATAAGAAATCCGAAGACAAAGCCCAAGACGCCGCAGCACATTCTGAGCAAGCTCAGAAAGATATGGCCAAGGCTCAGGATAAAGTGAACGACGCTGCGAAAGAAAACGCCGATGCTGCCAAAGCTCAGGCTGAATCGAACGAAGCCGCCGCAAAAGAAGCAGCACCTGCTACCCCTGCCACCGGTTCTTGAGACCGCGGTTTGAAATAGCTTCGCTGCAAAAAGAAAGCCCGCTTAGATAGCGGGCTTTTCTTTGCCTGGCTTTTTTATTTGAAGGGTTAGTTAACCGGCTTCTTTAACCGCTTCCGGTGGCGGTGTGTCCGTCTGGGTATACACCATCACTTGCAAGACGTCGGAGTGAAACTCCCGACGGTACAGCACCAACACCACCCCACTGCTCATCAACATGAACAACCAGGGGCTGACAAACCACGCCAGCATGGTCATGCCGAAGTAATAAGCCCGCAGGCCAAAGTTGAACTGGTTGGCGGCCATGGAAATCACCCGCGCCGCCCGCAGGGCAAACGCCCGGCGCTCCTGTTCGGACACATGTCGCTCGCCGATCATCGGCGCCGAGCCCACCAGCACCGCCGCGAAGTTGTACTGGCGCATGCACCAACTGAACGTGAAGAACGCATAGACAAACACCAACGCCAAACACAGCAGCTTGATCTCCGACATGCCCTGGGAAGCCTGTTGCACCATGGGGATATCTGCCAGCAACGACACCGCACGCTCCGAGGCACCCAGCACGGTAAGAATACCGGCCAGGATGATCAGGGTGCTGGAGGCAAAGAATGAGGCATTGCGCTCCAGGTTGCCGATCACACTGGCGTCGGCGATACGGTTATCGCGCAGCAGCATCCGGCGCATCCAGTCTTCGCGATACAGGTGCAGCACACTGGCCAGGCACGCGGTATCCCGGGCCTTCCAGGTGGCATAACGGGTGTAGCCGCCCCAGCACAGGACGAACCAGAGCGCGGCAAGCAGGTGGATCTGATTGGTTTCGACGAACGACATGCGGGTCCTATCAACGTTGGTTGGGTGAACACAATCTATTCTTGGAGCTGGCAAGCCAGCGCCTACAGGATCGTGTTCTATAAGCATAAAAAATGCCCCGTATCGATTGATACGAGGCATTTCCTTGTAACGTAAACCCGGTTATTTAAGCGATGGCTTCGCTGCGCTTACCAAGCATGCGATCGACCCCAAACGCCACGGCCAGTGTCATCACCGATGGCACCAACCACGCCAGGCCCTGCTCGCTCAGTGGCAGGTGCGCCAACTGCGCAGGCAGCCAGTCCGCCAGGCCCGCGCCCTTGAGCGCGTCGATGCAACCGAAGATGAACGACACCAGCATTACCGGGCCAACGATGCGGCCCTGCTCCTGCCAGAAGTCTTTGCAGAAGCTCAGCGCCACCAGCACGATGCACGGCGGGTAGATCGCGGTGAGCACCGGGATCGAGAACGCAATCAGCTTGGTCAGGCCCAGGTTCGA
Source organism: Pseudomonas pergaminensis (assembly GCF_024112395.2). Lineage (NCBI taxonomy): Bacteria > Pseudomonadati > Pseudomonadota > Gammaproteobacteria > Pseudomonadales > Pseudomonadaceae > Pseudomonas > Pseudomonas pergaminensis. The sequence goes on along the minus strand of NZ_CP078013.2, from coordinate 2,062,984 downwards.
CACAAACAGCGAGAACAGCGCGAGGATCACCACCAATGCCTTGTAGGACAGCGGAAGGATTTTGCTGAAGTACTCGGCGCAGGCGCAGGTCAGGCCCACCGCCGTCACCAGGCACGCCAGGGAGATCAGTACCGCCAGGAAGCCGCTGCCCAGGGAGCCAAACGTGTGTTGCACATAGGCGTGCAGCACCGCCGCGCCATTGCTGGCACCGGCCGCCACGGCATGGCTGCCCGAGCCCAGGCGGAACAGGCTGACATACACCAGGGCCAGGCCCACGCCGGCAATCAGCCCGGCAATGATCGCGTAGCGGGTGATCAACTGCGGGGATTCCACGCCACGGGAACGAATGGCGTTGACGATCACGATGCCGAACACCAGGGCGCCCAGGGTATCCATGGTCAGGTAGCCATTGATGAAGCCTTGGGAGAACGGTGCAGCCACGTATTCCGGCGTGGCAACGCCCACATCACCGGCCGGCAAGGCAAACGCGGCGATACCGAGGATGGCCAGGGCGATGATCTTCAGTGGCGCCAAAAAACGCCCAACGGTGTCCAGCAGTCGACCTGGGTACAGGGAAACGAAGAACACCACCAGGAAGTACACCGAGCTGTAGAGGAACAGCGCCAGCGCGCTTTCGCCGGTCAGCGGCGCCAGGCCCACCTCGAACGAGACGGTCGCGGTGCGCGGGGTGGCGAACAGCGGCCCTACCGCCAGGTACGCCGCCGCCGCCAGCAGCCCACCGGCGATCTTGCCGATCGGGCTGCTCAACGCGTCCATGCCGCCGCCAACCTTGGCCAGGGCGATCACGGTGACCACCGGCAGGCCAACGGCGGTGATCAGGAAGCCCAGCGCTGCCATCCAGACATGAGGCCCGGACTGCAAACCAACGATAGGCGGGAAGATGATGTTGCCAGCGCCCACGAACAGGGCAAACGTCATGAAGCCCAGCGCCAGGATGTCCTGGCTTTTCAACACTTTCATTTGAGGAAATACCACACTACTGAATCGGAATTTAGAGAGGGATTCCCTATGGATGAGGGAAATACTGCCGGCCCTTATGGGAGCCGACCGGTCTAGCGCGCGGCTTCCTTTTGGGATGCGGACGCATAAAGAGGCAGCTAGGGTACAGAATTGGGCTGACAAACGCACTGTTGCGGGGCGGACTGTCCGATAAGCGACATCTCTATGTCGCGTTTTCATACTTAATCTGGCAATGCAGATAAATCTGGGAGGGGGCTTGCCCCCGATGGCGGAGTGTCAGTCACTGTATTTGTTAACTGACCCACTGCAATCGGGGGCAAGCCCCCTCTCACATTTTGATCTTTATTAAACCCCAGAACGCACAAAGGCCACCCGAAGGTGGCCTTTGTGGGGTGAAGCGTCAGTTAAGCGCGAGGCTTACTTGACAGCCCAACCGGTCAGCTCGGCCAGGGCCTTGCCGATGTCTGCCAGCGAACGCACGGTTTTTACGCCTGCGTCTTGCAGTGCAGCGAATTTCTCGTCTGCAGTGCCTTTGCCGCCAGAGATGATTGCGCCAGCATGGCCCATGCGCTTGCCAGCAGGGGCAGTCACACCAGCGATGTAGGAAACAACCGGCTTGGTTACGTGTGCCTTGATGTAGGCAGCCGCTTCTTCTTCAGCCGAACCGCCGATCTCACCGATCATTACGATCGCTTCGGTCTTCGGGTCTTCCTGGAACAGCTTCAGGATGTCGATGAAGTTCGAACCTGGGATCGGGTCACCGCCGATGCCGACGCAAGTCGACTGACCGAAACCGGCGTCAGTGGTCTGCTTCACAGCTTCGTAGGTCAGGGTGCCGGAACGGGAAACGATACCGACTTTACCTGGCAAGTGAATGTGACCTGGCATGATGCCGATCTTGCATTCGCCTGGAGTGATCACGCCTGGGCAGTTAGGGCCGATCAGGACTACGCCCAGCTCGTCGCACTTAACTTTAGCGTCCAGCATGTCCAGGGTAGGAATGCCTTCGGTGATGCAGACGATCAGCTTGATGCCGCCGAATGCTGCTTCCAGGATCGAGTCCTTGCAGAAAGGAGCTGGAACGTAGATCACGCTGGCGGTGGCGCCAGTGGCAGCTACAGCGTCTTTCACGGTGTTGAACACTGGCAGGCCCAGGTGCTCGGTGCCGCCTTTACCCGGTGTTACGCCGCCAACCATCTTGGTGCCGTATTCGATGGCTTGCTGGGTGTGGAAACTACCTTGCGAACCGGTAATACCCTGGCAGATAACTTTGGTGTCTTTATTGATCAGGACGCTCATTATTTGCCCTCCGCAGCTTTGACAACTTGTTGAGCAGCGTCGGTCAGGCTGGTAGCCGCGATGATGTTCAAACCGCTTTCTGCCAGTACTTTAGCGCCCAGTTCAGCGTTGTTACCTTCAAGGCGAACAACAACCGGGATTTTAACGCCAACTTCTTTCACTGCACCGATGATGCCTTCGGCAATCATGTCGCAACGAACGATGCCGCCGAAGATGTTGACCAGTACTGCAGCGACGTTGGAGTCGGACAGGATGATCTTGAAGGCTTCGGTTACGCGTTCTTTGGTAGCACCACCGCCCACGTCGAGGAAGTTGGCTGGTTTGCCGCCATGCAGGTTGACGATGTCCATGGTACCCATGGCCAGGCCAGCACCGTTGACCATGCAACCAATGTTACCTTCCAGCGCTACGTAGTTCAGTTCGAACTTGGCAGCGTGCGCTTCGCGCGGATCGTCTTGCGACGGATCGTGGAAAGTCTTCAGCTTAGGCTGACGGTACATGGCGTTGGCGTCGATGTTGATCTTGGCGTCCAGGCAGTGCAGATCGCCGTCAGCCTTGATCACCAGCGGGTTCACTTCCAGCAGGGCCAGATCGTGATCCTGGAACAGTTTGGCCAGACCTACGAAGATCTTGGCGAACTGGGCAACTTGCTTGCCTTCCAGACCCAACTGGAAAGCCAGCTCGCGACCCTGGAATGGCTGAGCGCCAACCAGTGGATCGATAGTGGCTTTCAGAATTTTTTCTGGGGTTTCGTGAGCGATCTTCTCGATGTCCACGCCACCTTCGGTGGACGCCATGAACACGATGCGACGGCTCGAACGGTCAACGACAGCGCCCAGGTACAGCTCTTTAGCGATATCAGTGCACGATTCAACCAGGATCTTGGTGACTGGCTGGCCATTGGCATCAGTCTGGTAAGTCACCAGACGCTTGCCCAGCCACTGCTGTGCGAAGGCCTTGGCGTCTTCTTTGCTGCGAACCAGCTTAACGCCGCCCGCTTTACCGCGACCACCGGCGTGGACCTGGGCTTTGACAACCCACTCGCTGCCGCCGATTTTGTCGCAAGCTTCTGCTGCTGCTTCCGGGGTGTCTACTGCGTAGCCCTTGGAAACTGGCAGGCCGTATTCAGCGAACAGCTGCTTACCCTGATACTCGTGAAGATTCATGCTTTTTACCGTCTTCGTTAGGTACTGCGCATTCGGCGCTGCGCTCATTATGAGTGCCGCGCCACCTGTGACTGCTGCTTGCGCAACTTGCGGGGCTCAAGGCCCGTAAAGCTGCGCAAGACTGCGTCCAGCGGATATTCCGCGGTGAGTCTTGCGCGCAAGGCTCACGACGGGCAACTCCGCCGTGGTTTCTTATTATCTCGCTTAGCGCTTCTTCTTGTTGGCGATGTGGATGGCGCCGCCATTCACTGCCAACGCGGCTTCATGCAGCGCTTCGGACAGGGTCGGATGAGAGAAGACCATCATGCCCAGATCCTCGGCACTGGTGCCGAATTCCATACCGATCGCGCCTTGCTGAACCAGTTCTGCAGCGCTTGGGCCAATCACGTGGACGCCCAATACGCGGTCCGTCTTGGCATCAGCGATGACTTTGACAAAACCACCGGTGTCGTTGGCTGCCATGGCACGGCCAGAAGCAGCGAACGGGAAGGTGCCGACGTTAACTTCAACGCCTTCAGCTTTCAACTGCTGTTCGTTCTTGCCGACCCATGCAATTTCCGGGTGGGTGTAGATAACCGATGGGATCAGGTCGTAGTTCATCTGGGTTTTGTGGCCCTTGATGCGCTCGACAACCATGATGCCTTCTTCGGAAGCCTTGTGCGCCAGCATCATGCCGCGAACCACGTCACCGATGGCGTAGACGCCCGGCACGGTGGTAGCGCAGTGATCGTCAACGTGGATGAAACCACGCTCGTCGATGTTTACACCGCTGTCGGAAGCCAGCAGGTCGGTGGTCACTGGACGGCGACCCACGGCCACGATCAGCTTGTCGAACGTGATGGTCTGCTCGCCGTCTTTGTCGGTGTAGGTCACGACAACTTCTTCACCGTTGACCTTGGAACCGGTCACACGGGCGCCCAGCTTGATGTCCAGACCTTGTTTGGTCAGGGTTTTCAGCGCTTCTTTCGACACGGCGGTGTCGGCAGCCAGCAGGAACGTATCCAGGGCTTCCAGCACGGTGACTTCAGAACCCAGGCGGGACCATACCGAACCCAGTTCCAGGCCAATCACGCCAGCGCCGATCACGCCCAGGCGCTTAGGCACGGCTTGGAATTCCAGGGCGCCGGTCGAGTCGACGATCACGTTCTGGTCAACCGGAGCCGGTGGAATGTCGATTGGGCGCGAACCTGGAGCCAGGATCACGTTCTCGGCTTCGACGACTTCTACCGAACCGTCTGGCTTGGTGATTTCAACTTTCTTGCCCGCCAGCAGCTTGCCGTGGCCTTGCAGGGAAGTCACGCCGTTGGCCTTGAACAAGGTGGCAACGCCGGAGGTCAGGCCTTTAACGATGTTGGCTTTACGGCCGACCATTGCGGGTACGTCCATGGTCACGCCAGCATGGTTGATGCCGTGGATCGCGAAACCGTCTTGGGCTTCGTGGAATTTCCAGGAGCTGTCCAGCAGCGCCTTGGAAGGAATGCAACCGACGTTCAGGCAAGTACCGCCCAGTGCCAGTTTGCCTTCCTTGTCGGTGTATTTTTCGATGCAAGCAGTCGAGAGGCCCAGTTGTGCGGCCTTGATGGCGGCGACGTAGCCGCCAGGACCGGCACCAATCACTACAACGTCAAATTTCTGCGACATGAAAATAGTTCCTCTATTCAGCGACAAGCTTCAAGCGACAAGCCGCAAGCCAAGCTGCTTTTTCCTACAGCTTGTAGCTCGCAACTTGCCGCTGCGTCTTTAGATGTCCAGCAGCAGACGAGCCGGGTCTTCCAGCAGGTTCTTGATGGTCACCAGGAAAGTCACGGCTTCTTTACCATCGATCAGGCGGTGATCGTAAGACAGTGCCAGGTACATCATCGGGCGGATCACGACTTGGCCGTTGATGGCCATCGGACGCTGGATGATGTTGTGCATGCCCAAGATCGCAGCTTGTGGCGGGTTGACGATCGGGGTCGACATCATCGAACCGAAGGTACCACCGTTGGTGATGGTGAAGGTACCGCCGGTCATCTCGTCGATGGTCAGCTTACCGTCACGGGCTTTCTTGCCGAAGGTAGCGATGCCGCCTTCGATTTCAGCCAGGCTCATCAGTTCGGCGTTACGCAGTACCGGCACCACCAGGCCACGGTCGCTGGACACGGCAACGCCGATGTCTGCGTAGCCATGGTAAACGATGTCGTTGCCGTCGATGGAAGCGTTGACTGCCGGGAAGCGTTTCAGCGCTTCGGTGGCCGCTTTCACGAAGAAGGACATGAAGCCCAGGCGCACGCCGTTGTGGGACTTCTCGAACAGGTCCTTGTACTTCGAGCGCAGGGCCATGACTTCCGTCATGTCGACTTCGTTGAACGTGGTCAGCATCGCCATGTTCGACTGTGCTTCAACCAGGCGCTTGGCCACGGTGGCACGTACACGGGTCATCGGTACACGCTTCTCGGTGCGGTCGCCAGCGGCGAACACAGGCGCAGCGGCAGCCGGGGCAGCAGCCTTGGCTGGCGCGGCGGCTGGCGCGTTTTTCTTGGCTTCAACAGCGGCAACCACGTCTTCCTTGGTGATGCGACCGTCTTTGCCGGTGCCTTTGACGGACGCCAGGTTGATGCCGTTCTCTTCAGCCAGCTGACGGGCAGCCGGTGCAGCGATCGGGTCTTCAGCGCCAGCAGCCGGAGCGGCGGCAGGAGCCGAGGCAGCAGCAGCCGGTGCAGCAGCGGCGGCAGGAGCGGCAGCAGCAGCGCTGCCCTCTTCGATCGAGCCCAGGACTTCGTTCGACAGAACGGTAGCGCCTTCTTCGGCAACGATTGCACCCAGCACGCCGTCAGCTTCGGCCAACACTTCCAGCACAACTTTGTCGGTCTCGATGTCGACGATCAGGTCGTCACGCTTTACGGCGTCGCCTGGTTTCTTGTGCCAGGTGGCAACGGTGCCATCGGCAACCGATTCCGGGAATGACGGGGCTTTGATTTCGATAGCCATTATCTGTGGGTCCTTAAAATTCGGTTTCAGTCAGCGCGAAGGCGTTAAACAGTGAAAGCATCTTGCAGCAGTTTTTCCTGCTGCTCGGCGTGCATCGACGCATAACCACACGCAGGTGCAGCGGAAGCATCACGGCCGGCATATTCCAGGCCCAGGGCCTTGTTGTGGTTGCCGATGCTGCGACGCAGGTGATGCTGGCTGCTGTACCACGCGCCCTGGTTCATCGGTTCTTCCTGGCACCACACCACGTTAGTGAGGTTGGTGTAAGGCGCGATGGCCTCCATCAGGTCGTCTTCCGGGAACGGGTAAAGCTGCTCGATACGCACGATGGCGATGTCTTCGCGGCCTTCGGCACGGCGTTTTTCCAGCAGGTCGTAGTAGACCTTGCCGCTGCACAGGACCAGGCGAGTCACCTTGGCCGCGTCCAGCGTGTCGATTTCTGGAATAACGGTCTGGAACGAACCATCAGCCAGATCTTCCAGGGTCGAGATGGCCAATTTATGACGCAACAGCGACTTCGGCGTCAGCACTACCAGCGGCTTGCGCAGCGGGCGGATCACCTGGCGACGCAGCAAGTGGTAGATCTGGGCCGGGGTAGTCGGCACGCACACCTGGATGTTGTGCTCGGCGCACAGCTGCAGGTAACGCTCCAGACGGGCCGAGGAGTGCTCAGGACCCTGGCCTTCATAACCGTGTGGCAACAGCATGGTCAGACCGCACAGGCGGCCCCACTTGTGCTCGCCGCTGGTGATGAACTGGTCGATAACCACTTGGGCACCGTTGGCGAAGTCGCCGAACTGGGCTTCCCAGATCACCAGCGCGTTTGGCGTGGTGGTCGAGTAACCGTATTCGAACGCCAGCACGGCTTCTTCGGACAGGAACGAGTCGTACAGGTCGAAACGTGGCTGGCCTTCGTACAGGTTCTGCAACGGGATGTAGGTGCCCGCGTCTTTCTGGTTGTGCAGCACGGCATGACGGTGCGAGAACGTACCGCGGCCGATGTCCTGGCCGGTCATGCGGATCGGGTGGCCTTCGAACGCCAGGGTCGCGTACGCCATGGTTTCGGCGTAACCCCAGTTGATCGGCAGGCCGCCGGCTTGCATCTTCTGACGGTCTTCGTAGATCTTCGCAACCTGGCGCTGCACCACGAAGCCTTCTGGAATTTCCAGCAGCTTGGCGGACAGTTCCTGCAGGGTCTTCAGATCGAACGAAGTGTCGTGACGCGCAGTCCAGGCATGGCCCAGGTACGGACGCCAGTCCACGAACAGCTCTTTGTTCGGCTCTTTGACCAGGCTTTTCACTACGTGCAGACCATTGTCCAGCGCGTTGCGGTATTCATCGACCTTGGCCTGAACACGCGCATCGTCAACCACGCCGGCCTTGGTCAGGCTTTCGGCGTACAGCTCACGGGTGGTGCGCTGCTTGGTGATCTGCTGGTACATCAACGGCTGGGTGCCGCTTGGTTCGTCGGCTTCGTTGTGACCGCGACGGCGGTAGCAGACCAGGTCGATCACCACATCACGCTTGAACTGCATGCGGTAGTCGATGGCGAGTTGGGTCACGAACAGCACGGCTTCCGGATCATCACCATTCACATGGAGGATCGGCGCCTGGATCATCTTGGCAACGTCGGTGGCGTACTCGGTGGAACGCGCGTCCAGCGGGTTGCTGATGGTGAACCCGACCTGGTTGTTGATGACGATGTGAACGGTACCGCCCGTCTTGAAGCCGCGAGTCTGCGACATCTGGAAGGTTTCCAGGACCACGCCTTGACCGGCGAATGCCGCGTCGCCGTGGATGGAAATCGGCAGGACCTTCTCACCCGTGGTGTCATTACGACGATCCTGGCGAGCACGCACCGAACCCTCGACCACTGGAGAAACGATTTCCAGGTGGGATGGGTTGAAGGCCATGGCCAGGTGAACTTCACCGCCGGTGGTCATCACGTTGGACGAGAAGCCCTGGTGGTATTTAACGTCACCGGAACCCAGCTCGACCTTCTTCTTGCCTTCGAACTCGTCGAACAGCTCACGCGGGTTCTTGCCGAAGGTGTTGACCAACACGTTCAAGCGACCACGGTGGGCCATGCCGATCACGATTTCCTTGGTGCCGTAGGAACCGGAACGCTGGATCAGCTCGTCGAGCATCGGGATCAGGCTTTCGCCGCCTTCCAGGCCGAAACGCTTGGTGCCCGGGTATTTGGTGCCCAGGTATTTTTCCAGGCCTTCGGCAGCGGTTACGCGCTCGAGCAGGTGGCTGCGTACGTCGGCAGACAGCACCGGACGACCACGCACACCTTCCAGGCGATGCTGGAACCAGTGGCGTTGCTCGGAATCGGTGATGTGCGTGAACTCAGCGCCAATGGTGCGGCAATATGTCTGCTGCAACGCTTCGTGAATTTCGCGTAGGCTCGCTTCCTCTTTGCCGATGAACAGGTCGCCGGCACGGAAGGTCGTATCAAGATCGGCATTGGTCAAGCCGTAATGATTGATCGACAGGTCAGCAGGTGCAGGACGCTTCCAGAGCCCCAGCGGGTCAAGCTGGGCCGCCTGGTGGCCACGCATCCGGTAGGCCTGGATCAGTCGCAGTACTTCAACTTGCTTCTTCTCGTGCTCACTACTCACGCTCCCGGCGGAAACCGGTTGGGCGCGGCGCTGGTTCTTTGCCAGCAGCACAAACTGATCGCGAATTGTTGCATGCGATACATCGGTGGCAGCGTTGCCGTCTGAAGACAACGTCTGAAATTTGGTGCGCCATTCTTCTGGCACAGCGTTAGGGTCGTGCAGGTAGAGCTCATAAAGCTCTTCCACATAGGCAGCGTTACCACCTGAAAGATAGCCGCTGTTCCACATGCGCTGCATCACGCTTTCTTGCATGCTTGGTCACCCTCGATTTGGGGACACCACCGGCGAAAACACCGAGTTTGCTTGCAAAAGGCCAAGTGCAGCGACCAAAACAAGCCACTTAGGATCACGCTGATAGTTCGGGTACCAACCCGAATGCCCCTGCTTGTCTCATTTCTTCAAAATAAGAGCCGCGGCTTTGTAAGTCGCTGCTCAAGTTAAAACTACGGCGCCGGTTGAAGCCTGCGCCGTAGCATTTACGGGCACAACGGTCCTGCCTTTACTACAACGTCGGTTACACGCCGCTCTGCAGCAGCATGTTACGGATGTGACCAATGGCCTTAGTCGGGTTCAGGCCTTTGGGACATACGTTGACGCAGTTCATGATCCCGCGGCAGCGGAATACGCTGAACGGGTCATCCAGCGAAGCCAGACGCTCGGACGTCTTGGTATCACGGCTGTCTGCCAGGAAGCGGTACGCTTGCAGCAGGGCAGCTGGGCCCAGGAACTTGTCCGGGTTCCACCAGAAGGACGGGCACGAAGTCGAGCAGCAAGCGCACAGGATGCACTCGTACAGACCGTCGAGCTTCTCGCGCTCTTCCGGGGACTGCAGACGCTCGATGGCCGGAGCCGGCGTATCGTTCTGCAGGAACGGCTTAACTTTCTCGTATTGCTTGTAGAAGATGCTCATATCGACGACCAGGTCACGGATAACCGGCAAACCTGGCAGAGGACGAACGATCAGCTTGTTGCCTTTAACGACGGCGGACAGCGGCGTGATGCACGCCAGGCCGTTTTTGCCGTTGATGTTCATGCCGTCGGAACCGCACACACCTTCACGGCAAGAGCGACGATAGGAGAAACCTTCGTCCTGCTCTTTGATCAGTGCCAATACATCCAGCACCATCAGGTCTTTACCACCGGTATCGACCTGGAATTCCTGCATGAACGGCGCAGCGTCCTGATCAGGGTTGTAGCGATAAACACTGACTTTCAACATGGCAGCCACCCTTAGTAAGTCCGAATCTTCGGTTCAAACGTCGGAACCGTCTTCGGCGAGAAGTTCACGGCACGCTTGGTCACGCGCTTGTCACCCGGGAAGTACAGGGTGTGGCACAGCCAGTTTTCGTCGTCGCGATCTTCAAAGTCTTCACGGGCGTGGGCACCACGGGATTCCTTACGAACCTCGGCGGCGATTGCGGTCGCTTCAGCCACTTCCAGCAGGTTTTGCAGTTCAAGGGCTTCGATACGAGCGGTGTTGAACGCCTGGCTCTTATCGTTGATCTTGACGTTGGCGATGCGCTTGCGCAGGTCAGCCAGCTGGGCGATACCCTTCTGCATGTATTCGCCGGTACGGAATACACCGAAGTAGTTCTGCATGCAGCTTTGCAGCTCGCGACGCAGGGTAGCCACGTCTTCGCCATCAGTGCGCTCGTTCAGAGCGTTCAGGCGCGCTAGGGCGGCCTCGATGTTGGCGTCGGTAGCGTCGTCGTATTCGATGCCGTCGGTCAGCGCCTTTTCCAGGTGCAGGCCGGCGGCACGGCCGAAGACCACCAGGTCGAGCAGCGAGTTGCCGCCCAAGCGGTTGGCACCGTGAACCGATACGCACGCCACTTCGCCTACAGCGAACAGACCGTGGATGATCTCGTCCTCGCCTTCGGCGTTCTGGGTGATCGCCTGGCCATGAATGTTGGTCGGCACGCCGCCCATCATGTAGTGGCAAGTCGGAACAACCGGAACCGGAGCAACCACCGGGTCAACGTGGGCAAAGGTCTTGGACAGCTCGCAGATACCTGGCAGGCGGCTGTGCAGGACTTCTTCGCCGAGGTGATCGAGCTTCAGCAGTACGTGGTCGCCATTCGGGCCACAGCCGTTGCCGGCGATGATTTCTTTAACCATCGAACGAGCCACAACGTCACGACCAGCAAGGTCTTTCGCGTTCGGAGCGTAACGCTCCATGAAACGCTCGCCGTGCTTGTTGATCAGGTAACCGCCTTCACCACGGCAACCTTCTGTAACCAGTACACCGGCGCCGGCAATGCCGGTTGGGTGGAACTGCCACATTTCGATGTCTTGCACCGGTACGCCAGCACGCAGTGCCATGCCAACGCCGTCGCCAGTGTTGATCAGGGCGTTGGTGGTCGACGCGTAGATACGGCCTGCACCGCCCGTCGCCAGCACGGTAGCCTTGGCGCGGATGTAGGTGGTTTCGCCGGTTTCGATGCAGATGGCGATTACACCAACGAACTCGCCTTGTGCGTTCTTCACCAGGTCGACCGCGTAGTACTCGTTCAGGAACGTGGTACCGGCTTTCAGGTTGCCCTGATAAAGGGTGTGCAGCAGCGCGTGACCGGTACGGTCGGACGCGGCGCAGGTACGGGCAGCCTGCCCGCCTTTACCGTAATCCTTCGACTGGCCGCCGAATGGACGCTGGTAGATACGGCCTTGCTCGGTACGGGAGAACGGCAGACCCATGTGGTCCAGCTCGAACACCGCGGCCGGGCCTTCCTGACACATGTATTCGATAGCGTCCTGGTCACCGATGTAGTCGGAACCCTTGACGGTATCGTACATGTGCCAGCGCCAGTCATCGTTCGGGTCGGCGGAGGCAATGGCGCAGGTGATGCCACCCTGGGCCGATACGGTGTGGGAACGGGTCGGGAACACCTTGGTGATCACGGCAGTCTTGTGACCGCCCTGGGCCAGCTGCAGCGCAGCGCGCATGCCAGCACCGCCGCCACCAATAATGATGGCGTCGAATGAAATAGTTGGAATGTTAGCCATGAATCAGATACCCCAAAGAATCTGCACACCCCAGACGAAGTAAGCGAACATCGCGACGCCGCATACTGCCTGGAAGAGGAAACGTACTGCAGTCGCGGACTTGCCCAGCGCCATCGGCGTCAGGTAGTCGGTCGCGATGGTCCACATGCCTACCCAGGCGTGTGCGCCCAGGGCAACAAGGGCCAGCAGACTGAAGATTCGCATCGCATTGTGGGAAAACAGGCCGTGCCATTGCTCATAGCCGATGCCCGGGTTTGCGACGAGGTATCCGATCAGGAAAATGAAATAAGCCGCGAGAACGACCGCAGACACACGCTGTGCCATCCAGTCATAGAGGCCCGAACGCGAAAGGTTCGTAACGCTGGTTACCATATCCAAACTCCTGCCAGAACGATCAGCACCACGGAAATGGCGATGATGATTTTCGAGCCCAGGCGGCCGCCTTCCAGCGTCTCACCGATGCCCATGTCCATGATCAAGTGGCGCACACCGGCTACCAGGTGATACAGAAGAGAAGACAGGAGGCCCCATGCTACGAACTTGGCCAGCGGGCTGGTCAAGCATGCCTTCACCTCGGCGTATCCTTCCTCGGAACCCAGGGATTTGCTCAATGCATAAAGCATGATGCCCAAGCCCAGGAACAGGATGATGCCGGAAACACGGTGCAGGAACGACGTAACGCCGGTGATGGGGAGTTTGATGGTCCTTAGGTCTAGGTTTACAGGTCGTTGGCTATTCACGGCTTTTTTTCACACTGAAGAGCCCCTAACAATCAGGGCAAAGTTGTTGGGGAGTGCACTGGTCAGGTAAGCACCACCCAGGGAGTGCGACCCCCAATGAAAGCAAGCCCAAAAGCCCTTGGCGGTCGGTGGCCGAGTATAGACAGTTAGGTTACTAATGACAACGCGCACTCCTCACCCTAATAGCGGATTGCGCTGGAGGAATAAAAGGCGTAAATGGCAGGCAATTTCGAGGAAAAAGTACGGTTAAAGCCTTCTGGCGCAAGACTTTAGGCAAATTGACATCTGGATTTATATCAATATAGTGGTGCGGGCCCTGCGTGGGGGGTCTGTCTGATGATTTGAAGCATAAATAGGAGGCCACATGGCTGACAAAAAAGCGCAGTTGATCATCGAGGGCGCAGCCCCCGTCGAGCTGCCCATTTTAACCGGCACCGTTGGTCCCGATGTTATCGACGTACGGGGCCTGACGGCCACGGGCCGTTTCACATTCGACCCAGGCTTCATGTCGACCGCCTCTTGCGAGTCGAAGATCACCTATATCGATGGTGACAATGGCATTCTGCTTCACCGCGGCTACCCGATCGAGCAACTCGCCGAACAGTCGGACTACCTGGAAACCTGCTACCTGCTGCTAAATGGCGAACTGCCAACAGCCGAGCAGAAAGCCCAGTTCGTCAGCACCGTGAAGAACCACACCATGGTTCACGAGCAGTTGAAGACCTTCTTCAACGGCTTCCGTCGCGACGCCCACCCGATGGCCGTCATGTGCGGCGTGGTCGGCGCCCTGTCGGCCTTCTATCACGACTCCCTCGACATCAATAACCCGCAGCATCGCGAAATCTCCGCGATCCGCCTGGTTGCCAAGATGCCGACCCTGGCCGCAATGGTTTACAAGTACTCCATGGGTCAACCCATGATGTACCCGCGCAACGACCTGACGTACGCGGAAAACTTCCTGCACATGATGTTCAACACGCCGTGCGAGATCAAACCGATCAGCCCGACGCTTGCCAAGGCCATGGACCGGATCTTCATCCTCCACGCCGACCACGAGCAGAACGCATCCACCTCTACCGTCCGCCTGGCAGGCTCTTCGGGTGCCAACCCGTTCGCCTGTATCGCCGCCGGTATCGCCGCACTTTGGGGCCCTGCCCACGGCGGTGCGAACGAAGCCGTATTGACCATGCTCGATGAAATCGGCGATGTCTCGAACATCGACAAGTTCATCGCCAAGGCCAAGGACAAGAACGATCCGTTCAAGTTGATGGGCTTCGGTCACCGGGTCTACAAGAACCGCGACCCACGCGCCACCGTCATGAAGCAGACCTGCGACGAAGTGTTGAAGGAACTGGGCATCAAGAACGATCCGCAACTCGAACTGGCCATGCGCCTGGAAGAGATCGCCCTGACCGACCCGTACTTCATCGAACGCTCGCTGTACCCGAACGTCGACTTCTACTCGGGGATCATCCTCAAGGCGATCGGCATTCCAACCAGCATGTTCACCGTGATCTTCGCCCTGGCGCGGACCGTGGGCTGGATCTCCCACTGGAAAGAAATGCTCTCCAGCCCGTACAAGATTGGCCGCCCACGCCAGCTGTACACCGGCTACGAGTCGCGTGACATCACCAAGCTGGAAGATCGCAAGTAAGCATCGCTTAGTTGCACTGAAAACGGCCTCCCTTAACGGAGGCCGTTTTTATTTGTGCAGGATTTGAGAAACAGTTTTGTCAGATCAATCCCTAATTTATAGACAAAAAAATACCCCGGCCTTTCGACCGGGGTTTTTTCCTATCCAGCTACGACCTTAGTGAGAAACCGCCCCACTCGACCCCAGGCCAGTTTGCGAACGCACAAACTGCGGGAAGTACAGCGCACGCTCTTTCTCTGCTGCCGCCGACTTGTCGGTAATGGAGAAGAACCAGATGCCGACGAACGCAATGATCATCGAGAACAGCGCCGGGTACTCATAAGGGAAGATGGCTTTTTCATGGTGCAGGATCGAGACCCAGATGGTCGGGCCCAGCACCATCAGGCCAACGGCACTGATCAAGCCCAGCCAGCCGCCAATCATCGCGCCACGAGTGGTGAGGTTTTTCCAGTACATGGAAAGCAGCAGCACCGGGAAGTTACAGCTGGCGGCAATGGAGAACGCCAGGCCAACCATGAACGCGATGTTCTGGCTTTCGAACAGGATACCCAGGCCAATCGCCAGGACGCCCAAGGCAACGGTGGTGATTTTCGAAACGCGAATCTCATCCTTGTCGTTGGCCTTGCCTTTCTTGATCACGCTGGCGTACAGGTCATGGGACACCGCCGACGCACCGGCCAGGGTCAAGCCGGCAACCACCGCGAGGATGGTGGCGAAGGCCACGGCCGAGATGAAGCCCAGGAAGATACTGCCACCCACCGCATTGGCCAGGTGCACCGCCGCCATGTTGTTGCCGCCCAGCAAGGCGCCTGCCGCATCCTTGAACGCCGGGTTGGTGCTGACCAGCAGGATCGCGCCAAAGCCAATGATGAAGGTCAGGATGTAGAAGTAACCGATGAAACCAGTGGCATAGAACACGCTCTTACGCGCTTCTTTAGCGTCGCTGACGGTAAAGAAGCGCATCAGGATGTGTGGCAGGCCAGCCGTACCGAACATCAGCGCAAGCCCGAGGGAGAACGCGGAAATCGGGTCTTTCACCAAGCCGCCGGGGCTCATGATCGCCTCACCTTTAGGGTGAACCTTGATCGCCTCGGAGAACAGGGTATTGAAGTCGAAGTTGACGTGCTTCATCACCATCAGTGCCATGAACGAGGCACCGGACAGCAGCAATACAGCCTTGATGATCTGTACCCAGGTGGTCGCCAGCATGCCGCCGAACAGTACATACATCACCATCAAGATACCGACCAGGATCACCGCAACGTGGTAGTCCAGGCCGAACAGCAGCTGAATCAGCTTGCCCGCACCGACCATCTGCGCGATCAGGTAGAACGCCACCACCACCAGCGAGCCACAGGCCGAGAGGCTGCGAATCTGGGTCTGCCCCAAGCGATAGGACGCCACGTCGGCAAAGGTGTACTTGCCCAGGTTACGCAGGCGCTCGGCGATCAGGAACAGAATGATCGGCCAGCCCACCAGGAAGCCGATCGAGTAGATCAGGCCGTCATAACCAGAGGTGTAGACCAGCGCGGAAATCCCCAGGAAGGACGCCGCCGACATGTAGTCACCGGCAATCGCCAGGCCGTTCTGGAAACCGGTGATCTTGCCGCCGGCCGCATAGTAGTCGGCCGCCGACTTGTTGCGCTTGGAGGCCCAGTAGGTGATGCACAGGGTGGCGCCGACGAACGCGACGAACATCACGATGGCGGAAACGTTCAGGGGTTGCTTGTGCACTTCACCGGTCAATGCGTCCGCCGCCCAAACGGCCGGGGCAAAGAGCGAAGCGCCGAATACTGCCAGTAGACGCCGGATCATTGCGCAGCCTCCTTGAGAATCGCATTGTTCAGGTCGTCAAACTCGCCATTGGCCCGGCGCACGTAGATGCCGGTCAGGATGAAGGCGGACACAATCAGCCCGACGCCCAGGGGAATGCCCCAGGTAATCGACGAACCGGGGCTGAGCTTGGCCCCCAGTACTTGTGGCCCATAGGCAATCAACAGGATGAAAGCGGAGTAAAGCCCTAGCATGATCGCCGAGAGAATCCAGGCGAACCTTTCCCTTTTTCTCACCAGCTCCTTGAAACGCGGGCTGTTTTGAATCGAGAGGTAAATGCTGTCGTTCATTGTTTTTATCCTCGCAGCACAGCTTTTTTATTATTGGAACGTATCCACTGTATGCGGCTGCCGTAGAGGTTCCAGACGACCTTAGTAGTAGAAGGAGATAGCAACTTCGCAAGTTTTGCGGCGAACAAATAAACAGCAGCCTGAAATACAGGCGAAAAAATGTGGGAGCGGGCTTGCTTGCGAATGCAGTGGTTCAGTCAACTTATGCATCGACTGACACACTGCTTTCGCGAGCAAGCCCGCCCCCACATTAGGTCTGCGGCGTACTTTCTACCGGTTATTGGTTACTTACCGGTCCACTCGGCGACACGCTCAGGGTGCTTGGCGACCCAATCCTTGGCCGCTGCATCAGGCTTGGCGCCTTCTTGAATCGCCAGCATGACTTCGCCGATTTCATCCTTGGAGGCCCATTGGAATTTCTTCAGGAAGGCCGCGACTTCCGGCGCTTTCTTCTCCAGGCCCTTGCTGCCGATGCTGTTGACGGTTTCAGCAGCACCATAAATCCCTTTTGGATCGTCCAGGAAACGCAGTTTCCACTTGGCGAACATCCAGTGTGGCACCCAACCGGTGACCGCAATGGATTCCTGTTTGTCTTCGGCACGGGTCAGCTCGGCGATCATCGCCGCACCCGAGCTGGCTTGCAGCTTGTAGTCCAGGCCATAGGCCTTGATCGCCTCGTCGGTCTTGAGCATCACGCCTGAACCGGCGTCGATGCCGACGATCTTGTTCTTGAAGGTGGTGTCGGTCTTGAGATCTTCGATGGACTTGGCCTTGACGTACTCCGGTACGATCAGGCCGATCTTCGCGTCTTTGAAGTTGGGGCCGTAGTCGACCACCTTGTCCTTGTTCTTGGCCCAGTACTCACCGTGGGTCACCGGCAGCCAGGCAGATAGCATGGCGTCGAGCTTGCCGGTGGCCACACCCTGCCACATGATCCCGGTGGCGACCGCTTGCAGCTTGACGTCATAACCGAGCTTGGCCTTGATCACTTCTGCCGCCACGTGGGTGGTAGCTACGCTGTCGGACCAGCCGTCCACATAGCCGATGCTCAGGGTCTTGCTGTCGGCGCTGGCCAGTGTGGAGCTCATCGCAACTACCAGAGTGGCAGCTGCGCCCAAGAGTCGTCGCATCTTCATAGTACTTCCCCGAAAGTGCTGCGCCCGGCGGATGCCGAGCGACGTCAACCTGTTGTTATGTGGTGCACCGCGCCCCCTTCACGCGCATCGATCACGGTAGTGCGCCGTCAGCGGAGTACTGACACTTCGATCATCAACCTGCTCGGGTGTTGAACCTGCTCTGTCAGCGACATCCTACAAGCAAGGAGCGACATCACATCGCCAGCAGAATGCTTTGTAGGACTTGACGCCAAAATCCCGCCCGAACTTTGCATGTCAAAATTATGCAGCCCCACTGGGTCGGGCCAAATCCGGGTAAGATGCGCGCCTTTGCTCTTCCAGATAAGCCGACCATGCCCGCGACTGCCCGCTTCCCCGCCCTGCCCTATTGCTTCGCCTTGATCCTCGGCCTGCTGGCCCTGTTCGCTTACTGGTATGGCCTCGGCCGGCCCGTGGTGCTGCCTGATGTCGCCAGTGCCACGCACAAGATGCAGTGCGCGTCCTACACCCCATTCGATAAAGACCAATCGCCGTTCGACCAGCCGTTCACCCTGCGCCCCGAACGCATGGACGCTGACCTTGCGCTGCTGGCGACCCGCTTCGAGTGCATCCGCACCTACTCCATGACCGGCCTGGAAGCCTTGCCGGAGATGGCGCGCAAGCACGGGCTGAAAGTAATGGCCGGGGCCTGGGTCAGCAGTGACCCGGTGGCGACCGCAAAGGAAATCAACGAATTGATCGCTTCGGCCAACGCCCACCCGGATGTCGTGACTTCGGTGATCGTCGGCAACGAAGCCTTGCTGCGCAAGGAAGTGACCGCCAAGCAGCTGGTGGCGCTGATCCATACGGTCAAGAGTCAGATCAAGCAGCCGGTGACCTACGCGGATGTGTGGGAGTTCTGGCTGCAGCACCCGGAAATCGCGCCGGCGGTGGACTTCCTGACCATCCACCTGTTGCCGTACTGGGAAGATGACCCGTCGGGCATCGACCAGGCCCTCAAGCACGTGGGCGATGTGCGCCAGACCTTCGGCAACAAGTTTGCGCCCAAGGACATACTCATCGGTGAAACCGGCTGGCCGAGCGAAGGCCGCCAGCGCGAAACGGCCGTGCCGAGCCGGGTGAATGAAGCCAAGTTCATGCGCGGCTTCGTGGCCATGGCCGAGGCCAATGGCTGGCGTTACAACCTGATCGAAGCCTTTGACCAGCCGTGGAAGCGGGCCAGTGAAGGCGCCGTGGGTGGTTACTGGGGCCTGTTCGATGCCGATCGCCAGGACAAGGGCATCCTCGCCGGGCCGGTAACCAATGTGCCGTACTGGCCGCTATGGCTGGGCGTGGGTGGGATCATCCTGTTGGGCACCTTGGTGTTGGGCGGACGTGTACGCACTACCCGCGCGGCAATTGCCCTGCCACTGCTGGGTGCGGTAGCGGCCTGTTCCATTGGCACTTGGGCCGAGCTGACCCGCGTGACTGCGCGCTTTAATGATGAATGGGTGTGGGCGGGCTTGCTGGTGGTGTTGAACCTGCTGGTACTGGCCCATGCAGCACTGGCCCTGAGTTCGCGAGAAGCTTGGCGCGCACGCGCGTTCAATTGGTTGGAGCAGCGCGCGGGCTGGCTGGTGGCAATTGCCGGGTTTGCCGGTGCCGTGATGATGCTGGCGTTGGTGTTCGACCCACGCTACCGCAGCTTCCCGAGTGCCGCGCTGGTGTTGCCGGCCCTGGTGTACCTGGCGCGTCCGGTGACCGGACCACGTCGGGAGATTGCACTGCTGGCCTTTATCATCGGTGCGGGCATTGCGCCGCAGTTGTACCGTGAGGGGTTATTGAACCAGCAGGCTTGGGGCTGGGCGGTAGTGAGCCTGCTCATGACGGCAGCCTTGTGGCGCTGCTTGCGGGTACGCAAGATTTAACATCGCTACCAGGGGCAAGTCGAACCGTCGCACCGCCCCTCCCACATTTGGAATGCATTCCCCTGTGGGAGGGGCGGTGCGACGGTTCGACTTGCCCCCGATGAGGCCCCATCAAGCAACGCGGGGCTTCCTGACCAAGCGCAATCCCGCAATCACCACCGCAAACACCGCGAACGTGGTGTTGTACAACGCCAGTGCCGGCAACCCGAACACCATCCCCAGCACCGCCAACCCCCAGCCCGCACGTCCCGGCACAAAAAATGCCAGCACCGACGTGATCAGCGCTGCCCAGCCCAGCACCTTGAAGTGGATCATCAACCCAAGGTTCGAACGCAGCTGGCATTCCCAGCGACTCGCCTCGTCCGCGCAGAGGCCCACCCACTGGCCATCCTCCATAAAGCCATAGCGCGCACCGTAACTGGCGGCCAGCCACAGTGGCAGTGCAATAAGCAGCAAAATCAGCGGCAAACGACGGGACATGGGGTACTCCGATAGGCAAAAACGGCGCTCAGCTTAATGCCCCGGCAGCCGTTAGCAAGGCGCATACACACAATTAGTGTTCACCAAAGCGTGGCAAAGTGTATCGTCTGGCTACTATTACCCCGATTCCGACGTTTTTTCCGACATTTCGTGCCGCGTGATGGCACTTCGGCGACTGGACGGCGGTCATAGCCTGCGAACTTCACTAAGTACGTTTCCTCCTAGGGATTAAGTCATGCTCCGTTCCTTGCGCTGTGCTGCCTTGCTGGGCAGCCTTTTTCTGAGTGCGTCAGCACTGGCCGTCGACATCGACCAAGCCAGCTATGGCTACCCTTTGACCAACCCGTTTGAAGCGACTATCGCCACCACCCCGCCAGACCTACGGCCTAAGCTACCGAGTGATGACGAGATCAACCAATCCGACTACACCCTGAACATGCGCCCTGAGCGCGAGTTCAGCCTGCCGGACAACTTCTGGGCGGTGAAGAAGCTCACCTACCGCATCGCCAAGCAGGACCGCGCCGCGCCGCTGATCTTCCTGATCGCAGGCACCGGTGCGCGCTTCGACAGCAGCATCAACGAATACCTGAAAAAGCTGTATTACCAGGCCGGCTACCACGTGGTGCAGCTGTCGTCGCCGACCAGCTTCGACTTCATCAGCGCCGCCTCGCGTTTTGCCACCCCGGGGATCACCCAGGAAGACGCCGAAGACATGTACCGCGTGATGCAAGCCGTGCGCGCGCAAAACGCTTCGCTGCCAGTGACTGACTTCTACCTCACCGGCTACAGCCTCGGTGCCCTGGATGCGGCGTTTGTCAGCAAGCTCGACGAGACCCGTCGCAGCTTCAACTTCAAGAAAGTGCTGCTGCTGAACCCGCCGGTCAACCTCTACACCTCGATCACCAACCTCGACAAGCTGGTGCAGACCGAGGTCAAGGGCATCAATAACACCACCACCTTCTATGAGCTGGTGCTGAACAAGCTGACCCGCTACTTCCAGCAGAAGGGCTACATCGACCTGAACGACGCCCTGCTCTACGACTTCCAGCAATCCAAACAGCACCTGACCAACGAACAGATGGCCATGCTGATCGGCACTTCGTTCCGGTTCTCGGCGGCTGACATCGCCTTTACCTCGGACTTGATCAACCGCCGTGGCTTGATCATCCCGCCGAAATACCCGATCACCGAAGGCACCAGCCTCACGCCGTTCCTCAAGCGTGCACTGCAATGTGACTTCGACTGCTACCTCACCGAACAAGTAATCCCGATGTGGCGCGCCCGTTCCGACGGCGGCAGCCTGTTGCAACTGGTCGACCAGGTCAGCCTGTATGCCCTCAAGGACTACCTGCACACCAACCCGAAGATCGCCGTCATGCACAACGCCGACGACGTGATCCTCGGCCCTGGCGACCTCGGTTTCCTGCGTAAAACCTTCGGCGATCGCTTGACCGTCTACCCGCTGGGCGGCCACTGCGGCAACCTCAATTACCGCGTCAACGCCGACGCCATGCTGGAGTTCTTCCGTGGCTAAATATCTTCTGCTGCTTGCCGCCTTGATGTGCGCGGGCGTTGCCAATGCCGACAACAGCAAGGCCCACGAGCCGGTCAATGTCGGCGCCGACGGTTTCAAGGAGCCGCTGACCAAGCTCAAGTTCAACCCAGGGCTGGACCAGCGTGAGTTCGAGCGCTCGTCGCTCACCGCACTCAACGTGTATGACCCGCTGGAATCGTGGAACCGTCGCGTGTACCACTTCAACTACCGCTTCGACCAATGGGTGTTCCTGCCGGTGGTCAACGGCTACACCTATGTGACCCCCAGCTTCTTGCGGACCGGCGTGAGCAACTTCTTCAACAACCTGGGCGATGTGCCCAACCTGTTGAACAGCCTGCTGCAGCTCAAGGGCCATCGCTCGCTGGAAACCACCGGCCGCCTGCTGGTCAACACCACCATCGGCATCGCCGGCCTGTGGGACCCGGCCACCGCCATGGGCCTGCCGCGCCAGAGCGAAGATTTCGGCCAGACGCTGGGCTTCTACGGCGTGCCCGGCGGCGCTTACCTGGTGCTGCCGATCTTCGGGCCGTCGAACCTGCGCGACACCACCGGCCTGATCGTCGACTACTGCGCGGAAACCCAGATCAACTTCCTCAACGTGTCCGAAGTCAGCTCCAACCACCCGGAAATCTGGGCATTGCGTGCAGTGGACAAGCGTTATCAGACCAGCTTCCGGTATGGCCAGATGAACTCGCCGTTCGAGTACGAGAAGGTGCGCTACATCTATACGGAATCGCGAAAGCTGCAGATTGCCGAGTAACCGCCCACAAAAAAGGCCATTCGATTGAATGGCCTTTTTATTGGGTTACGGTAAGCCCGGTCTGTTAAGCATGTTCGACATCACGGCAAGGCAATCCGTAGTTATTCTCCAACTTGTCGCCTTTTCTAAGCAGTCGAATGGTCACAATTATTAAACCCACGAAGGGTAGCGCATACCACAGGATATAAGCGCCCGTCGTGTTCACATCGTGAAGCCGCCTAAATGTTACAGATAGCCTGGGGATGATCATAAGTACAACTTAAACACCTAGCGGGATATAAAACCACCTACTGTAGGCAACCCCGGCCCAGCCCGCTACTACAATTGAGCCGTACATCAGCAGCCAGTCTAAAACTGCAAACGCCCAATACTCCCTTCTACAAGCGCGCCCGCTGAAGTTGGCATAGTTTTTTATTGCCTGAAAACACCAGTGCATCCTTAACTCCCTACTCGATCCGTTTTCTTAGTGTGTGTGCTCACGGGAAGGCACGCGATGCATCCTATAAATGCCTTGAAAACCGAACTGTAGGATTAAGCTTAAATAACTTTTCAGTCTGTATTCGATGCGAACTAATCAGCGCTTAACGGCTCGCCAGACTCTGCCAACTACTCGCACGACGACCAACACCACCGCCCCTGCAACAACCCCCGCCACCCCATTCAGCAGCGTCGGCACCAACCACGCCACCCCACCTGCGCCCTGGCTCACCGTCTCGATCCAGTGATGCACCACCGGCACGCCATGGGTGAGAATCCCGCCGCCCACCAGGAACATCGCCGCCGTACCGATCACCGACAGGCTCTTCATCATGTAGGGCGCCGCGCGCAGGATGGCGCCGCCGATACTGCGCGCCATCTGGCCGGGCTTCTGGGTGAGCCACAGGCCCAGGTCATCCAGCTTGACGATGCCGGCCACCAGCCCGTAGACGCCCACGGTCATGACGATAGCGATACCGGACAGCACGACCACCTGCTGCATCAGTGGCGCATCAGCCACGGTGCCAAGGGTGATGGCGATGATCTCGGCCGAGAGAATGAAGTCGGTGCGGATGGCGCCTTTGATCTTGTCCTTTTCGAAGGCCACCAGGTCGGTGGCCGGATCGGCCACGGCCTCGACCAACTGCGCATGTTCAGCATGATCGTCGGCTTTGCTGTGGAGGAATTTATGCGCCAGCTTCTCGAAACCTTCGAAGCACAGGTAGGCACCGCCGAGCATCAGCAGCGGTGTCACCGCCCACGGTGCGAATGCACTGATCAGCAAGGCGGCCGGCACCAGGATCAACTTGTTGACGAACGAACCTTTCGCCACTGCCCACACCACGGGGATTTCCCGCTCGGCGCGCACCCCGGAGACCTGCTGGGCATTGAGCGCCAGGTCATCGCCGAGCACGCCGGCGGTTTTCTTCGCCGCCATTTTTGTCATCAGGGCTACGTCATCGAGTACCGCGGCGATATCGTCGATCAACACCAACAAGCTGCTTCCTGCCATGAATCGGGCTTCCATTAGAGAGGGATGCGCCGAGCATAGCGCGGCGCAACGCTTTACGGGCACATTGTTGAGGCCCGCAGATGGCCGGTGCTACCATGCGCAACCGCCTGTCATGGCAAGGAATCACTGGGTTTATGAGCACCATTCGCGAGCGCAATAAAGAAAAGATCCTGCGGGCGGCGAGCGAGGAGTTCGCCGACAAAGGCTTCGCCGCGACCAAAACCAGCGACATCGCCGCCAAGGCCGGGCTGCCCAAGCCCAACGTCTACTACTACTTCAAGTCCAAGGACAACCTCTACCGCGAGGTGCTCGAAAGCATCATCGAGCCGATCCTGGCCGCTTCCACGCCGTTCAACCCGGACGGCGCGCCCAAGGAAGTACTGAGCAACTACATCCGCTCGAAAATCCGTATCTCCCGCGACCTGCCATTTGCCTCCAAGGTCTTTGCCAGCGAAATCATGCACGGCGCCCCGCACCTCAGCGCCGACCAGGTCGAACAGCTCAACGCCCAGGCCAAGCACAACATCGCCTGTATCCAGGACTGGGTGGATCGCGGCCTGATTGCGCCGATTGACCCCAATCACTTGATGTTCAGCATCTGGGCGGCGACGCAGACCTATGCGGATTTCGACTGGCAGATCTCGGCGGTGACCGGGAAGGCCAAGCTGGATGAAGCGGATTATGAAGCGGCGGCGCAGACGATTATTCGGTTGGTGTTGAAGGGGTGTGAGCCGGACTGATACACCGCGGTGCCTGTGCCATTCGCGAGCAAGTCGAGTCGTCGCACCGCCGCTCCCACAGGTGTTTTGTGCCAGACACACAATGTATGAACACCGCAAAACCACTGTGGGAGAGGGCTAGCTCGCGAAAGCGCCCTCCCAGACACATCCTGCCAAACGCCTGCCAATCAGCATCAGCCATCGAGATCTAGCCTCTCAGGACACCATCTGAAGAGAGGCCAAGGAATGCCTGATCTAGCCAACTCACACCGCCTGCGTATAGGGCGGTTCAGCGAACCCAATTGCATCTATCTGATCACCACCAATACTCACGAACGTGCGCCGATATTCAGTGACTTTTACCTAGGCCGATTAGTGGTCTGGCAACTCAGACTCGCTCAGTCTCAGGGGCTGGCAAACTCTTTGGCCTGGGTAGTGATGCCAGACCATTTCCACTGGTTGGTCGAACTACAAAAAGGCTCACTAGGCGATTTGATGTGCCAGGTAAAATCCAAAAGCACCCGAAGCGTGAACGGCGCTTCTGGTCGCAGAGGCAGGCTTTGGCAAACCAGCTTTCATGACCGCGCGCTGCGCAAGGAAGATGATCTGGTGAAGATGGCCCGGTATGTGGTGGCCAATCCTCTGCGGGCGGGGCTGGTGAAGCGGATTGGCGACTATCCGCTGCGGGATGCAGTTTGGTTGTAGGGGCGAGACCGAGTTGCCTCCTTCGCGAGCAAGCCCGCTCCCACTCTTGATCGAGTTCCAACATGAGAATGCGGTCCAATGTGGGAGCGGGCTTGCTCGCGAAGGGGCCAGAAAAATCAGCAAAAAACTAGGCAGACACCCCCGCATCCGCCATCAACCCCACCCCTTCGATCGCCGTGATCGCACACTGCTCATCAATGTCCGACGTATCCCCGCTGATCCCGATCGCCCCCAGCACCGCACCTTCCGGATTTCGAATCAATACCCCACCCGGCGCAGGCACCACGCTGCCCTGCCCCAGGCTGTTCAGCGCAGCGATAAACGCCGGGCGTTGCTGTGCGTCCAGTGCCAGCAGGCGCGAGCCCTTGCCAAGGGCAATTGCGCCCCAGGCCTTGCCGATGGCGATTTGCGGGCGCAACAGGCTGGCGCCGTCTTCGCGTTGGAGGGTGATCAAGTGGCCGCCGCTGTCGAGCACGGCGATGGTCAGCGGCGCCGCCGAAATAGTGCGTCCTGCGGTAAGGGCCTGGCTGGCCAGCTGAGTAGCGAGTTTCAAGGTTAAAGCGCTCATGGTGCCGTCCTTCTTTTGTTATTGGGAAAGCGGTGGAGGTCTGAATGATCAGATGCTCGATCAAACAAATAGAACACAATGACTTTTGATTTTGTATACAATATTTTCGCACAAAGGCTCCACACGTCGAAAAAAGTGCTTCCGACGAACGCAAAGGCCAGATTAGAAAATGCATTGACCTGCGCCGCCCGCCGTGAATACACTTTGGCCAGACACCACTTGTATACAATTACAAAACGCAAGAGGCACCAAAATCATGAGCAAAATGAGAGCAATCGAAGCCGCAGTCCTGGTGATGCGCCGTGAAGGCGTAGACACCGCCTTCGGTATCCCAGGCGCCGCGATCAACCCGCTGTACTCGGCCTTGCAGAAAGTGGGTGGCATCGATCACGTCCTTGCTCGCCACGTTGAAGGCGCCTCCCATATGGCCGAGGGCTACACCCGCACCAAGGCCGGCAATATCGGCGTGTGCATCGGCACCTCGGGCCCGGCCGGCACCGACATGGTCACCGGCCTGTACAGTGCCTCGGCCGACTCGATCCCGATCCTGTGCATTACCGGGCAGGCCCCCCGCGCCCGGATGCACAAGGAAGACTTCCAGGCCGTGGACATCACCAGCATCGTCAAGCCGGTGACCAAGTGGGCGACCACCGTCCTGGAGCCGGGCCAGGTGCCCTACGCCTTCCAGAAAGCCTTCTACGAAATGCGCTCCGGCCGCCCAGGCCCGGTGCTGATCGACCTGCCGTTCGACGTGCAGATGGCCGAGATCGAATTCGACATCGACGCCTACCAGCCGCTGCCCCTGGCCAAGCCTTTGGCAACGCGCATCCAGGTCGAGAAGGCCCTGGCCCTGCTGGACCAGGCCGAACGCCCACTGCTGGTCAGCGGTGGTGGCGTGATCAACGCCGACGCCAGCGAGCTGCTGGTTGAATTCGCGGAACTCACCGGCATCCCGGTTATCCCGACCCTGATGGGCTGGGGCACCATCCCGGACGATCACCCGCAAATGGTGGGCATGGTCGGCCTGCAAACCTCCCACCGTTATGGCAACGCCACGCTGCTCAAGTCAGACGTGGTGCTGGGCATCGGCAACCGCTGGGCCAACCGTCATACCGGTTCGGTCGAGGTCTACACCGAGGGCCGCACGTTCATTCACGTCGATATCGAGCCGACGCAGATTGGCCGCGTATTTACCCCTGACCTGGGCATCGTCTCCGACGCCGGTTCCGCGCTGACGATGTTTATTGAAGTGGCCCGCGAGTGGAAAGCCGCCGGCAAGCTCAAGGACCGCAGCGCCTGGCTCAATGACTGCCAGCAGCGCAAAGCCACCCTGCACCGCAAGACCCATTTCGACAACGTGCCGGTCAAGCCACAGCGCGTTTATGAAGAAATGAACCAGGTGTTTGGCAAAGACACCTGCTACGTCAGCACAATCGGTCTGTCGCAGATTGCCGGCGCGCAATTCCTGCATGTGTACAAGCCACGTCACTGGATCAACTGCGGCCAGGCCGGACCGTTGGGCTGGACCATCCCCGCCGCCCTCGGCGTGGTCAAGGCCGACCCGAGCCGCAAGGTGGTGGCGCTGTCGGGTGACTACGACTTCCAGTTCATGATCGAAGAACTGGCCGTGGGTGCGCAATTCAAGCTGCCGTACATCCACGTGGTGGTGAACAACTCCTACTTGGGCTTGATCCGCCAGGCCCAGCGCGGGTTTGAAATGGACTACTGCGTGCAGCTGTCTTTCGACAACCTCAACGCGCCGGAACTCAACGGCTATGGCGTAGACCACGTCGCCGTCGCCGAAGGCCTGGGTTGCAAGGCCCTGCGTGTGTTCGAGCCAAGCCAGATCGCGCCGGCCCTGCGCCGCGCCGAGGAAATGATCGAAGAATTCAAGGTTCCGGTGATCGTTGAGATTATTCTGGAACGCGTGACCAACATTTCCATGGGCACCGAGATCAACGCCGTCAACGAATTCGAAGATCTGGCCCTGGTCGGCAACGATGCGCCGACTGCCATTTCCCTGCTCGATTAAGGAGAACCTTATGCCGCGTTTCGCCGCCAACCTGTCCATGCTGTTTACCGAACAGGACTTCCTTGCCCGTTTCAAAGCGGCCGCCGATGCCGGCTTCCAAGGGGTCGAGTACCTGTTCCCGTATGAATTCAGCTCTGCCGAAATCAAGGCACAACTCGACGCCCACGGCCTGACCCAGGTGCTGTTCAACCTGCCGGCCGGTGACTGGGCCAAGGGCGAACGCGGCCTGGCGTGCCACCCGGACCGGGTCGAAGAATTCCGTGCCGGGGTCAAGCTGGCGATCGCCTACGCCCAGGTGCTGGGCAATACCCAGATCAACTGCCTGGCGGGCATCCGGCCACAAGGCGTTGACGACGAAACCCTGGAAAAAACCTTCGTCGCCAACCTCAAGTACGCCGCTGAAAAACTGCAAGCGGTGGGCATCAAGCTGGTGATGGAAGCGATCAACACCCGCGACATCCCAGGCTTCTACCTGAACAACACGGCGCAGGCCCTGTCGATTCGCGAGCAGGTCGGCAGCGACAACCTGTTCCTGCAATACGACATCTACCATATGCAAATCATGGAAGGCGACCTGGCCCGAACCATGGCCGCGCACTTGGAAGAGATCAACCACATCCAGCTGGCCGACAACCCGGGCCGCAACGAGCCGGGCACCGGGGAGATCAACTACCGCTTCCTGTTCGAACACCTGGACCGCATCGGTTACCAGGGTTGGGTCGGCTGCGAATACAAGCCGCTGACCACTACCGAAGCGGGTCTGGGCTGGCTCAAAACCCATAACGCCATCTAACCAACGCCCCAAAACCCCTATGTGGGAGCGGGCTTGCTCGCGAAAGCGGTGTATCAGTCGACGCACCTGTTGAATGAAAGACCTTCGCGAGCAAGCCCGCTCCCACATTTAGACCTCCTGTGTTTGGCAGACCGGGTCAGGTCTGCCCATCGAATAAAAAGAGGAATTGATCATGGCTAAAATCGGATTCATCGGCACCGGCATCATGGGCCAACCCATGGCCGCCAACCTGCAGAAAGCAGGTCACCAACTGTTCCTCTCCGAACACCACGGCAAGGCCCCGCAAGCCCTGATCGATGCTGGCGCCGTGGCCCTGGCCAGCCCGCAGCAAGTGGCGCAGGAAGCCGAGTTCATCATTGTGATGGTGCCCGACACCCCACAGGTCGATGATGTGCTGTTCCGCAAAGACGGCGTGGCGGCAGGCCTGTCGCCAAACAAAGTCGTGATCGACATGAGCTCGATCTCCCCCACCGCCACCAAGGCGTTCGCGGCGAAGATCAACGAGGTCGGCGCGCAATACCTGGATGCGCCGGTGTCCGGTGGTGAAGTCGGCGCCAAGGCCGGCACCCTGAGCATCATGATCGGCGGCGAGCCGCAGACTTTTGAACGCGCCTTGCCGCTGTTCCAGGCCATGGGCAAGAACATCACCCTGGTGGGCGGCAATGGTGATGGCCAGACCGCCAAGGTCGCCAACCAGATCATCGTGGCGCTGAACATCCAGGCGGTGGCCGAAGCGTTGCTGTTCGCCGCCAAGAACGGCGCCGACCCGGCCAAGGTGCGTGAAGCGCTGATGGGTGGGTTTGCTTCGTCGAAAATCCTCGAAGTGCATGGCGAGCGCATGATCAAGGGCACCTTCGATCCGGGCTTTCGTATCAACCTGCACCAGAAGGACCTCAACCTGGCCCTGGCCGGTGCGAAGGAGTTGGGGATCAACCTGCCGAACACCGCCGGCACCCAGCAGGTGTTCAGTACGTGCACGGCGATTGGCGGCGGTAACTGGGACCATTCGGCGCTGATCAAAGGCCTGGAGCATATGGCGAATTTCTCGATTCGCGATAAGTAATCCACACCGCTCTTACGTTTGAAATGCGGTCGAATGTGCGAGCGGGCTTGCTCGCGAAAGCGGTAGATCAGTCAGCATGGATGTTGGATGCCAGACCGCATTCGCGAGCAAGCCCGCTCCCACATTTGATCGCATTCCGATCCGAAACGTGATGCACCCCTAATAACAAGAATCCCCGGGAGCCCGCTTATGTCGGTCGATCCGCAACACCTGCTTCGCGAGCTGTTTGCCACAGCCATCGACGCCGCCCACCCCCGGCAAGTCCTCGAACCCTACCTGCCCGCCGACCGCAGTGGCCGTGTGATCGTGATCGGTGCCGGCAAGGCCGCCGCCGCCATGGCCCTGGTTGTCGAAAACTGCTGGCAGGGCGAAGTCACCGGCCTGGTGGTCACCCGCTACGGCCATGGCGCGCCGTGCAAGAAAATCGAAGTGGTCGAAGCTGCCCACCCGGTGCCCGACGCCGCTGGCCTGGCCGTGGCCCAGCGCGTGTTGGCGTTGATCAGCAACCTTGGCGAAGACGACCGTGTGATCTTCCTGCTGTCCGGCGGCGGCTCTGCACTGCTGGCACTGCCCGCCGAAGGCATCACCCTGGCCGACAAGCAGGCCATCAACAAAGCCCTGCTCAAATCCGGCGCCACCATTGGCGAGATGAATTGCGTGCGCAAGCACCTCTCGGCGATCAAGGGCGGCCGCCTGGCGAAAGCAGCCTGGCCGGCCACGGTGTACACCTATGCGATTTCCGATGTGCCGGGCGACCAGCCCACGGTGATCGCCTCCGGCCCCACGGTCGGCGACCCGAGCACCTCGCAACAGGCCCTGGCGATCCTCAAGCGGTATGGCATCGACATCCCCGCCGCGGTACGCAGTTGGTTGCAGAACCCGGCCTCGGAAACCGTCAAGCCTGGCGACCCAGTGCTCTCGCGCAGCCACTTTCAACTGATCGCACGCCCCCAGCAATCCCTCGAAGCGGTGGCGGTAAAAGTCCGCCAGGCCGGGTTCAGCCCGTTGATCCTCGGCGACCTCGAAGGCGAAGCGCGGGACGTGGCCAAGGTGCACGCCGGCATCGCCCGGCAGATCGTCCAGCACGGCCAGCCGCTGGCGGCGCCGTGCGTGATCCTCTCCGGTGGCGAAACCACCGTGACCGTGCGCGGCAATGGCCGTGGCGGGCGCAATGCGGAATTCCTGCTGAGCCTCACCGACAGCCTCAAGGGCCTGCCCGGCGTGTATGCCCTGGCCGGTGACACCGACGGCATCGACGGCTCGGAAGACAACGCCGGCGCGATCATGACCCCGTGCAGTTACCGGCGCGCCGAAGCCCTCGGCCTGTCGGCCAGCGACGAGTTGGATAACAACAATGGCTACGGCTATTTCGCCGCCCTCGACGGTTTGATCGTCACCGAGCCGACACGCACCAACGTCAACGACTTTCGCGCCATCCTGATCCTTGAGACTGCCAAACATGACGCCTGACAAAAAGGTCAAAATCCTCGCCACCCTAGGCCCGGCTACCGACGGTATCGATGACATCCGCGAGCTGGTGGAAGCCGGGGTGAATATCTTCCGGCTCAACTTCAGCCACGGCGACCACGCCGACCATGCACAACGCTACCAGTGGATTCGCCAGGTGGAGCGCCAGTTGAATTACCCGCTGGGCATCCTCATGGACCTGCAAGGGCCGAAGCTGCGGGTCGGGCGTTTTGCCGAGGGCAAGGTGCAGTTGGTGCGCGGCCAGGCCCTGCGCCTGGACCTGGACCCGACCCCGGGCGATCAGCGCCGGGTCAACCTGCCCCACCCGGAAATCATCCAGGCCCTTGAGCCCGGCATGGACTTGCTGCTGGACGACGGCAAATTGCGCCTGCGGGTGATCACCAAACATGCCGACGCCATCGACACCACCGTGCTCAATGGCGGCGAATTGTCGGACCGCAAAGGTGTGAACGTTCCACAAGCCCTGCTGGAACTGAGCCCACTGACCGCCAAGGATCGGCGCGACCTGAGCTTCGGCCTGGAACTGGGTGTGGACTGGGTGGCACTGTCGTTCGTGCAGCGCCCGGAAGATATCCGCGAAGCCCGTGAGCTGATCGGCGACAAGGCCTTCCTGATGGCCAAGATCGAGAAACCCTCGGCCGTGCAGCGCCTGCAGGAAATCGCCGAACTGAGCGATGCAATCATGGTGGCCAGAGGCGACCTGGGCGTGGAAGTGCCGGCCGAGAGCGTGCCGCAGATCCAGAAGGACATCATCAGTACCTGCCGCCAGCTGGGCAAACCGGTGGTGGTGGCGACGCAGATGCTGGAGTCCATGCGCTTCTCTCCGGCGCCGACCCGTGCCGAAGTCACCGATGTCGCCAATGCCGTGGCCGAAGGCGCCGACGCGGTGATGCTGTCAGCGGAAACCGCCTCCGGCGAATACCCACTGGAAGCCGTGCAGATGATGAGCAAGATCATCCGCCAGGTGGAAAATGGCCCGGACTACCAGACCCAACTGGATGTCAGCCGGCCCAAGGCGGATGCCACGGTGTCGGACGCCATCAGCTGCGCGATCCGGCGCATCAGCAGCATCCTGCCGGTGGCGGTACTGGTGAACTACAGCGAGTCCGGCAGCTCCAGCCTGCGCGCGGCGCGGGAGCGGCCGGTAGCGCCGATCCTCAACCTCACGCCCAACCTGTCCACGGCGCGGCGCTTGAGCGTGGCGTGGGGCGTGCATTCGGTGGTCAATGACCGGCTGCGCCAGGTGGATGAGGTGTGTTCCACCGCACTGGAGATTGCCCAGGCACAGGGGATGGCGGAGCGTGGGGATACGTTGGTGATTACGGCGGGGGTGCCGTTCGGGCAGCCGGGGTCGACCAACTCTTTGCGTATAGAGACGTTGATCTAGCGCCTGTTCGGGCCCCATCGCGGGCAAGCCCGGCTCCCACATTTTGATCTGCGAACACAGTCAAATGTGGGAGCTGGCTTGCCTGCGATGGGGGCAACTCAGTCTCACTGACTAACCACCATGCACAACCCCACCTGCCCCGACTGGGCCGAAGCGCTGCTCAACGGCTTCAGCCAGATCTTCCTGCAACGCCAGCCGCTGTGCGGCCTGCTGTGCCTGCTGGCGATCCTGATCGGCGCGCCGACCTTGCTCGGCGGCGCCTTGTTGGGTGGCGTCGCGGGCTTGCTCACGGCCCAGCGCCGGGGCTATCCCAAGGCCGAGCGCCAGGCCGGGCTGTATAGCTACAACGGCGTGCTGCTGGGCTTGTTGATCAGCCAGCACTTCGCCTGGTCGGCCTTGCTGCCGCCGCTGATCCTGGCGGGCGGCGGCTTGAGTGCGATCCTCACGCGGCAATGGTTGAAGCACGCCAGCCAGCCGGATGACTTGCCGGCCTATACCGCGCCGTTTGTCCTGCTCGGCTGGTTGCTGATAGGCACAGTGCCTGACAGCACCTTTAGCCTGAGCGAACCCGACACCCTGGCCACGCTCACCGCGCCCTTCATCGGGCTGGCGCAAATCATGCTGCTGGACCAGCCAGTGGCCGGTGCCTTGATTGCACTGGGCCTGTGGCTGGCCAACCGCCGCGCCGCCGTATGGGCCTTGGTCGGCTCCGCCGCCGGCGTGCTGATAGCGCTGTGGCTGCAAGAACCCGCCAGCGCCCTGCTCGGCCTGCACAGCTACAACCCGGCATTGGCGGCGCTGGCTCTGAGCCAGGTGCGTCGCCACCCCTGGTTGCCGCTGCTCGGCATCCTGCTGGCGATCCTTCTCACCCCAGGCTTCGCCGCCCTGCACCTGCCGGCATTGACCGCACCGTTCATCCTCGCCTGCTGGCTGGTGCGCGCAGGCGGTCGCGTGCTTCAGAAACCCCGCATGGACAGGCCCTTCGAATCCCCCTAGGCTTGCTCGAACTTCGTTTCAGGCGGGATTTATGGACAGCAACAACGACTGGCGCCAGCGGCTCTACGTCATGGTTTTTCAAAGTGACACGGTCGCCGGGCGGCGCTTTGACGGCATCTTGCTGCTGATCATCCTCGCCAGCCTGGTGATCGTGATGCTCGACAGCATCGACCAGATACACCAGAACTACGCCGATGTGCTGGCCTATATCGAATGGGGCTTCACGCTGATCTTCCTGATCGAATACGGGTTGCGCCTGTATTGCTCGCCCAAGCCGTTACGCTATGCCTTCAGCTTTTATGGGCTGGTGGATTTGCTTGCCATCGTCCCCGGCATCCTTGCGCTGTATTACAGCGACGCGCAGTACCTGCTGATTATCCGCATCATTCGGATGCTGCGGATCTTCCGCGTGCTCAAGCTCAGTCCGTACCTCAAGCAGGCCAACTACCTGATGGCGGCGCTGCGCGGCAGCAAGCAGAAGATCGTGGTGTTCCTGGTCAGCGTGTGCACGCTGGTCACGGTGTTCGGCACCTTGATGTACGTGATCGAAGGCCCGGAGCATGGCTTTACCAGCATTCCCAAGGGCATCTACTGGGCCATCGTGACCCTGACCACCGTGGGCTTTGGCGACATCGTGCCAAAGACGCCGCTGGGCCAGGTGATCTCGTCGCTGGTGATGATCACCGGTTATTCGATCATTGCCGTGCCCACCGGTATTTTCACCGCTGAACTGGCGAGTGCCATGCGCGGCGAACAGCTGCAAACCGACTGCCCAGTGTGCAAGAAGAACAGCCATGAGCCGAATGCCGCCTTCTGCTCGCGCTGCGGGAGTAACCTTTTCCGTAAAGTGGAATAAGCAAAGTACGTTTTAATCTTTAAACGTCTATGCGGCGCCCGCTATAGTCGCTGGCAAATTGCCCCTACTCAATCGACCACCTTCTCGAACAACAAGGAATGAGCAGTGAAAAAACTCGTTAGCGCCTCCCTCCTGGCCGCCGGCCTTGCCCTGGCGGGCGCCGTCCAGGCCGCCCCCGTCACACTGCTCAACGTCTCCTATGACGTGATGCGCGACTTCTACAAGGACTACAACGCCGCCTTCCAGAAACACTGGGAAGCCGAGCACCCGAACGACAAACTGACCCTGCAGATGTCCTTCGGCGGCTCCAGCAAACAAGCGCGCTCGGTGATCGACGGTCTGCCGGCTGACGTGATCACCATGAACATGGCCACCGACATCAACGCGTTGGTCGACAACGGCAAACTGGTGCCGGACAACTGGGTCACCCGCCTGCCGAACAACAGCGCACCGTTCACCTCCGCCACCGTATTCATCGTGCGCAAAGGCAACCCGAAAGCACTGAAAGACTGGCCGGATCTGTTGAAAGACGGCGTGCAGGTGATCGTGCCCAACCCGAAAACCTCGGGTAATGGGCGCTACACCTACCTGTCGGCCTGGGGCTATGTGCTGAAGAACGGCGGCGACGAAAACAAGGCCAAGGCCTTTGTCGGCAAGTTGTTCAAACAGGCACCGGTGCTGGACACCGGCGGCCGTGCCGCCACCACGACCTTCATGACCAACCAGATTGGCGACGTGCTGGTGACCTTCGAGAACGAAGCCGAGATGATCGCCCGTGAATTCGGCCGTGATCAGTTCGAAGTGATCTACCCAAGCGTCTCCGCCGAAGCCGAGCCGCCGGTGTCGGTGGTCGACAAAGTGGTCGAGAAGAAAGGCACCCGCGTGGCCGCCGAGGACTACCTGAAATACCTGTGGTCGCCGGAAGGCCAGGAAATCGCCGCCAACAACTACCTGCGTCCACGTGACCCGAAAGTGCTGGCCAAGTACACCGACCGCTTCCCGAAAGTCGACTTCCTGTCGGTAGAGAAGACCTTTGGTGACTGGCGTACCGTGCAGAAGACCCACTTCAATGATGGTGGGGTGTTTGACCAGATCTACTCCGGTCAATAACTGAATAAACGCGGTAAAACAGTGGGAGCGGGCTTGATCGCGAATGCGGTGTGTCAGTCAACAGATTCATTGGCTGATCCACCGCATTCGCGAGCAAGCCCGCTCCCACATTTGGTTCTGCGCCAGACTTTACATTGGCGGTGTCACACCATCTTTACCGGCTGAGATGGCCTGCGCGGTAATGGTCCCATCCGCCCCCTGCGCCGCAAACAACACCACCTTTACCCCCGGCTTGAGCAGGCTGCGGTCACCCGGTTCCAGGTTGACGATCGGCACGTCCTCCGGCACCACGATCTTCTGTTCGCCGCCTTTGTATTTCACGGTCAACGTCCGCCCGTTGCTGACCACCAGGTCGCCGACGGTGCCGTTGGTCATGCTGCTGCCTTCCTTCAAATCAAATGCACGATGCCCGTCGCCGGTGCCGGCCATGGCCGGTGGAAACACGTGCACTTCCAGCGCCGTCAGGCTGCCGTCGGCGTTGGGCATGGCGGCGGAGCCGATGTAGCTGCCCGGCTTGATCTCATCGATCTTGGCCAGGGTGACTGCGCGCACCTGGGTGGCCGGGGTGAGGTGCACGATGACCTCCTCACCGCTATTGACCTTGACGTGCATCGCATCGCCCTCCATCGCCGTAATGGCGCCGCGTACACCTACGCGTGGGGCTTCGGCAGCCTGGGCCAGGCCCACAGCCATGGCGGCGGCGAGCGTGGAAGCC
Source organism: Pseudomonas pergaminensis (assembly GCF_024112395.2). NCBI lineage: Bacteria > Pseudomonadati > Pseudomonadota > Gammaproteobacteria > Pseudomonadales > Pseudomonadaceae > Pseudomonas > Pseudomonas pergaminensis. The sequence continues at coordinate 2,026,686 of NZ_CP078013.2, read as the reverse complement.
AGGAGCATTTTGTTCAACGTGATTTTCATGACCATCAATTTCCTGTTTCGGCAGTTGTGCCTGAATGTATCATCACCCTTCGCGCAGAAAGTTAACGATTCACTCATCATTACCGGGCATGAGTGTTATCACTGCCAGCGGCCTACCCGGGCTACGGTGTTGTCTTTAGGCTCGCACCACTTTCCTTCGCTTTTATGAGAACACCATGAACGCTACGTCCCACGCTACAACCACCATGACCCGGAGCATGGTGATGCTGTTCGCGTTTTGCTGCGGTGCCATCGTTGCCAACATCTACTACGCACAACCGATCATTGAACTGATAGCCCCGGACATCGGCCTCACACCCGCCATGGCCAGCCTGATCGTGTCGCTGACGCAAATCGGCTACGCCCTGGGCCTGTTTTTCCTGGTGCCGTTGGGTGATCTGCTGGAAAACCGCAAGCTGATGATTGCCACCACCGTGCTCGCCATCGTCAGCCTGTTGGGTGCAGCGGTCACCGAGCAGCCGAACCTGTTCCTGCTGGTGTCGCTGCTGATCGGTTTCAGTTCGGTGTCGGTGCAAATCCTGATTCCGCTGGCCGCGCACCTGGCGCCCGCCGAGTCCCGTGGCCGGGTGGTCGGTAGCATCATGGGCGGCCTGTTGCTCGGTATCCTGCTGGCACGGCCGGTGTCCAGCGTGGTGGCGGACCACTTCGGCTGGCGCGCGATGTTCATGGCGGCGGCGGCGTTGATGGCGTTTATCAGCGTGGTGCTGCTGATCACCATCCCCAAGCGCCAACCCGACCACAGCGCCAGCTATGGTCAACTGTTGCGCTCCCTCGGCACCTTGCTGCGTGAGCAGCCGGTATTGCGCCAACGAGCGTTCTACCAAGGCTGCATGTTCGCCACCTTCAGCCTGTTCTGGACCGCCGCCCCACTGGAACTGGCGCGCAACCACGGCCTGAGCCAAAGCGAGATCGCCCTGTTCGCCCTGGTCGGTGCACTGGGCGCTATCGCCGCCCCCATCGCCGGCCGCCTGGCCGATGCCGGTCACACCCACCGCGCTTCGCTGCTGGCCATGCTGTTCGCCGCGCTGAGTTTCCTGCCGGCTTTCGTGCACCCGTTGTACAGCGTGATCGGCCTGGCGGTGACGGGCGTGGTCCTGGACTTCTGTGTGCAGATGAACATGGTGCTCGGCCAACGCGCCATCTACGCCCTGGACGCCAACAGCCGCAGCCGCCTGAACGCGCTGTACATGACCAGTATTTTCATCGGCGGCGCCTTCGGCTCGGCGATTGCCAGCAGCGTGTATGAACATGGCGGCTGGCTGGGAGTGATGCTAGTGGGCAGTGCATTCCCGCTGGTGGCGTTGCTGCGTTTTCTGAGTGCTTCCCGTGAGACGTCAGTAGCAACTGCCTGAGGTATTGGCGCCTTCTGCCAAAGCCGCCCGCCAGTGATGTAGGGCAGCTTTGGCTGGGTCATCGCCCAAGACGACGCAGTGCCCTCAAGTACGTGAGGATAGCGACCGATAATAGGCTGAGTTCAACTTCATCCCCACAATGTCCCCGGCCCTTATCACCTTAGGACTGTTGACAAGAAAATCGGTGTACTGGTCTCCATCCAAATCAACGGCAACCCAGTACCGATCGTCTTCATATGACTTCCTGATGTAGACCTCACCCGCCCTACCCGAGAACCTTTCTACCTGTGTCAACGTGACTCCCGACTTTGCAGCCATGTTGGAGATATCAAGCTTATCCTTGCCACTTATGAAGTCATCCAAGGTATCGAACTTGCGGCAGTTCGATTCAGAAGCAGAATTGTAGGTGTGCGTCTTGCCGTCCCTAGCGTCTTTTGTATCGCCCTCTCTTTTTGTCCTTGGCGTATCGGACGTTGAAGGAGGGGTTGGATCCGTCGCTGTCGGCGTACCTTTGGTTGAGGTCGGCGTGGGTTCGATTGGGATGGCTGGCTCAGGCGTGACCAACAAATCCATGTAATGAATTTTCCCTTTACTTTTCACCTGAAAGTCGGGCTTTCCATTCCCTGTCATGTCGATAGACAAACTTCCCTCAGCGGTGCTCTCGTTGTAGCTCAACACGGCATCGCCAGCACGGCCGGTAAAGGAATCAACCACATAAAGATGTTTCAAGGCAGCGCGGTTCAACAACTCGTACAGGCCTATTTTGTCAGTGCCGCTGACAAAATCCAGAATCTGATCAGGCGACTCTGGCGTGGAATCTGCGACGCCTTCAAAGACAAAAACATCTGCCCCGCCCCCGCCTTCAAGCCTGTCCACTCCATTCCCACCCTTGAGGCGATTGCCGACCTCGTTACCGATCAGGGTGTCATCACCGGAACCACCGACAGCATTTTCCACCGTGACGCCTTTGGCGATGGAAACATTGTTATTCATGCCTCCGACGTCCGAAAAGCATTCGGCATTCAGGTTGATCTTCTGATTTTGGCGAAAACCGGAGAAGTCCAGGGTATCGATCCCACCACTGTCCCAAACGTTGAAAACAGGTTTGTCCTTGGCGCTTTCAAGACTGTAGAAGTCTCGACCGGTATTGGAATTGAAACCGTAGATCGTGTTGGTTTTTCGAGTATCGGTGTTCGCACCGTATAACCTCTGCACCGCAGCGATATCGTGCAGCATGGGGGCAGCGATTTTCTTCCCGTTGTAAGGATGATCGCCAAAAGACGCATTGCGGTAGCTCATGGCGGTGTAGGCGGTTGAGTCCTCCTGATAACTCGGGCCCGCTCCGTGAGGATGCTCAAGGCCAAGGGCATGACCGAGTTCATGGACCGCTACCAGATCAAACTGCGTCCCATGTTCCAGCTTTCCATCAGCACCGCCAGTACCGATATTTACCGATCCCACCGAGTTCCCCGTGGGCAGGGACGCGACGCCCCCACCGAATCCTGGTATGGCTGAGATATTGAGGGAGCCATCACGCCCTTGGGTATTCTCCTTGAACGTCACGTTGGTCACCTCCGCCCAGGACTTGAGACTCTCCCTGATCCGCGCCTTCTGATCGGAGGTGAATCTCGCGTCCAACGTATAAGAAAGGTCGACTTTCCCATCGTTGTCTTTATCCCTCCATTTAAGCCCCCTTCGAGTAAGATGTTTCGCGGCCTGATCCGTCGTGTAGGAAGTTTGACCCATCGCCGATCTCATAGCGTGATAATTTAAAGCCCCAGCCGTGCTCGCAACCGTGGGAACATTTGTTGTTTTCATGAACCGCCCTCTGGATTTTCAGTAGCAACAAGACAACGCTCTACACAAGAGCAACTTATTAACAAGCACACTATTAACTCAGCTGCAAAATCGCACGTAATAAATACGCCAAACAAGCACATTACTTATACAAAGTGAAACGCTGGCCATTCACTGAAAACAAATAACCGATTAAAATTTATATCAACTTCTGTTCTTAGAAACTGTTAACGACTGGTGACAGTCTTGACATTTCCAAGCGTTTACCGGAACCACCCGAATATCCACTTCGCGGCGCTCGAGATACCTGAAAGTATTTGTTTGCCCACCCGCTCTAGCAGCCCGGGACCGTACCCTGGAGCCGGGTGGGGAACCGGTTCTGGCGTGGAGTCTGGCCCGGGATCAGGTTCCGGTTCTGGAGTGGGCTCAGCCGTGGGTTCGAGCGTGGGTAAGGGCGTCACGGCCGCGCTCTCACCGCTCCAGATCACATCCGCCTGCTTGATTTCACCCTGGCTGGTGATCAACAGGTCAGCCTTACCCTTGCCCTTGGTATCCACAGACAGTGTGGAGCGCCCAGTTGCCGCGTCGTGACTGAGCACGGCGTCGCCCGCACGCCCACTGAGGGCATCAGCGAAGGTCAACGACGTGAGACCCGCCTCTCGAAGTACGCCGGCCACATCGATTCTGTCGCTGCCGCTGGTGAAGTCCTGGATAAAATCAGGTGCCTGCGGTGTTGAATCGCTGACGCGGTCGTACACAAACGTGTCGGCACCTGCACCGCCGCGTAACGTGTCGCTGGCGCCTCCACCCTTCAAGCGGTTATTGGCGTGGTTACCCGTCAACGAATCGCTGCCGGAACCGCCAATGGCATTCTCCACGACCACGCCCTTGGCGATCGACACGTTCCCCCGTAGCCCCCCGACATCCGAAAACGCCTCGGCATTGAGGTTGATATTTTGTTTGTGGCCAAAGCCGGAAAAATCCAGGGTGTCCTCGCCGCCGCCATCCCAGACGCTGAACACGGGTTCGTCGCGGGCGCTCTTGAGGCTGTAGTGCTCACGCTCGGTGTTGGAGTTGAACCCATAAACAGTGTTGGTATTACGAGTGCGCATATTCGCCCCGTACAGGCGCTGGAGGGCCGCAATATCGTCAATCATGGGCGCAGCCGGTTGCTGTCGGTTGAAGTCATGCCCCGGTTGCTTACGCTCCGACCAATAGCTCATGACGCTGCGGGCCTTGGTGTCCTGCGCATAGTCAGCATTGAACTCATAACTTCCACCGCCGTTATAACGGCCCGGATGTTCTAGGCCCAGGGTGTGCCCCAATTCATGGACCAACAAGGACAAGAAGTGACCGCCCACTTTAGGGTTGGCGCCCGCGCCTCCTGTGCCTACATTTGCCGTTACGTTCGATTGGTACTGGTTGGGAAAGTCCGCCCAGCCCGACCAGGAACCCGGCATGCCTCTTATGACAATGGCCCCATCCACATGGGCACTGTTTTCGATAAAGGAAATGTTGGCAACGTCGGCATAAGACTTCAATACCTGCCGGGCACGTTCTTTCTGATGCGCGGTAAAACCGCTAGAGAAACTAAAGCTCACCACAACTTTACCGTCTCGATTTCGATCATGAAACTTGAAGTTACCTCGCGTTATCTGCTTAGCCGCCTGATCGGTATTTAACGAACTCTTATTACTTGGCCATCGGAAAGCGCCGTTATCAAACGCTGACAACAGGGCGTGCGACGGGTGCGCAGGCGGTTGCTGGGAAGGCTGCCTGACCGGAATATGCATGACGATTAATACTCTGGGTGGTGAAGAGCAATCCGTCCATGTAGGTGAAATACAAACGCTGACCCATCCGTTGTCAGGTGAATAAAACTCCCAAATTAATCACCCCTTCGCCACCCCTATTGTTTTGCAATACCGCTTAATAAACACACCCGTAAAAAAAACACACCACTGCCATTAGAAAACCTGTTATCTCGACATACTAAAATCGATAGACACTTGATTTTCCGCACGAAAAACCTTGTGAACAAACAACTAAATTCAGTCAGGATCTTAATTTCAAACATTAGGAAACCAACCAAACATACTTGAATAAAATCAGGCGAAAGTACCGCCCTTATCTGACAGCCTCGCCTCCAGCCGTTCGCGTTGCTGCCCAGTCATGGCCTGACTGCCCTAGGACCGCACCAACTTCTCCAATGCCGCGTCCGCCAAGAATGACGAGCGGCTTTTGACCTTGTGCTCTCGCACATAGCGGTCGATGCGCTGGATGACATAACCGGGCAGGGTCACATTGACCTTCTCGGTTTTGCCCAGATAGGGCGTGACGTCCAGCTCCAACATGCCCCAGCCCATCCCGGCGTAGTCCTCGTGGGCATGGTACTGGGCGACCGACGTGGGCATCGGAATCGTCCCGCCCTCTGCGGCGATCTCTTGCAGCATGATGTGCGCGACTTCCACGGCGGCGTTGTACGCCTCTTCAAAACTGTCCCCGGCGGTGACTGCACCTGGGATATCGGGGATCTGGATACCGGTGGCAGTGAAGTCATCGCCCCATTCGATACAGATTGGGTATTGCATGAATGTTCTCCTTAAAACTGAAACAAGCCGGCGCGTTTCCTGATGCTTCTGACGGTGCCCAGCGGCAAGTCCTTCTTTGGATGGGGCACTGGAAGGGTGTACGGGCTATAGCGATGGGTAAAAATATGATGACTTCCCGTGACCCGATCCAGCACCCAACCTGCCTCTTGCAGTTCCTTGATCAATAACCTGCTTTGCACCCGAGCCTCCTTGGCTTGGCCTGAATAAAAGTAACCCTGGAGTTATCTTTACTCAAGCACAAAATTCACACGCCTGACTGACGGCTGTTTTACTGAATATTGAAAGTACGCTACGGGAAACGCATGACACCGGCAGCCCATCGTCTTAGGCTTGAGCGCCGCCCAGCCAACAGGAACACCCGATGGACCGTCTCACTGCCATGGAAACCTTCGTTCACGTCGTTGAGACCGGCTCTTTCTCGGCCGCTGCCAAGCGCCTGGGCATCGGCCAGCCCGCCGTGTCCAAAAGCATCGCGCAATTGGAAGCACGCCTGGCCGTGCGGTTGGTGCTGCGTTCGACCAGGGGCCTGACGCCCACCGAGGCAGGCCTGGCGTTTTTCGAAAAAGCCAAGAGCGCGATTTTCGAAGCCGACGAAGCTGACGAGGCCGCCCGTGGCGCGGGTGCAGGATTAACGGGCAACCTGCGGGTCAGCGCCGGCGTGACATTCTCCCGCATGCGGATCATTCCCAATCTGGGACCCTTCCTTGACCAGCACCCTGGCCTGAACATCGACGTGTTGCTCGACGACCGCATCCTCAACCTGGTTGAAGATGGCATCGACGTCGCCCTGCGTATCGGCAACCTGAGTGACTCCGGTCTTACTGCTCGCCGGCTAGGCCAAAGCCCAAGCCGGGTGTTCGGCACACCGGCCTACTTCGAACGTTTCGGCGAGCCACAAAGCCCGGCGGATATCCTCAACCACCAGGCCGTGATCTACAGCCTCGGGGAGAGCCCGCTCTGGCCCTTCAAACAAGGCCCGCACGAGCACGCCATAGCTGCTCGCGGGCGCTTGCGCGTCACTTCTTCCGAAGGCTTGCGCGCTGGCGTGCTCGCCCACCACGGCCTGGCGATGACGTCCGAATGGATGTTCGGCCCGGAATTGGCCAGGGGCGAGGTGAAAGCTGTGTTGACCGACTGGGAACTCCCGCCGAAGGATCTCTGGGCGGTACTACCGACGGGTCGAATGCCGAGTGCCAAGGCCAAGGCGTTTATCGAATACGTTGAAGGGTTAATGGCGTAGCGCCGTCCTGTATCCGTCGAGTGAATCGAATACCGATCACCTGTAGGCGCCGGCAAGCCGGCTCCTACGCGGTTGGGGGTGTTCAGATGATCCGGCCATCCCAGCCGACCGTGACATGCCGTGGCAACTCGCGGCGATGTTCCAGCAACCAGGCGTCCAGCGTATGCCCTACATGGGTCAATACGCCCAACTGCGCGCCGGTGTCCTCGATGCTCTGCAACGCCAGCGTCAGGTCATTGTGATTTCGCGGCGCTTGCGGCTGCGGCGGCATGGAGCAATCCAGCACCAGCACGTCCAGCGCTTCGCGTTGCAGCCAGGCCAGGGTTGCCGGTGGCAGACCGACGGTGTCGGTGAGGTAGGCGATGCGTCGCCCCTCGCCTTCCAGCAGGTAGCCCAGGGTTAGCTTGGAATGCTGCAACGGCAACGCTGTGACGCTCAACTCGCCAAATTGGCGTGTTTCAAACTCGGCAAGGGGCTGGCTGAAATCCAGGATGCCAGGATGCTTGTACAAGTCCGACAACCCCTCCGGATCCGCTGGGCCGTGCACCGGAATCACCCACCCGTGCCCCCAGCGCAGGTGCAGCAAACCCTGGGCATGATCGGCGTGGTAGTGGGTCTGGAAAATCCCGTTGAAGCTGCGCGGCGGGAAGCGTTCGGTGAGGTCGGGCAAACCGCTGTCGATCAGCCAGCGCTGGTCGCCGCATTCGATCAGTGCACTGCACGGGCGGCGGCGCAGGCTTTCGTCGCTGTGCGCCAGACCGCACGCGGGGCATTCGCAGCCGTACACCGGGACTTGCCGCGCGTCACCGGTGCCGAGCAGGGTCAGGCGCATGCCGAATGACCGTGGTCGAGGCAGCAGAGCAGGCGCTCGACCGTATGAGCAAGCGGACCGGAGTTATCCAGCACAAACAACCCTGCCCCGTTGCCGGCAATCAGCTCGGCGGTAAACCGCGCATTGCGTGCCAGCCGCGCTTCGATGTCCGTCAGCGCCTCACGCCCGCGTGCGATCAAGCGTTGGCGCAACACCGCCTGATCCACCGTCAGCAGCAGCACCAACGCCGTCGGGTAGCGTTCGCGCGCCTGCGCCAGGTGCGCGCGCGAGCCGTTGACCAGCACGTCGTCACCCGCCGCCAGCCAGTCGTCGATTTCCTTGGGAATGCCGTAGGACAACCCATTGGCCTGCCAACTGAGGGCAAACGCGCCCTCGCCCTGCATCGTCGCAAATGCCTCGGGGCTTACGCCCTGCGCTGCTTCGCCCACCGCTTCCGCCGAGCGGGTGATGACGCGGCGCACAATGCGGCAACCGCGCTCGGCCAAACGGGGGCGTGCGGCGTCCAGCAGGCTGTCCTTGCCCGAGCCGGAAGGCCCGATGAGATAGATCAACCTGCCTGCCATCAAAACACCCTCTTCGCTTGTCGCCATACTTGTTGCACCACAGGAAGCCCTTCGCGGCTGCGGGCCTGGACCAGGTCGGCACGCAGGCCAAGGGCTATTTCGCCGCGATCCTTGAGGCCTGCCGCTTGTGCGGGCGCCAGGCTGATCATCTTGACCGCCCGCGACAAGTCGCCGCCGTCCTGCTGGTCGGCCAGCACGAACGCAGCCTGCAACAGGCTGGCCGGGTAGTAGTCGCTGGAAAGTATATCCAGCAATCCCTCGCCCGCCAGGCCCGCGGCGGCCACATTACCCGAGTGCGACCCACCGCGCACCACGTTCGGCGCGCCCATCAAGACTTTCATGTTCAGCGCCTGGCAGCCCTTCGCGGCCTCCAGGGTGGTGGGGAATTCGGCGATGGTCATGCCGTAGCGCGCCGACTCCTCCACATGGGCCAGGGTCGCGTCGTCATGGCTGGCCACCGACAGGCCACGCGCCAGGCAATGCTCGACGATCGCCGCACGATAGCGGTCGCTGTACGCCAGGGAGTTGGCCTTTTGCAGCACGATGAACGCGTCCATGGTTTCGTCGTTCAGGTGGTACTTGCCCATGTAGTACTCACGGTACTTGGATTCGAGCACGAACTGGCGCTGGCCCGGCGAATGGTCCATCACCGAGACCAGTTGCACCAGCGGGTTTTCCACCAGGTCGCGGAACACGCTGAGCGTGTCCGGGTGGCACAGCTCGCAACGCAGGTGCAGGTGGTGCTCGGCGCGGGTCAGGCCGGCGCCTTCCGCCTGGGCGATGGCGTCGAGCATCGCCGGCAGTTTCTTCATGCGGTTGCCCTTGGGGTTCACGTCGCCGATGGACACCGCGTCGAACACCGTGGTGATGCCCGCTGCGATGATCTGCGCATCGTGGCTCAGCACGGCCGACGTCGACGGCCAGTCCACGCCGGGGCGCGGGGTCATGTGTTTTTCCAGGTTGTCGGTGTGCAACTCCACCAGGCCCGGCAAGAGGAAATCACCGCCCAGGTCTTGGGCCTGGGGCAACTGGCTGCGGCCTTCGGCGAGGTCGACGATCTTGCCGTCGCGCAGCACCACCGAACCCAGGAACATGCGATCAGCCATGACAATCTGGGCATTACTGAGGATCTGTTCAGCGGGCATGGGCGTATTCCTCTGCGGCAACGGGCGTGGGGGTCATGTCGAAATGGCGGTCGGCCACCGCTTCACGGGCGGCGCGATCGTGGAAGATGCCGATCAGCGCGGCGCCCCCGGCCTTGGCTTCGTTCATCAGTTCCAGCACCACCTGGCGGTTGTTGTCGTCCAGGGACGCGGTGGGTTCGTCCAGCAGCATCACCGGCCAGGCCACCATGAATCCGCGCGCGATATTCACGCGCTGTTGCTCGCCACCGGAGAACGTACCGGGCGCCAGTTGCCACAGACGCTGAGGGATATTCAGGCGAGTCAGCAGATGTTCGGCGTGCTGTTGTGCATCGGCTTTCGACCAGCCACGGGCCAGGGCGGGCTCCATCACCACATCCAGGCAGGCCACGCGGGGGATCACCCGCAGGAATTGGCTGACGTAGCCCAGGGTCTGCTGGCGCACCTGGAGAATGTCGCGCGGCTCGGCGCCGACCAACTCCAGCCACTCGCCCGAATGGCGCACGCGAATGCTGCCACCCGCTGGCAAATAGTTACCGTACAAGGTGCGCAGCAAGGTGCTCTTGCCCGCGCCGGACTGGCCGTGCAGCACCAGGCATTCACCGCCCTGCACACTGAACTCCACCCCACGCAGCACATTGAGTACCACGCCGTTCTGCTGGTGCAGGGTGAAGGTTTTCGAGAGGTCACGGACCTCGATCAAGGCATTCATCATGGCTGCAATACCGAAGACACCAACAGTTGAGAGTAAGGGTGCTGTGGATCGTCGAGGATCTGGTCGGTGAGCCCGGTTTCCACCACCCGCGAGCGCCGCATCACCATCAAGCGGTCTGCCAGCAGGCGCGCCACGGCCAGGTCGTGGGTGACGATCACCACGGCCAGATCCAACTCGCGAACCAAGCTGCGCAGCAAGTCGAGCAGACGCGCTTGCACCGACACGTCGAGGCCGCCGGTGGGCTCGTCCATGAACACAAGGCGCGGGCTCGACACCAGGTTGCGGGCGATTTGCAGGCGTTGCTGCATGCCGCCGGAGAAGGTGCGCGGCAGGTCATCGATGCGTTGCGGGTCGATTTCCACCTGGCTCAGCCAATCGAGACCGGCACCGCGCAGTTGCGTGTAATTGCGCACGCCCTGGGCCATCAGGCGCTCGCCGATGTTGGCGCCGGCTGACACGCCCATACGCAAACCGTCGCGAGGGTTTTGTTCGACAAAGCCCCATTCGGTACGCAGCAAGGTGCGGCGCGCGGCTTCGCTGGCGCTGTACAAATCCAGCCATTCGCCGTCCTTGCTGCGGTAGCCGATGCTCCCCGCCTGCGGTGGCAACCGGCCGCTCAACAGCGAGAGCAAGGTGGACTTGCCCGAGCCGGACTCGCCGACGATGCCCAGCACTTCGCCGGGGTACAAATCGAAGCTCACGCCCTGGCAGCCCTTCTCCGGGCCGTACAACAGGGACAGGTCACGCACTTGCAGTAGCGGTGCGCCGGCTTTTTGCTTCAAAAGAACCTGGCTCATTGGTTGTTCTCCAGAACCCGTTGGGCGCAATACCAGGTGTCGGAACAGACAAAACTCTGGGTTCCCGCATCGTCCAGAATCAGCTCATCGAGGAACGAATCATGGCTGCCGCAGAGGGCGCAGTTGTGCTCCCATTTCTGTACTTCGAACGGGTGGTCTTCAAAGTCGAGGCTGGTGACCTGGGTATACGGCGGCACCGCGTACAGGCGCTTTTCGCGACCGGCGCCGAACAGCATCAGCGCTGGGCTCATGTCGAGCTTGGGGTTGTCGAATTTAGGGATCGGCGACGGGTCCATCACGTAGCGCTCGTCGACCATCACCGGGTAGGCGTAGCTGGTGGCGATATGGCCAAAGGTGGCGATGTCTTCGTAGAGCTTTACGTGCATCACCCCGTAATCGTTGAGGGCGTGCATGGTGCGGGTCTCGGTTTCCGACGGTTCGATGAAGCGCAGCGGCTCGGGGATCGGCACTTGGTAGACCATGATCTGGCCAGCCTGCAGCAGCGTCTCCGGGATGCGGTGGCGGGTCTGGATCACCGTGGCGTCCGGTGTGGCTTCGGTGGTGGCGACGCCAGCGGTACGGGCGAAGAAACGGCGGATGGAGACGGCGTTGGTGGTGTCGTCGGCGCCCTGGTCGATGACCTTGAGCACGTCATCATCCCCCAGGATCGCGGCGGTCAATTGCATGCCGCCGGTGCCCCAACCGTACGGCAATGGCATCTCGCGGCCACCGAACGGCACCTGGTAACCCGGGATCGCCACGGCCTTGAGCAAGGCGCGGCGGATCATGCGTTTGGTCTGTTCGTCGAGGTAGGCGAAGTTGTAGGCCGTTTCATTCATGGCGGGAGCCCTCGGCGGGTTGGCGCAGTTTGCGGATCAGTTCCAGCTCGGACTGGAAGTCCACGTAGTGCGGTAATTTGAGGTGCGAGACAAAGCCGGCGGCCTCGACGTTGTCGCAGTGGGCCAGCACGAACTCTTCACGCTGGGCCGGCGAGACGATCTCTTCGTTGTATTCCCCGGCGCGCAGCGAGCGGTCGACCAACGCCATGCCCATGGCCTTGCGCTCGGCGTGCCCGAACGCCAGGCCATACCCGCGCGTGAACTGCGCCAACTCGGTGGCCGAGCCGACGAACTGGTTGACCATCTCGCACTCGGTCACCTCGATGCTGCCCAGGCAGATGGGAAAACCCAATTCTTCCGGGTCGATCCACACCTCCACATCGCCGATGCGGATCTCGCCGGCAAACGGGTGGTTGCGACCGTAGCCACGTTGGGTCGAATAGCCCAGTGCCAACAGGAAACCTTCATCGCCTCGGGCCAGGGCTTGCAGGCGTTCGGCGCGACTGGCGGGGTACTCCAGCGGGTCGCGGGTGATGTCGGCGACGGTGGCGTTGTCGTCGGCTTCATTCTTGATCAGGCCTTCTTTGGCGAGCAGGCCGAGCACCCGTGGGCAGGCTTCGATGCGCGCATCGGGCGTGGTTTGCGGGCCTGGATATTCACCTTCGGCCAGCAGTGCAAAATCCAACAGGCGATGGGTGTAGTCGAAGGTCGGGCCGAGCAATTGACCGCCCGGCACGTCCTTGAACGTGGCCGACAAGCGCCGGCTCAGCGACATGTGCGCGGTATCGATCGGCAGGCTCGGGCTGAAGCGCGGCAGCGTGGTGCGGTAGGCACGCAGCAGGAAGATCGCTTCCACCAGGTCCCCCGCCGCTTGCTTGATCGCCAGCGCGGCAAGCTCCTCATCGAACAGCGAGCCCTCGGTCATCACCCGCGCCACGGCCAATGGCAATTGCTCGCGGATTTGCGTCACGCTCAATTCAGGAATCGCGGTGTCGCCCCGGCGCTTTTTCGCCAGCAGGCGGTGGGCATTGTCGATGGCCTGTTCGCCACCTTTGACGGCTACGTACATCAGGCGTGCTCCTCTGCGATGCGGCTGCTGCGTGGCAGGCCGATCAGGTGATGGCCGGCGGCAAACAACACATCCAGGCCACGGGGGAAGGCTTCGCGGCGCTGACGTTCCTGCCAGAAGGCTTGTGGCACCGGCAGGTGCACCTGACGCTGGGCCTTGATGCCCGGGCCGCGCCAGAGCAGGCCGCGACCGGACTCCAGGTCGGTGAGCTGCACGAGCAAGGTGCAGGACTGGTCGGGGTAGCGGTCATTGCCGTGGTCGAAGCCGCTGAGGTCGAGCAGGTCCTGTTCACCGAGCAGCGCGAAGGCCGCGTCTTCGCGATTCGACGTCAACGGGCAGCCGCAGTGGAAGGCCAGGTTGGCGCGGATCAGCGGCGTGTCGAAGCTCGGTGAAAGCCACAGCGGCGTGTCGCCGTCCAGCAGCGCGAGGCACAGTGCATAGGTGGCCGGCGCCAGCCCATCGAGGCGCGGCGCGGACGGCAGGTGTTGGATCAAACCGGGTTCTGCCAAGGCTTTGAGGGCCGCACGAAAACCGCGCTGGGCATCCAGCACCGGGTCGACAAACGCCGGTTGCAACAGTTGCGCATTCATCAGTTTTCTCCTCGCACGAGGGTGAAGAACTCGACCTTGGTGGCCGCGGTGTCGGCTTCTTTTTGCGCGCGGCGCTGAGCCTGGGCACTGGCCAGCGCGGTGATCAAATCGCTGAGCCAAATGCTGGGTTGAGTGCCTTGCAGGTGAGCGTCGGCCAGGGCGGCCAGCTCGGCATGGACCTTGTCGCGCCCGGCCAGGTAGCTGTAGCCGGTGCGGCCATCGGCCAGGCGCACCACGCAGCGGGTCACGCTCATTTCGCCGACGTTGAATGGCGCGCCATTGCCGCCCATGCGGCCACGCACCAGGGTCATGCCGACTTCCGGGGCACGGATCAGTTGGTATTCCGCGTCTTTCAACGCGGCTTCGTGAGGTTGCAGTTCACTGAGTTGGGCGCGGGCGAGCACACCAATCCAATGCTGACGCGGGGACAGATTCATCAAGGTCTCCATCAGGTCACCACTTGGTACTGGAAGCGATCCGAACGGCTGGTGGACTGCGCCAGCTCCACCGGGCGGCCGTCGCGATCGCAGGAAAGGGTAAAGACGGTAAGGGCCGGCAAGTGCCGAGGCATCAGCAGCAGCGCGGCTTCATCACGGTTGGGCAAGCGCGCACCGATCAGGCTTTGGGTGCGGGTCAGCGGCAGGTCACGTTCGCGCAGGTATTGGCGCAAGGAACCGCCGTTGTAGTCGGCCAGCAACGGCGCACGGCTGGCGCAGTAGCGATGGCGGATCAGGCTGACGGGCTGGTGGTCGAGCTTGCGCAGGGTTTGCAGCTCGATCATCGGCGCCATTTCGGCGATGCCCAGGTGCTGTGCTTCATCGCGGCTGGCGTAGCAGTAGCGGCGCTTGAGCAACAGCGCCTGCACGCCCACGCCCTGGGCCGACAGCGACTGGCTGTAGGAGGTCTCGGCGCCCATCGAGTAAATCAGCGGGCGGTCGAGCACCTGGGTGCCCTTGCCCTGGCGGCGCAACAGGCTGCCCTCGAACACCAACTCATCGATGGCGCGGCGCAAGGTGTGGCGGTTGACGCCAAAACGCTCGGCCATGTGCACTTCGCCGGGCAGGAAGTCACCGGCCTGGTAGCTGCTGAGTTCACGGCGCAGGATGTCCGCGAGTTCGCGGTACACCGGCTCCTCTTGTCTAGACAACTGCATGCTTAAAAAAAGCGCCGCGCGGGCACCCCTCCGAGGTCAGATGAACTGCTTGCGCAGGCGTTGGGACAGCACGTCGATCAAGCTCACCACCACGATGATCACCAGCAGCACCGCGCAGGTTTGTACGAACTGGAAGGCGCGGATGTTTTCCCAGAGGATCACGCCGATCCCGCCCGCGCCGACCATGCCCACCACCGTGGCCGAACGCACGTTGGCTTCGAAGCGGTACAGCGCGTAGCTCACCCACAGCGGCATCACCTGGGGGATCACGCCGTAGATCACTTCCTGCAGGGCACTGGCGCCGGTAGCACGCACGCCTTCCACCGGGCCTGGGTCGATGGCTTCGACGGCTTCGGCAAACAGTTTGGCGAGTACGCCGGTAGTGCTGATCCACAGGGCCAATACGCCGGCGAACGGACCCAGGCCGACCGCAACGACGAACAACATGGCGAACACCATTTCGTTGATGGAGCGGAACGCGTCCATCACCCGGCGCAGCGGTTGGTGTACCCACCAGGGGGTGATGTTGTCGGCGCACAAGATGCCCAGCGGCACCGAGCAGACGATGGCCAGCACCGTGCCCCAGAGGGCGATTTGTACGGTGACGATCATCTCCTTGAGGTAGGAGCGCCATTCGTGGAAGTCGGGCGGGAAGAAGTCGGCGGCGAAGGTCGCCATGTTTCCGGAATCGCGGTACAGCGCCAGCGGGTTCATTTCCGCGCCGTGCCAGGCCCAGGCCAGCAGGACCAGGAACAGGCCCCAGCCGAGGTATTGCGGCCAAGTTCTTTTACCCACTGCTTCAGCGTGCAAGGTAGTCATGGGGCACTCTCAATAACGGTGGGAACTGGATCTCTGTGGGAGCGGGCTTGCTCGCGAATGCGGTGTGTCATTCAATGCATCCGGCGACTGATTCACCGCTTTCGCGAGCAAGCCCGCTCCAACATGAACCTGGTTCCCACAGGGGGTTAGCCGTTGGCTGCGGTCTTTTTGTCGAGCTCGGAGATGCGTTGTTGCAGCTTCGCCAGGTCGGCATCGATGTCGGCGAGCTTCTTGGCCTTGTCAGCCGCTTCCAACTTGTCGTCGGCGCTGATGGTGGTGCGCTGCTTGAACAGCTCCAGCTGGCGGATCGGCAACAGTTGGTCGTCGCTGGAAGGCAGGAACTTGCCCAGCTGCATGTTCTTCAGCACGGCCTTCTCTTCATCGGTGTCGCCGTAGTGGGCGAAGAAGTCGCGGATCTTGGTTTTCTCGCTGTCGCTCAGCGCCTTGCTCCACACCATCGGGTCGGCAGGGATCAGCGGTGATTTCCAGATCACCTTGAGCATCGCGGCCTTGTCCGGCTGGGTCACTTCAAGACGGTCCCAGCTTTCAGTGTTGAAGGTGGCCACGTCCAACTGCCCCTTGGCCACGCTCAACGCGTTGACTTCATGGCTGGAGTTCAACGTGCGCTTGAACGCCGTGGCGGCATCCACGTTGTTCTTGGCGAACACGTAGTAGCCCGGCACCAGGTAGCCCGAGGTGGAGTTCGGGTCGCCGTTGCCGAAGGTCAGGTTCTTGGCATTCTTGAGCATGTCCTCGACGTTGTTGATCGGGCTGTCCTTGCGCACGATCAACACGCTCCAGTAACCGGCGGCACCGTTGGCGGCGGCAGTCTGGGCGAAGATCTCGCCGTTGGAGCGGTCCACCGCTTCCATCGCGGCCTTGTTGCCGAGCCAGGCCACATCGACCTTGTTGAAGCGCATACCCTGAATCAGGCCGGCGTAGTCGGAGGCGAAAGTGGCGTTGATGGTCAGGCCGGTCTTCTTGTGCATGTCATCCAGGAACGGCTGCCAGATGCTCTTGAGGTTCTGCGAAGACTCGGTGGACATGATGCCGAAATTGATGGCTTTGTCGGCCGCATAGGCATTGCCCATGGCGACACTGGCCAACAACGCGGCGGACAGAAACACTTGGCCGATACGGTTCAACATGGACGGGATTCCTGTGGGTCGTGAGTAGGGTTTCAAGCGCGTGCCAGGGCCAGCCGAGGAGTCACGGTGGTGTGGCGGGTGTGGTCGGAAAACATCAGGCTGGTGTCGACGTCGGCACCGTACAAGTCATTGAGAAACTGGCTGCTCATCGCACTGCCCTGCCCGTCGAAATGAATCCGACCGCCCTTGAGCGCCACGGCCCGCGGGCAATAACGCATGGCGTAATCGACTTGATGCAGGGTCACCACCACGGTCTTGCCGTCGCGGCGGTTGATGTCGGCGAGGATCTCCATCACCTTGCGCGCCGACTCCGGGTCGAGGGAGGCGATGGGTTCGTCGGCGAGGATTACCTCGGCGCGCTGGGTCAACGCACGGGCAATCGCCACGCGCTGCTGCTGGCCGCCGGACAAGGTGGACGCACGTTGAGCAGCCAGGTCGGCCAGGCCCACACGTGCCAGGGACTCCAGGGCAAACGCCTTTTCCTCGGCATTGAACAACCCCAGGTTGCCACGCCAGCGCGGCATGCGGCCCAGGCAACCGAGCAGCACGTTGTCGAGCACGCTCAGGCGATTGACCAGGTTGAACTGCTGGAAGATGTAGCCGATGTCTGCGCGCAACCGCCGCACCTTGCCATTCAAGCGCCCACTGGCCTGCACTTCCCGGCCCAACACCTTGACGCTGCCGCCATTGCTCTTGTCGCAACAGGCCAGGCCCGCCAGGTGACGCAACAAGGTGGACTTGCCGGAACCGGAAGCGCCAATCAGCGCGACCATCTCACCTGCGGCAATGGTGAGTTCGAGGTCGACCAATGCGGATTTCTTCGCAAAGGTCTTGTTCAAGTGATCGACATGGATAGCGTGAGTCATGGGCTTCTCTGTCTTGTTTGAACAGCCAGGGGATGGCTGCGGTTGAGTTCAAACGACAGTAGGCGCGGGAGGTGTCAGTGCTATTACTTGCACATGACTGGAGGGGGTCGGCTGGATGAAGGTTTTGTGAAAGGTTGGAAGTGGATCTAAAAGCACACCCCAGCTAAGTAGTGAATGGGCTTTTTTGTGGTGAGCGGGCTTGCTGTGGTGAGCGGGCTTGCCCCGCGCTGGGCTGCGCAGCAGCCCCAGTAAGGCCACCGTGTTCATTCAGGCAGCACCGTCGCTAGGTTCTGGATGGCTCGGGTCGCAAGCAGGTGCTGGCAGTGGTGCAGATGATTGAGATTGCGCAGTTGTTGGTGGATGAAGCGCTGAATCGGGCGTGTCCGGTGGCCTGACAGCCGATGAGGTCTCCTGTGGGAACTGGCTTGTCGGATCGCCGCACCTCTGCGATGGCGGTTTAGCTGCAATTGATTCGGTGCCTGACACGCCGCCATCGCGGGCAAGCCCGGCTCCCACAGGTGATCTTCATTGGATTGGAGATCATGTTTCACAGGCAAGAAAAAGGCGACCCGAAGGTCGCCTTTTGTCATTGTGCGTATTGCTTGCTCAGTCCCGGCGGCACGCCTTGCACGTCGGTCTCTTCCCATGGTCCGTTCGGGCTGATCGAGCGGCTCCAGCCGTTGCTCCAGCGGTAGTAGGTGCGCTGGCGGTAGAAGGTGTCGGGCTGTTCTTCCAGCACATACACCTGCATCTTGCCGTCCCAGTGGCTGGCCGCGCCCGGTGGTGGAGCAAAGGTCGGCGATTTGGTCGGCACGGGTTTCGGTGCTGGAGTCACCGGGCCCGAGGGCTTAGTGCTCGGCTGGGTCGACGGGCCTGACGGTGGGATGGTCGGGCCCGTGGGTGCCGGAGGTGGGCGGTGGACCGCACAAGCGCTCAGCCCCAATACCAGGCTGAGCAAGGTGATGCGTGCAAATGCGGTCATAGGCGTTTCCTCGATTACTTGTCCGGACTGTCGATGGTCAGCTGCTGCACGGCAGTGGTGCTGCTGGCCAAGGGTTGGCTGCGGCCGATCCATTCGCCAGCGGTCGGAACACCGGCCCGGGATATGCGCGCAACCAGTTGGACTTCGGGGAAGTTCGACAGTTTCAACTGCGGCATCATCGCGTCGGCATCGCCCAGTTCGACGGTGATCGGCAGCTCGGCGACAGTGACGCGCTTGGCCGCCAATGGCGCCGGTGGGCCGGAGACCGCGCGGGCGAAGATGAATACGCTGTCAGTGGGCAGGGCTTTGGCCTTCACGTCGGCGCTCAGATCCACCCGAACTTTCATCGCGGCTTTTTGAGGGGCGACGGTGCCGCCGTTTTCTTTCAGCTTCTCAGCTGCGCGATCAATGCCACCTTGCAGGGCTGCACGGGAATTGTCTTCCGGTGGCAGTTGCGCCAACAGCCGGTTCCAGTAGTCGATCGCTTCCTGATAACGCTGGCCTTCAAACGCCGCGATACCGAGCAGGCCGAGGCTGGTGACTTCCTTCGGATCAAGCTTCAACGCCTCGTCCGTCAGCGCCTGCACCTTGGGCGACCACTGTTTGTTGTCGGCGAAATACTGCGCCTGGGCCCACTGGCCGAGCAGTTCCGGCTGGCGACCGGCCAGGGCGACGGTGCGCTCGAACACTTTGGCCGCATCGGCGGAGCGATCCTGGGCCATGTAGGCACGGCCAAGGAAGTACAGGCCTTCCGGCGAATCCGGCTGGGCGGCGGCAGCGCGTTCCAGGCGGTGGGTCATGTCTTCCATGGACACCGGCGGCTGGGAGAATTCGCGGGTCAGTTCAACCTTGTCGCTGGCCCCGTAATGCAGGTACAGCGCAACGCCCAGGACCGGCACCAAAAACGCTGCCAGCAATGGCAGTGGCTTGCCCAGGCGCGATTCGCGGGGTTTCTCCAAGCCTTCCGTGTCAGCCAGCAATTCACGCGCCGCTTCGGCGCGGCCGGTGTCGAGTTGTGCGGCGTTGAGCACGCCTTCGTCCTGCTGCACTTGCAGCTCGGCGACACGTTCCTGGTACAGCGCCACGTTCAACGCGGTGCGGTCCTCTTCACGCTGGGCGCGGCGGCCGCGCAGCACAGGGATCAACAGGAAACTCAGGGCAATCAGAAGCAGCAAGCCGGCTGCGAGCCAGAAATCAATCATCAGTCTTGGTGTCCAGCAATTGGTCGAGGCGTTTACGCTCATCCAGGGACAGCGCGTCGGAACCATCGGTCGGCGCGGCGCGGCGACGGCGCACGATCACCGCCATCACCACCACGCCCGCCAGCAACAGCCCGGCAGGGCCGAACCACAGCAGCGCGGTCTTGCCGGTGAGGGCCGGTTTGTAGCGCACGAAATCACCGTAGCGGTCGACCATGAAGTCGATGATCTGCTGGTTGTCCTTGCCCTCCCCCAGCATGCGGAAAATCTCTTTGCGCAGGTCGGCGGCGATGGGGGCGTTGGAGTCGGCGATGTCCTGGTTCTGGCACTTGGGGCAGCGCAGTTCCTTGGTGAGTTCGCGGAAACGCTCGCGGTCACCGTCCTTGGCGAATTCATAGGTGTCGATGGCGGCGTGGGCCACGCCGGCCAACCCCAGCGCCAGCACCGCAGCGGCTAACAGACGCTTCATGGCTTGGCCTCATCGACCAGCGCCTGGTACTTGGCAGCCAGTTGTTCGCGCCAGACCACCTCGTCGATCACACCGACGTACTTGTCGCGGATCACGCCCTTGGCATCGATAAAGAAGGTTTCCGGAGCGCCGTAGACACCGAGGTTCAGGCCGAGGTTGCCGTCTTCATCGCGGATATCCAGCTGATACGGGTTGTGGAACTCGGCCAGCCATTTCAAGGCTGCGGCGTTGTCGTCCTTGTAGTTGATGCCATAGATCACCACGCCCTTCTCGGCCAGCTTGTTCAACACCGGGTGCTCGACACGGCAGGAGATGCACCAGGTGCCCCACACGTTGACCAGGGCGGGTTTGCCCAGCAGGTCGGCCTGGGTCAGGGTCTTGTCGCCCTGCACCGTTGGCAGGCTGAACGCCGGGAACGGCTTGCCGATCATGGCCGAGGGCAGCTCGGCCGGGTCCAGATAAAGACCGCGATACAGGAACACCGCCACCACCAGAAACATCGCCAGCGGTACCACCATCAACCAACGCTTCATGCCGCTGCTCCCTGCAGGCCGAGGGCTTCACGCACCCGGCTCTTGACCTTGACCCGATAACGCCGGTCCATCGCGGCCAGCAAACCGCCGAAACCGGTGAGCAAGCCGCCGAACCAGATCCAGCGCACAAAGGGTTTCACATGCACCCGCACCGCCCAGGCGCCCTCGCCCAGGGGTTCACCCAGCGCCACATAGAGGTCGCGGGTGAAACCGGCGTCGATACCGGCCTCGGTCATCATCGAACTCTGCATGGTGTACAGGCGTTTTTCCGGGTGCAGCACGGCGATCTCTTTACCGTTGCGGACGACGCGTACCGTGCCTTTGTCTGACGTGAAGTTCGGCCCTTCGAAGTGCTTGGCGCCTTCGAAGATGAAGTGGTAACCGGCCAGGTCCATGGACTCGCCCGGTGCCAGGCGCAAGTCGCGCTCGGCGCTGTTCTGGCTGGAGAGCACCACGCCCAGGGCGCACACGGCGATGCCGATATGGGCGATCTGCATGCCCCAGTAGCTGCGGGTCAGGGTTGGCAGGCCTTTGATCAGGCCTTTGTGGCGGGTCTTGTCGAAGAGGTCGCGCACGCCGGCCAGCAATACCCAGGCGGCGAGCAGGAAGGTGGCGAGCACCGCCCAGTTGAAGTCGCCGTAGGCAAACCCGGCGATCACCGCCAACGCCACGCTGCCGAGCAGCACCGGCATCAGCATGCCGGCCAGCCATTTGACCGGCGTGTCTTTCCAGCGCACCAGCACGCCGACCGCCATCACCACCATCAACAGGCCCATCAATGGGATAAACAACGCGTTGAAGTACGGCGGGCCCACCGACAGCTTGGCGCCGCTCAAGGCGTCCAGCACCAATGGGTACAGGGTGCCGAGCAGGATCATCGACGCGGCCACTACCAGCACCAGGTTATTGCCCAGCAACAGGGTTTCCCGCGACCACAGGTTGAAGCCGACCTGGCTCTTGACCACTGGCGCGCGCAACGCAAACAACGTCAGGGAGCCGCCGACCACAAACAACAGGAAGATCAGGATGAACACGCCGCGCTCAGGGTCGGACGCAAACGCGTGCACCGAGGTCAGCACGCCCGAACGCACAAGGAATGTGCCGAGCAGGCTGAGGGAAAACGCCGCGATGGCCAGCAGCACGGTCCAGCTCTTGAACACGCCGCGTTTTTCGGTGACGGCCAGCGAGTGAATCAGCGCCGTGCCGACCAGCCAGGGCATGAAGGAGGCGTTTTCCACCGGGTCCCAGAACCACCAGCCGCCCCAACCCAGTTCGTAATAGGCCCACCAGGAGCCAAGCGTGATACCAATCCCGAGGAACGCCCAGGCGACGATGGTCCACGGCCGCGACCAGCGCGCCCAGGCCGCATCGAGGCGTCCGCCAAGCAAGGCGGCGATGGCGAAGGCGAAGGCCACCGAGAAACCGACGTAACCCATGTAGAGCATCGGCGGGTGCACGATCAGGCCGATGTCTTGCAGCAGCGGGTTGAGGTCATGCCCGTTCGCCGGGATCTGCGGCAGGATGCGGCTGAACGGGTTGGACGTCATGATCAGGAACAGCAGGAAGCCGATGCTGATCATGCCCATCACCGCCAGCACCCGCGCCAGCATCACTTGCGGCAGTTGGCGCGAGAACACCGACACGGCAAAGGTCCAGCCGCCGAGGATCAACGCCCACAGCAGCAGCGACCCTTCGTGGGCGCCCCACACGGCGCTGAACTTGTAGTACCAGGGCAGCGCGCTGTTGGAGTTATTGGCCACGTAGGCGACGGAAAAGTCGTCGGTCATAAAGGCGTAGGTCAGGCAACCGAACGCGAACAGCAGGAACGCAAACTGGCCCCAGGCAGCCGGCTGCGCCAGGCTCATCCATAAGCGGTCACCGCGCCAGGCGCCGAGCAATGGCACTACGGCCTGGACGATGGCAAAGCACAGGGCGAGGATCATCGCCAACTGGCCCAGCTCAGGAATAAACAGTGCGGACGTCATGGCTTAGCCCTCCTTGGCAGGCGTTGGCGCGGATTGGCCGCTGTCTTTCAGGGCCTTGGTGACTTCCGGCGGCATGTATTTCTCATCGTGCTTGGCCAGCACTTCATCGGCCACCACCACGCCGTCAGCGTTGAGTTTGCCCAAGGCGACGATGCCCTGGCCTTCGCGGAACAAGTCCGGGAGGATGCCGCGATAGGTGATGGTCACGGCCTTGTTGAAGTCAGTGACCACGAAGGTCACGTCGAGGGAATCTCCGGAACGCTTGAGCGAGCCCTTTTCCACCATGCCGCCGGCGCGGATGCGCGTGTCGACCGGCGCTTCGCCATTGGCGATCTGGGTCGGGGTGTAGAACAGGTTGATGTTCTGCTGCAGGGCACTCAAGGCCAGGGCCACGGCAATGCCGACGCCGGCCAGGATGGCAAGGATGATCAACAGACGCTTTCTACGCAGCGGATTCACTTATCGGTCTCCCGGCGCAGACGACGCGCCTCTTGTTGCAGGTAACGCTTGCGGGCCAGGATCGGCGCGGCGACGTTGAGGGCCAGCACCGCCAGGCAGATGCCATAGGCCGTCCAGACATACAGGCCGTGATGGCCCATGGCGAGAAACTCGCTGAAAGAAGCAAAACTCATGCGCGCGCTCCCAGGCTGTTTTGCACTTCGGCCTTGACCCAGCTGGCGCGGGCTTCACGCTTGAGCACTTCGAGGCGCATGCGCAGCAGCAGCACGGCGCCGAAGAAGCAGTAGAACCCCAGCACCATCAGCAGCAGCGGTGCCCACATTTCCACGGGCATTGCCGGTTTTTCGGTGAGGGTGAAGGTGGCGCCCTGGTGCAGGGTGTTCCACCACTCCACCGAGTATTTGATGATCGGGATGTTGATCACGCCAACAATCGCCAGCACCGCACAGGCCTTGGCGGCGCTGTCACGATTGCTGATCGCGTTGCCCAGGGCAATCAGACCGAAGTACAGGAACAGCAGGATCAACATGGACGTTAGTCGTGCATCCCACACCCACCACGAGCCCCAGGTGGGCTTGCCCCAGATCGCGCCGGTGACCAGCGCCACGGCGGTCATCCACGCACCGATGGGCGCGGCGCATTGCAGGGCCACGTCCGCGAGTTTCATCTTCCACACCAGGCCGACGATGCCGCACACCGCCAGCATCACGTAGCAGGACTGGGCCAGCATCGCGGCAGGCACGTGGATATAGATGATGCGAAAGCTGTTGCCTTGCTGGTAGTCCGGCGGCGCGAAGGCCAGGCCCCAGACCAGGCCGATGCCGATCAGCAACACGGCGGCGACGCTCAACCACGGCAGCAGCGTGCCGCTGATGCCATAGAACCATTTGGGCGAGCCGAGCTTATGAAACCAGGTCCAGTTCATTGCTGTTTCCATCACGGTGGCCTCTTGTCTTGGCAAGAAGCTCTCAGGGTCTTTACTGGCTAAGGCATAACGCTTAGCCAGACCTCATTATTCGCCGACGCTGATCTTCAGGCCAGCCGCTATAGCAAAGGGTGTCAGGGTTACCGCCAGGGCGGCCAGGCTGCCAAGCCACAGGAGATAACCAGTCGCCGGCATGCCCATGAGCGCGGCTTGCAAGGCGCCGCTGCCCAGGATCAATACCGGGATGTACAAAGGCAGAATCAGCAGGGCCAACAACAGGCCGCCCCGCTTCAAGCCCACGGTCAGCGCTGCGCCCACCGCCCCCAACAGGCTGAGCACCGGCGTACCGAGCAACAAGGACAGGAGCAACACCGGCAGGCATTCGACGGGCAAGCCCAGCATCATCGCCAGCAGCGGCGAGAGCAAGACTAGCGCCAAGCCGGAAAAAGCCCAGTGTGCCAGTACCTTTGCCAGTACCAGAAGTGGCAAAGGGTGCGACGAAAGGACCCACTGTTCGAGGGAACCGTCTTCGAAATCACTGCGAAACAGCCCGTCCAGCGAGAGCAGGACCGACAAAAGCGCCGCCACCCACACCAGTCCGGGGGACAAGGTTTGCAACAGTTTAGTCTCGGGACCGACCGCCAACGGAAACAACGCGATGACAATCGCAAAGAACACCAGCGGGTTGGCCAGTTCGGCCGGGCGACGGCACAGCAGCCGCGCTTCGCGGGCGACCAGCAGGGCGAAGACGCTCATAGCGACCACCGGCCCAGGTCAAGGTCGCGGTAGCCAGCAGGCATGCGCGCCAAGGTGTGGTGAGTGGTGAGGACGACCAGGCCGCCCTGCTCGCAATGGTGGGCCAGGTGTTCTTCCAGCTGGGCCACGCCTTGTTTGTCGAGGGCGGTGAAGGGTTCGTCGAGAATCCACAGCGGCGGGCCCGGCAGGTACAAACGCGCCAGGGCCACGCGGCGCTGTTGGCCGGCAGACAGGGTGTGACAGGGCACGTCTTCGAAGCCCTTGAGGCCGACAGCGGCCAGGGCCTGCCAGATGGCGTCGCGCGACGCGCGATGATGCAGGGCGCTGAGCCAGCTGAGGTTTTCCTCGGCGGTCAGCACGTCCTTGATGCCGGCAGCGTGGCCAATCCACACAAGATTGCGCGCCAGCTCAGTGCGTTGTTCGTTAAGGGGCTTGCCGTTGAGTCGAACTTCACCGGCGGTCGGCTGCATCAACCCCGCCAGCAGGCGCAGCAAACTGGTCTTGCCGCTGCCGTTGGGGCCGCAGACCTGCACCATGTCGCCGCCCGTCAGCCGCAGTTCGAGGTGCTCGAACAACAGGCGCAGGTCGCGTTCACAGGAGAGCGCTACGGCTTCAAGAAGAGGGCTGGTCAAAAGATCGCGGGCCTTTACGGTTCAAGTCGGCGGTGCAGCGGCCGTTAAAGAGAAATGCACAATAACGGCTTTGGCGACCGATTTTAGAGAGCTGGATCAAATAGTTGTGAGGTTTTTACCGCTCTCTTTGCAGACGGGCGGCATTATACATGTGATGCCCTACTCTAAAGAGGGCAATTTCCCCAGAGACGACGCGCGCGATGACCGGTGAGATCAACCTTCCTACGCTTCCACCCGCCCCGCCAGCCGGGCCTGGCCCTGCGCCCGCAGCCGGTGAGTTGCTGAAACTGCTGGAGCCACAGATCGGCCTGATCGACCCCGGGAAAACCGCGAACGCTGAAGTCATCGCCCTGAAACAAGGCGGTGAAGCCTTCCAGTTACTGCTCAAACTGACCCTTGAAGGCGGTCGTCAGACCCTGGTGCAGGCGAGCAGCCCGCAGCCGCTGCCGCTGGGCAGCAATGTCGCCGTAAGCCAGACGACTGCGGGCAACCTCACCCTGAGCTTGCAACAGGCCTTGAGCGCCAATGTCGCCGCCCTCACCCGCATCGACACCCACCAGATGCCGGTGGGCACGCTGTTGCAAGCCAAAGTGCTGACCACCCAGATGCTGCCCCAGGGCACGGCGCAACCGGCGATCTACCGCTCGCTGGTCACCGTGCTCAACAACGCCCTGGCGGGCGCGACCCTGACCGTGGAAAGCCCGCAACCCCTGCGCGTCGGCAGCTTGCTCAGCGCCGTGGTGCAAAACGCGCAGACCCTGAGCTTTGTGCCGCTGAGCGGGCTCAAGGATCAACTGGCCGTCACCCAGCAACTGTCAACCCAGCAAAGCCGCCAAGGCTCACTGGACGCGGTGTTCACCGCGCTGCAGAACCTGCCCCGTGGCGACAGCACCTCCGCCGACCTGCGCGCCGCCGCCGACCGTCTGCTGGCCGCCTTGCCGGACCTGGCCCAGGTCAGCAATCCCAAGGTGCTGGCGCAAGTCATCCAGAACAGTGGTGCCTTTCTGGAAGCCAAGCTGCTGGCCGGGCAAAACCCGCAGATCCCACCGCTGGACATGAAAGGCGCGCTGCTGCGCCTGGTCGCGGACTTGCTGCCCGCCCTGCCCGCCAGCACCAATATGAATGCCATCCTCGCCGCCAATACCCTGGCCCAGGTGCTTCCCAACTTTGTGCGCAGCCCCCTGAACACCCTCGGCCAAGTCAGCGCCCGGCAGTTGCCTGCCGGATTCCCGCTGCCCGAGCGACTGATGGCGAAGCTCGAAGGCGAAGGCGACCTGGAAAACCTGCTGCGCCTGGCCGCCGGGGCCATCTCGCGGTTGCAGAGCCACCAGCTGTCGAGCCTGGAACAGACCGGCACCACCGCCGACGGCCGCCTGCAGACCACGTGGCAGCTGGAAATCCCGATGCGTACGTTGCAGGACATCGTGCCGCTGCAGGTCAAATTCCAACGCGAAGAACCCGCACCAGACAAAGACCAGCCCGAGCGCAAGGACAAGAAGGACGCCAAGCAAATGCTCTGGCGCGTCGAACTCGCCTTCGACATGGAGCCGTTGGGCCCGTTGCAGGTCCAGGCGCAATTGAGCCAGGGCAAACTGTCCAGCCAGTTGTGGGCTTCCCGGCCTTTTACCGCCAGCTTGATCGAAAGCCACTTGGGCAACCTGCGCGAACGCCTGGTGACCTCCGGCATCAACGTCGGCGACCTCGATTGCCACCTCGGCACACCGCCGCGCGGGCCTAAAACCGGATTGGAGCAACGCTGGGTGGATGAAACCGCATGAAGAATCCGCCGCCACCGCGTCAGGCGATTGCCCTCAAGTACGACGGCCAGCAAGCGCCGACCCTGACGGCCAAAGGCGACGATGCCCTGGCCGAAGCCATCCTTAAACTGGCGCGCGAGAATGAAGTGCCGATCTATGAAAACGCCGAGTTGGTGAAGCTGCTGGCGCGCATGGAGCTGGGCGACAGTATTCCGGAGGAGCTATACCGCACGGTGGCCGAGATCATTGCGTTTGCGTGGACGTTGAAAGGCAAGTTCCCGGTGGGGTATGACCCGGACGCGGGGCCGGTGGAACGCGACGTGACCGAACGCGGCGACGACTACTGACCCACCGACAACACAAAACTAACTGTGGGAGCGGGCTTGCTCGCGAAAGCGGTGGATCAGTCAGCACATTTAGTGGCTGAAACACCGCATTCGCGAGCAAGCCCGCTCCCACATTTTTGATCTGTGTTCAGTTCAGGACTTCACTGAGCGGGATGAAATTGACGGTATCGCCGATCTCCAACGTCGTGCCTTCCAACACCTCCACAAACCCTTGCGCCCACGCCGCACTGCGCAGCACGCCGGAGCTTTGGTTGCGGTAGATGATCGCCTTGCCCTGTTCGATCCGCCCGCGCAGGTACTCACGGCGGTTGCCTGGCTTGGGCCAGTCAAACCCCACCGGCACTTCAACGCGCAGCGGCTCGACGTCTTGCACGCCTTGGCGGCGCAGCAGATAAGGGCGTGCCAGCAGCGCGAAGGTCACCAGCGTCGAAGCCGGGTTGCCCGGCAGGCCGATCACCGGCACGCCACGGAAGTGGCCGAAGGTCAGCGGCTTGCCCGGTTTGATCGCCAGTTTCCACAACGCCAGCTCGCCCTCCTCACGCAGGGCGATGCCGAGGAAGTCCGCCTCGCCCACCGATACACCGCCCGTGGACAGTATCAGGTCGACCGCGCCCAGGCCTGCCAGGCAGTTCCGGGTTTTCTCCAGGTCATCCGGCAGGATGCCCGCGTCGATCACTTCACAGCCCATGCGGGTGAGCCATGAGCACAACACCCGACGGTTGCTGTTGTAGATCTGCCCCGGCCCCAGCGGCAAACCGGGCTCGATCAACTCGTCGCCCGTGGACAGCACAGCCACCCGTGGGCGGCGGATCACGGCGAGGCGGTCATGGCCGAGGGAGGCGGCCAGGCCCAGCTCGATCGGGCCCAGGCGCGTGCCGGCGGTGAGCACTAACTCGCCGACGGTGGTTTCCTGGCCTTGGGGGCGGATGTTCTGGTCGATGTGCAGGGCTTCGGTGAAGCTCACGCGCTCATCGGCGTGCACCACGGCATTTTCCTGCATCTCGACACAGTCGGCACCTTCGGGCACGGGGGCGCCAGTGAAGATGCGCGCGCAGGTGCCGGCGGCCAAGGGTTGTGGCGCCTGGCCGGCGAAGATGCGCTGGCTGACCACCAGAGGTTCACCGGTCCAGTCCGCCAGGCGCACGGCATAACCGTCCATGGCGCTGTTCGGCCACGGCGGCAGGTCGAGGGTGGAGACCAGGTCCTGCGCCAGTATGCGAGCGTCGCAGTCCTCTAGGGCCAAGGTTTCCTGCTCGCGGATCGGCGCGGCCGCGGCCATGGCCAGCAGTTGTTGCAAGGCGTCTTCCACCGGCATCAGGGCGCCGGTCTTGCCGGGCTTACCCACGGGATTCACAAGGCTCGGCCTGTTTCAGGTGCGGCACGAAATTGCACGGGCGGTGACGGTTGTCCAACTGCTCGGCGAGGATCCCGTCCCAGCCGGTACGCACCGCATTGGTAGAGCCCGGCAGGCAGCACACCAGGGTGCCATTGGCCAGGCCGGCCAGGGCGCGGGACTGCACGGTGGAGGTGCCGATGTCGGCCACGGAAATCTGGCGGAACAGTTCGCCAAAGCCGTCGACCTGCTTGTCCAGCAGGCAACTGACCGCCTCGGGGGTGCTGTCGCGGCCGGTGAAGCCGGTGCCGCCGGTGATCAGCACGACTTGCACCACGTCTTCGGCGATCCAGTGGGCGACCTGGGCGCGGATCTTATAGAGGTCGTCCTTGAGCAGCACGCGCTCGGCCAGGTGGTGGCCGGCGGCGGTGAGGCGGTCGACGAAGACCTGGCCGGAGGTATCGGTTTCGAGGGTGCGGGTGTCACTGACGGTCAGTACAGCGATGTTCAGGGGTACGAAGGGCGCATCTGCCTTGGCTTTCATGGCACGGTCCGGTTGTCGAAGGAACAGCCCGATGTTATATCACAGGCCCCTATTTACCTGCCGCAGCGGAACCGCCATGTCGACTGATTATTCACCCCTGCCCTGCTCGATCCTGCTGCTGTCGGGTGGGCGCGGCCAGCGCATGGGCGGGCAGGACAAAGGCTTGCTGGAGTGGCGCGGGCAACCTTTGATCGCGCACTTGCAGCGCCTGGTGCGCCCGCTGACAGACGATCTGATCATCTCGTGCAACCGTAATCATGACCGGTACGCACCGTATGCCGACCAACTGGTGAGCGATGACAGCCCGGACTTTCCCGGCCCGCTCGCGGGTATCCGTGCGGGGCTCGCCGCCGCGCGTCATGGGCACTTGCTGATATTGCCGTGCGACGTGCCGCAGATCGACGCCCGACTGCTCGCCGAACTGCGTGAGACCGCAGGACGCAACCCTCGGTGGCCGGTAATGGTGCGCCATGGTGAGTTCTGGGAACCGCTGATCTGCATCGTGCCGACCGCCCTGCGGGACGCGGTGGATAGCGCCTGGCACGCGGGCGAACGCAGCCCGCGCAAGATCTTCTTGCAACACGGCGGCGTGGGCCTGGAGTGCCCGGCGAATGACCCGCGCCTGGCCAACCTTAATACGCCGGAGCTGTTACAGACGCCGTCGGGCGTGTCAGAATGAACCTCGCACAAGGAACTTTGTCGACGCCGTACGCGTCACAAGGTCAGCTATTTAAAAGAATTCTCTCGGAGACGAACTCATGACTCAACGGACCATCGCCGCTCTCATGCTTGCACTGGGCCTCGCCACCCTCGCCGGTTGCGCCTCGCCAACAGTGATCACCCTGAATGACGGTCGCGAAATCCAGGCCGTCGACACCCCGAAATACAACGAAGATTCGGGTTTCTACGAATTCGAACAACTTGACGGCAAGCGCACCCGCATCAACAAAGATCAGGTTCGCACCGTTAAAGACCTGTAAATCTTAGCGCTTGCCAACAAGGCCCGCCTCGCGCGGGCCTTGTTGTTTCTGGCGGTTACCAGTCGAGGGTGATCTGGCTGCGAAAGCTGCGTTCGACACCTGTGACCGGGTCGATAAACCGCACGCCCTGGGCCAACAGCTTCAGCGGGTTGGCATAGTCGTCCACGGCATCCTTGATCACATCGGGGTAGAACGGATCATTACAGATACTCGCGCCGAGTGCGGTCATGTGCACGCGCAACTGGTGCTTCTTGCCGGTGACGGGGAACAGGCCGTAGCGCCATAGATCGCCGTTCTTTTCCCGCACGTCCACAGCCGTTTCGGTGTTCGCGGCACCGGCGCCTTCCTGCATACGAAAGAACGGCTCGCCATCCACCAGGCGGCTTTTATGCACCAGGGGGAACGTCAGGCCTGGCAGGGCCGGCGCGATGGCTTCATAGAACTTATCGATCTGGCGTGTGGGAAACAGTTGCTGATAAGCCGAGCGGCTGGCCGGGTTGGCCGAGAACAGCACCAGCCCCGCCGTATGCCGGTCGATGCGGTGCAAAGGCACCAGTGACGGGTTGTCCAGACGGCGAATCAAGCGGCGCAGCAGGGTTTGCTCGACGTACTCCCCGGCCGGCGTCACGGGCAAAAAATGCGGTTTGTCGGCGACGACGAGATGCTCGTCGGCATACAGGATGGTTTCCTGCACCGGGATGGCTTTCTCGTTGGGCACTTCGCGGAAGTAATAAATACACAGGCCTTCCTTGTAGGCCAGGTCCAGGCTGATCGGGCTGCCGTTGATGTCCAGCACCCGGCCCCGGGCGATGCGGTCCAACCAGTGTTCACGGCCAATCGCCGGGAAGTGCTCGCACAGGCAATCGAGCACCGTCGCCCAAGGGCCGGGCGGCAGGTACAAGGTGCTGGCTTGGTGCTGGGACGCTGAAAAACCGGATGTGGACATGGATGTGCTCGAAGCCTGGAAAAAACAGGCTGGCATTATCCCGCATGCAGCGGGATTGAGCCTAGGGCGGATCTCAGGCCTTGGCCAACTCCGCCCGCAGGAGCTTCGAGGCACTGGCGGCCTCGGTGAACTCCTTGAGCCAGCGCAGCACGTCCACCGCTTCCCAGCGGCCTGGATCGTACAACGCGTACAACAAGCCCTGATACCCCACCACGTCCAGCTGCTTGTGGTAACCGGCACGCTGGAACAATGCCTCGATCTCGGCAAAGCAGGTATTGAAATGCACTTTGTTGAACGGCGTCTTGCCTTCCGTGACCAGGCCATCGAGGCGCAGCTCATTCACCGCGTCGCGCACAACGTCGGCGGACATGCGATTGACGCTGCTTTTTAGTTGTTCGACATTCACCACGGGCGTTCCCTCAATTCAATCGCTGTACAAACATACAGTAACTTAATATTTGGAAACCTGCCATCGCATAACACTCAACGAAGGAAGGTCACGACCTGTTGTGTGTCAAAAGGCCAATCCAGTTCCGCCCCGGTGTCCACCCGGCGAAGCACCGGAATCCGCAGGCCGTAGGCCACGGTCAGGTCGTCGGGATCGGTGATATCCACCAGCTCCACCAACAACCCGTGTTCGACCAACGGCATGATTTCAGCCTCGGCAATCTCACAAAGATGGCAACCCAGGGTGCCGAATAACTGGCATTCAGGAAGCATGGCGATTGGACCTGGTCAGAAAGTAGGCCAACATTCTAAGCCCGCTGGCGGCATGAAGCCCACCACCACAAAAACCCTGACCCAGGTCACCATGGCCTATAACTGATTCAGCGATTCTCGCGGCTTTTTGCCTGCCCCTTTGCAACGGAGATGCGTGTGTTTGCCAACCTGCTGATCATTCTGGCCTCATCCCTGGTGGTGATTGCGCTGTTTCGCCGGCTGCAGTTGCCGCCCGTGCTGGGCTACCTGTGTGTCGGCCTGGCCGTGGGGCCCACTGCGCTGGACTGGGTGAATGACAGCGAAGAGCTGCCCGACCTTGCCGAACTGGGCGTGGTGTTCCTGCTGTTTTCCCTGGGCCTGGAGTTTTCCCTGACGAAGATGCTCGCCCTGCGCCGCGTGGTGTTTGGCCTGGGCAGCTTGCAGGTGCTGGGTTGCGGTCTAGTCCTGGGGCTGTTGTTGATGATGCTGGGTGTCGCGCCGGGCATCGCCTTGATGTTGGGTGCCGGGCTGGCCTTGTCATCCACGGCCATCGTCAGCAAGGAGTTGACCAGCCTGGGGGAGATCTTCAGCAGCCATGGCCAGAATGCTATTGGCGTATTGCTGTTCCAGGATGTGGTGGCGGTGCTGCTGCTGACCCTGGTGCCGGTGTTTGCCGGCACCGGCGAGCAAGCCTGGTATTGGGCGTTGCCACTGACCCTGGGCAAGACCGTGGTGCTGTTTGTCGGCCTGCTGCTCGCCAGCCGTTGGTTGTTGCCGCGTTTGTTCCATGAGGTTGCCGCGTCCCATTCGGCGGAGCTGTTTGTGCTGCTGGCGCTGGTGATTGTGTTGCTCACCGCCTGGCTCACGCACCTGCTGGGACTGTCCCCTGCCCTCGGTGCGTTCCTGGCCGGCATGCTGCTGGGAGAAAGCCACTACCGCCATCAGATCGAGGCGGACATCCGTCCGTTTCGCGACATCTTGCTGGGGCTGTTTTTCGTCAGCATCGGCATGCTCATCGACCTGCAGCTGTTTGTCAGCCATAGCCTGCTGATCCTCGGCCTCACCCTCACGCTGATGCTGGTCAAAGGCTGCGTGGTGGCCGCGCTGGTCAAACTGCGCGGCAGCGACAGCGAGACCGCCTGGCGCAGTGGCCTGGCCCTGGCCCAGGGCGGCGAGTTTTGCTTTGCGTTGATGGCGCAGATGCAGCAGAGCCGGTTGATCCCCGACGAATTCAACGGTTTGCTACTCGCTGCCACCTTCTGTTCGATGCTGCTCACGCCCCTGCTGTTACGCGCCGCCCCAGGCATCGCCCTGCGCCTGCACCGCAAGCCCAACCAGCAAGTGCAGTTGGAAGAAATCACCGCGCTGAACGCCGAGCTACGCGGGCACGCAGTGATCTGCGGCTATGGCCGCGTCGGCCAATCCATCGGACGTTTTCTGCGCAAGGAGCAACAGGCGTTTATCGCCCTGGATGACGACCCGGAACGGGTGCAGGAAGCGGCCACCGAGGACAGCAGCGTGCATTATGGCGATTGTCGGCGTGGCGCCCTGCTCAGTGCGGTCGGCCTGGAACGTGCGCGGCTGGTGGTGATTGCCGTGGACAACAGTGATGTCGCCCTGGCGGTGCTTAAAGAGGCACGCCGGATCAACACCGAGGTGCCGATCCTGGTGCGCACCCGCGACGACAGCCAGCTCGCCGAGCTGAAAGCCGCAGGCGCCAGCGAAGTGGTGCCCGAGCTGCTGGAGTCGAGCCTGATGCTCGCCTCCCACGCGTTGATCCTGCTGGGCCTGCCGGACCAGCAGGTACAGGCGCGGGTCGATGAGGTGCGACAGAACCGCTATCGCCTGCTGCACGGTTTTTACCGGCAGGCAGACGAGCCGATCAATCCTGACTGACCGCACCGATCTTGTGGATCGACAGGTCCGCGCCGTAATACTCCTCTTCCTGGCTCAAGCGCAGCCCGTATACGCGCTTGATCACGCCATACACCACCAGGCCGCCGACCAGCGCCACCAGCACGCCAAGGGCCGTGCCGATCAACTGGCTGATCAGGCTCACGCCGCCCAGGCCACCCAGGGCGGTCTGGCCGAAAATGCCGCAGGCAATGCCGCCCCACACGCCACACAAGCCGTGCAACGGCCACACACCGAGTACATCGTCGATCTTCCAGCGATCCTGGGCGGCGATGAAGAACCACACAAACAGACCGCCCGCGACGGCCCCGGTGACCAGCGCGCCCACCGGGTGCATCAGGTCGGAACCGGCGCAGATCGCCACCAACCCCGCCAACGGGCCGTTGTGCAGGAAGCCAGGGTCGTTGCGGCCGATGATCAGGGCCGCGACGGTGCCGCCGACCATCGCCATCAGCGAGTTGACGGCCACCAGGCCGCTGACGCCGTTCAAGGTCTGCGCGCTCATTACGTTGAAGCCGAACCAGCCGACGATCAAAATCCACGAGCCCAGCGCCAGGAATGGAATGCTCGACGGCGCAAACGCCACCAGGCGCCCTTCGCGGTAGCGCCCGTTGCGCGGGCCGAGCAACAACACTGCCGCCAGGGCCAGCCAACCACCCATGGCATGGACCACCACGGAACCGGCGAAATCATGGAAGCTGGCCCCGAAGGTCGCGAGCAGCCAGGCCTGCAGGCCGAAGTTGCCGTTCCACACCATGCCTTCGAAAAAAGGGTAGATAAACGCCACGATCAATGCGGTGGCGCAGAGCTGTGGTGCAAACCGCGCGCGCTCCGCAATCCCACCGGAAATAATCGCCGGGATCGCTGCCGCGAAGGTCAGCAGGAAGAAGAACTTCACCAGGCCATAACCGTGGTCGGCACTGATGACCGCCGCCGGTTGCATGAAGCTCACCCCGTAGGAGATCCAATAGCCTATAAAGAAATAGGCCAGGGTCGAGATGGCGAAGTCGCTGAGGATCTTGGACAGGGCGTTGACCTGGTTCTTTTGGCGCACCGTGCCGACTTCCAGGAACGCGAAGCCGGCGTGCATGGCCAGGACCATGACCGCACCGATCAGGATAAACAGGGTGTTGGAGCTGTGGACAAGCGTGTCCACCGCACTTTGCAAATTTTCCATGGAGGTTGGCAGGCCTGCAATAAAGGCAAAAAGCACCAAAGCGGTTCAAGCCGGGGTTGCGCGCACTAAATTGGCTCCACCGGTCCCACCCCTTTTCAGAGGGTGTGAACCGCTTTAGCGCAGCGATCAACACGACAGGCCGTTGCCGACAGGGTTTTTCCGCGAGTTTCAGTTATTTAGGGTAAGGTTTTTCAAGGCATTGCCCAGGGCCGCCCGGATTCAGCGCAGGCCCAGGGGCCTGCGCACCAAGGCAAAGCAAAAGCTGTACCACACAATTGAACTGAACCTTCACCGACGCCGGTGACTCGAAAACAGACGTACACGATCAGCCAATCACGGAGATAACCATGGCCAGAAGAACTGCAAAGACTGCTCAAGAAATACTGATGGCGGATTTTCAAACCCTGGTGACTGATACCGAAAGGTTGCTGGACGACACCAAAGTGCTCGCTGGTGACCAGGCCGATGAGCTGCGCGCCAAGATCCACGACACCCTGCTCCAGGCCCGCGAAACCCTCAAGCAGACGGAAGATTCCCTGCGCGAACGCGGCCAGGCGGCCGTCACCGCGACTGAAGATTACGTGCAGGCCAACCCTTGGCAGTCGGTCGGCATTGCCGCCGGCGTGGGCTTTCTGATCGGCCTGCTGGCTACAAGGCGCTAAATCATGTCTATCGGCGAAACTGGCTCGTCCACAGGGACAACCTCTAGGCGTCTGGGCGCGGCCGTGTTGGGCTTGCTGCACAGTCACGTCGAATTGTTTGGCATCGAATTGCAGGAACAGAAGGCTCGCACCGTCAGCCTGCTGCTGTTTGCCGGCCTGGCGCTGGTGTTTGCGCTGCTGTTGCTGGTGGGGCTGTCGACGCTGGTGATGATCCTGGTATGGGACACCGGCTATCGCCTGACCGGGATCATCTGCCTCTGCGTGTTCTACACCCTGGCCGCAGCGTTTTGCGGGGTGCGCTTGAAAGCGGCGGTGTTCGATGAATCCACGCCGTTCCACGCCACCCTCGAAGAGCTGGCCAACGACCGGGAGCGCCTGTTGCCATGAGCATGACTGAAATGCCTCAAAACACGTCGCGGCGCGAAATGCGCAAGGCGCTGATTCGCCTGCGCATGGAAATGCACCGTCAGGAGATCCGCCACGAGTCCCAGCAATTGATGCTGCCTTTGAACAAGGTGCGCACCATGGGGCAGAGCTGGCAGGACGGCCTGGGCATCAAGCACGCGCCGCTGTGGGGCGTGGCCGCCGTGACGCTGATGGGTTTCTTCACCGGCAAAGGTGCCAAGGGTGGCGGTATCGGTAGCCTGACACGCCTGGTGCGCCTGGGTGCCGGCTTGATCCCGCTGATCAAACTGGCCATGCAGGGCACTTCGCGTAAAAGTTGAGGCTGGCTGGCTGCATTCTTGCTAACAGAATCGGCCCGGCCCTCGTTTTCGAGGGCCGGGCCTTTTTTCGCCACCTCTCTTAAGGAGGCCCCGTGATCGACGGGCAACCGCTCGCCTGCTTCCAGCCGTTTATCGACACCGCCACCGGCCGCATCGCCGGCGTCGAGGCCCTGGGCCGTCTGCGCCAGGCTGACGGCCGCCTGCAGTCCGTGGGCCCATTGTTCGCAGACCCGCGCACGCCAGGCGTGGCCTTGCGCCGTCTCGACCGGCAGTTGCGCGACAATGCGCTGAGCCGCCTGCATGAAGCCCCCGAAGACTGGTTCCTGAGCCTGAACATCTCGCCGCGCTGGATCAACCGCCTGCGCCCGGGCCAAGCCCTGCCGAGCCTGAAGCAGATTCACAGCCATGGCGTCGACCCGCGACGCATTGTGTTCGAGATCACCGAACTGGGTGGCGACATCCAGCGCCTGTCGGACGTGGTGGTGCGTTATCGCGAAGCTGGTGCGCGCATCGCCATTGACGACTTTGGCGCCGGCTATTCCCAACTCGATCGGGTACTGGCGTTGCAGCCGGACATTCTCAAGCTGGACATGCGCTTGTTTCAGGACGCGGCTCGGGGCGGGCCAAGCAGCGAAGTGGTGCGTGCGCTGGCGCAGATGGCGGAGAAGACCGGGTGCTGGATCATTGCCGAGGGCGTGGAGACCGAAGCGCAGTTGAGCTTCGCCCTGGAGTGTGGCTCGCGTTATGTGCAGGGCTATCTGTTCGCCCAGGCGCAGCTCGAATGGTTCGCCACCGACGCCTTCGTGCCGCGCTTCGCCCAATTGCGCACCGCGTACGTCCAGCAAAAACTGGCTGAGCGCGGGCGCATTATGCAACTGCGCCAGCAGTTGGCCGAACTGATGAAGATCCTGCAAACCTGGGCCCAGGCACAGGCGCCTCTGAACCAGCTGCCGCCGTTGCAGGCCTTTCCCTGGCTGCTGCGCTTCTACCAGTGCGACCGACACGGCACGCAACTGACGCCCAACTTCGAATGGCGCCAGGACGCCTGGCAAGCCGACAGCCGTTACCTGGGCCACAACTGGTCGTGGCGTCCGTATTTCTATCACCTGCTGGCCGAAGGGTGGGAGGAGCGACGCTTGACCCTGTCCTCGACCTACCGCGACGCGACCACCAACCAGTACTGCCTCACCGCCGGACAATTCTTCAATAACGGTCAGCGTTTGCTGTTAATCGATATAGACGCCGTCGGGCTGTAGATTTTTGCTTGCCCAGGCGGCACTGAACCGGGAAGCTGGGAGGGTCATTCACCGCACGGAGAGTACCCGCCTTGGATTGGCCCACCCTGCTGACTCGCGAACGTCTTGGCAAGCCGCTGCACAGCCCGGAAGAACTGGGACGTAGCCCGTTTCACAAAGACCATGACCGTATTATCTTCTCCGGTGCATTCCGCCGCCTGGGGCGCAAGACCCAAGTGCACCCGGTCTCCAGCAACGACCACATCCACACGCGCCTGACCCACTCCCTGGAAGTCAGCTGTGTGGGACGCTCCCTCGGCATGCGCGTCGGCGAAACCCTGCGCAGCGCCCTGCCCGACTGGTGCGACCCGAGCGACCTGGGCATGGTGGTGCAATCGGCCTGCCTGGCCCATGACATCGGCAACCCGCCGTTCGGACATTCCGGCGAAGATGCCATCCGTCATTGGTTCCAGCAGGCCGCAGGGCGCGGCTGGCTGGATGACATGAGCAGTGCCGAGCGTAATGATTTCCTCAACTTCGAAGGCAACGCCCAGGGCTTTCGCGTGCTCACCCAGCTGGAATACCACCAGTTCGACGGCGGTACCCGGCTGACCTACGCGACCTTGGGCACTTACCTGAAATACCCTTGGACCGCTCGCCACGCGGACTCCCTGGGCTATAAGAAACACAAGTTCGGCTGTTACCAGAGCGAGTTGCCGATCCTTGAGCAGATCGCCCACAAGCTTGGCCTGCCGCAACTCGAAGAACAGCGCTGGGCGCGGCATCCGCTGGTGTACCTGATGGAAGCGGCGGACGACATCTGCTATGCCCTGATCGACCTGGAAGATGGCCTGGAAATGGAGTTGCTGGAGTACGCCGAAGTCGAGTCGCTGCTGCTTAACCTGGTGGGCGATGACCTGCCCCAGACCTATCGCCAACTCGGTGCCCAGGACTCGCGTCGACGCAAACTGGCGATCCTGCGCGGCAAGGCGATCGAGCATTTGACCAACGCGGCGGCAAGCGCCTTCGTCGAGCAACAGGACGCCCTGCTGGCCGGCACCCTGCCCGGCGATCTGGTGGAGCACATGCATGGCCCGGCCAAACGCTGCGTCCTGGATGCCAAGGACATGGCGCGCAAAAAGATCTTCCAGGACAAGCGCAAGACCCTGCATGAGATCGGCGCCTACACCACCCTGGAAATCCTGTTGAATGCCTTTTGCGGTGCGGCCCTTGAGCAGCACGGCGGGCGTACGCCGTCGTTCAAGAACCGGCGCATTCTCGACCTGCTGGGCAACAACGCACCGAACCCTCAGTGGCCGCTGCACGCCTCGTTCCTGCGCATGATCGACTTTATCGCGGGCATGACCGACAGCTATGCCACCGAAATGGCGCGGGAAATGACCGGGCGTTCCAGCCCTCAATAACGAACACGATCAAGCTGCCTGTTGCCTGAAAGGAATAGACCTACGAAGGGAACAGAGTGGCCTGATCGAATTCGCACAAACACCCGATGAATAATCACGCACGCTCAGGGCGACCCAGGCGAACTGTTCCTACGCGCCCCCCCCATTGACGCTTGACTCATCGTGTGCAGCCAATGCCCAGTTACCCGCTCCGTATCCTGTTGGTAGAGGATCATCCCTTTCAACTCCTCGCCACTCAGTGCCTGCTCAGGAGCTTCGGCTTCGCACGGCTGACCACCGCCGAAAACGCCGAGCAGGCCATCTGCCTGATGTCCAAGGCCGAGGCGCCCTTCGACATCATCCTGTGCGACCAATGCCTGCCCGACCTGCCGGGCCTCGAGCTGATTGACATCGCCAATCGCCGACGCTTCACCACCACCGCCATCCTACTGAGCGGATTGCCTGCGGCAGAACTCGCCAGCCTGATCGCCCAAGCCGCGGAGCGCGGTCTGCCGCTGCTTGGCTATTTATCCAAGCCGTTGAACAAGGACGAACTTGCGCGTTTGATCTGCCCATTACTCAGGCTGAAGATGTAGGACTTTAAACATTACCACCTGGAAAAGATGCCTATGCAGTGCCAGTTAGTTCCAGGCCACCTGCTTTTAACTTATTCAATTTAAATCCACTGCTGTATCGCTTCACAATGCCTTAGCAACTGGTAGGCCTTTGCCTTTTTTAATGTAGGAATTTTCCTGTTTTATATCTACTCCTGCCCAAGCTCATGCTCCTGCCTTCTCTTCTGAGCTAATGTGCCCGCTTTATTTGCACTTGCACGGAATGTGATCATGAACTCAGTTTTTATTATCGATGACCACCCGGTTATACGGCTTGCCATTCGAATGCTGTTGGAGCACGAAGGCTACAAAGTGGTGGGTGAAACGGACAACGGTTGCGACGCCATACAAATGGTCCGCGAGTGCTTGCCGGACCTGATTATCCTCGATATCAGCATCCCCAAGCTGGACGGGCTGGAAGTGCTCTGCCGATTCAACGCAATGAACACACAGATGAAAACCCTGATCCTCACAGCTCAGTCTCCTACGCTATTCGCCACACGCTGCATGCGCTCGGGCGCCGATGGCTACGTGTGCAAGGAAGGTGATCTCAGCGAATTGCTGAGTGCTATCCGCGCAGTTTTATCCGGTTATAACTACTTCCCCAGCCAGGCATTGACCGCCAATGGTGCCGATGGCGCGGAATCCCAGGAACTTGAATTATTCAAGACCGTCAACGACCGGGAACTCATGGTATTGCAACTTTTTGCACAAGGCCGCACCAACAAGGAAATTGCCAAAGGTATGTTCTTGAGCAACAAAACAGTAAGCACTTACAAAAAAAGGCTAATGCAGAAACTTCAAGCCAAATCCTTGGTAGAACTTATCGAGATGGCAAAACGAAACGCGCTAGTGTGAGAAAGCGGATGCCCAGGCGTATAAAGGACTATCTGATTACATTGAGTGCCGGTTTGTGCTTCAGCACCGCCGTGCTCGCGAACCAGCAAACGGGCCCGGAACACCTCACCTTGTTGAGCCGCGCAGGCTCGGTTCAACTGGAAACCCACCTGAACAAGGCGCAACGCCAATGGCTGCAGAACAAACGCGAACTGGTGCTGGGTGCCGCGTCCCCTGACTACCCCCCGTTCGACCTGACTTCCAGTGGTCGCGACTATGAGGGGCTCACAGCCGACTACGCCGGCCTGTTGGCCAAGGCAGTGGGCTTGCCGGTAAAGGTCTTGCGCTACCCAACCCGAGAGGCCGCCATCCGCGCCCTCGAAACGGGCGATATTGATTTATTGGGCACCTCGAACGGCTTCGAGGCGGCAAACCCCAACCTCACGTTGTCCGAACCCTATGCCGTCGACCAGCCGGTACTGGTCACCCGCGAAGGAGAAACCCGCAGCCTGACGGATGGCATGGCCGGGATGCGGCTGGCCCTGGTCTACCACTACCTGCCGCTGGCCGAGGTGGAAAAGCTGTACCCCGAAGCGATCATTCGTGCCTATCCCTCTTATCAGAATGCCTTGAACGCGGTGGCATTCGACCAGGCCGATGTGTTCCTCGGCGATACCATTTCCACCCATTACATGATCAACAAGGGCTACCTGAAAAACATCCACATGGCCAACTTCGGTAAACACGAGGCCTATGGGTTCAGCTTTGCCATGCCCCAGCATCAAGGGATGCTCTTGAGTATCGTCGATGCGGTACTGTCGGCCGTGCCCACCAATGAGCGGGAAACGATCACCAAACGCTGGAGCGCCGGCAGCGATATTTTGCTGACCGACCAGAAGCTGCAACTGACGCAACGCGAGGAGCGCTGGCTGAACGAGCACCCGGTAGTCAAGGTGATCGTGAATGAAACCTTCGCCCCCCTGACGTTCTTCGACGCTGACGGCAACTTCCGTGGCATCACCGCCGACCTGCTGGAACTGGTCCGCCTGCGTACCGGGTTGCGTTTCGAGATCCAGCGCGGGCGTGACGTGAATGCAATGATCCAACAGGTAGACGACGGCAAGGCTGACATCATCGGCGCAATCGTGCCGAGCGCTGAACGCGAAACACAACTGAACTTCAGTCGACCCTACCTGGAAAACTCCTATGTGATGCTGACACGCAAGGAGCCCGACGCGCCCTCGAGCCTGGAGCAGTTGGCCGGCAAGCGCCTGGCAATCACCCAGGGCAATCCTTTGGAATCGATCTTGCGCCGCGATTTTCCCGAGATCCAACTGGTAAAGGCCAGCGACACCTTCAAGGCCTCGGAGCTACTGGCCCAAGGGCATGTGGAAGGCGCGGTCAACTCGCTGGTGGTCGCCAACTACTTCCTGTCGTCCCAGGTATTTCAGGACAAACTTCAGATCAGCACCAGTATCGGCACCTTACCCGCGACGTTTGCACTGGCTACATCACGCAGTGCCAACGAACTCAGCTCGATTCTCGATAAGGCATTACTGAGCATCGCCCCGGATGAGCTGGGCGTGATCAACAGTCGCTGGCGTGGCTACACGGCCGCCTCCGACAGCTACTGGCGCAATTATCACCAATTGATCGCTCGCATCATCATCGGCACCGGGCTTTTACTGTTGGTCTCCCTGAGCTGGAACGCCTACATGCGTCGCCAGATCAAACATCGCCAGATGGCCGAGCGGGCCCTTAATGACCAGTTCGAGTTCATGCGGGCATTGGTCAATGAAACCCCGCACCCCATCTACGTACGTGATCGTAAAGGCATGCTGCAGACCTGCAATGACAGCTACTTGCAGGTATTCGACGTCAAGCGCGAAGACGTGATCGGCAAAAACGCCATCCAGATGAGCACCGCCCTCGAAACCGACGCGACGCAGTACCACGCCGATTACCAGCGGGTGATGGCCGAAGGCAATCCGCTGATCCTGGACCGTACCCTGCATATTCATGGCAAGAAGCTGACGATCTACCACTGGATCCTGCCGTACCGCGACTCTACCGGGGAAGTACAGGGGATCATCGGTGGCTGGATCGACATCAGCGAGCGACGCCAACTGTTCGATGAAATCCGTGCGGCCAAAGAGCGCGCCGATGAAGCCAATCGGGCCAAGAGCACGTTCCTCGCGACCATGAGCCATGAAATACGCACGCCGATGAATGCGGTGATCGGCATGCTGGAGCTGACCCTCAAACGCGCTGACCAGGGTCACCTCGATCGTCCTGCCATCGAAGTCGCGTACAACTCGGCCAAGGACCTGCTGGAGCTGATCGGCGATATCCTCGACATTGCCCGCATCGAATCCGGCCGCCTGAGCCTGGCGCCGGAGCGGGTCAACCTGCGTGAGGTGATCGAGTCGGTGGTACGTGTCTTCGACGGCCTGGCGCGCCAGAAAACCCTGAGCCTGTCCCTTGAGTTCAAGCCAGACCACGACGACACCGAAGTGCTGATCGACCCGCTGCGCTTCAAGCAGGTGCTGTCCAACCTGGTCAGCAATGCCATCAAGTTCACTGAGATGGGCCAGGTAAAAATCAAGGTTGAGGTGGTGCCCACCGAACTGGCGCAGCAGGTCGAGATGAAACTGGTGGTCGAGGACACCGGGATTGGCATCAGCCGGGATGATCAGTTGCGCCTGTTCGAACCGTTTGCCCAAGCGGACAATTCCGGCCAGCTTGCCAGGAGCGGCGCCGGCCTGGGGCTGGTGATCTGCCGTAGCCTGTGCGCGATGATGGGTGGGCAACTGAGCCTGAGCAGCGTGCCCATGGTGGGTACCCAGGTGCATGTCAGCCTGAAAATGACGCGTCTGCAGCCGGAACAGGCAACGCATGAACTCAAACCCGAGGCGCCTACCACCGCTCCGGTACTCAATGTGCTGGTGGTGGATGACCATCCGGCCAACCGCCTGCTGATGTGCCAGCAGTTGGGTTACCTGGGTCATCAGTTCACCGCCGCGCAGAACGGCGTCACTGGTTTCCAGGCCTGGCGCCAAGAGCGTTTCGACCTGGTCATCGCTGACTGCAACATGCCGATCATGAATGGCTACGAGTTGAGCCGCTCGATCCGCGAGTACGAACAGCGCGAGCAACTGGTGCCGTGCGTAGTGTTGGGGTTCACCGCCAACGCCCAACCCGAGGAGAAGCAACGCTGCGCCCAGGCAGGCATGAACGATTGCCTGTTCAAACCCATCAGCCTCACGGCACTGGAGCGGCAACTGGCGCAGATCGCCCCTCCACCTACCCACCTGCACCTGGACCTTGGCAACTTCGAGGCCCTGACCGGCGGAGATCCACAGTTGAGCTGGCGTTTGCTGGAGGAGCTGTTGAGCAGCAGTCGGCAAGATCGCCAGGAGCTGAAGGCGCTGGCCGCTGCGCACGCCCCACTCCAGGACATCATCGAGCAGGCGCACAAGATCAAGGGCGCGGCGCGTATCGTTCAGGCCACCTCACTGGCTGCGCACTGCGAGACCCTGGAGCAGGCATGTGCCCGCGGCGCTGAATGGGCACAGATAGAAACAGATGTGAAAGCCCTGGAAAAGCTCATGCTGGAACTCGAGCGGTTGCTTAAAGTGCAGCTTCACAGCCTGGATAGCGTGTAAGGGGCGGTTGCCGCCCCTCACCTGATCAGCAGTCGGTCAAGCGCAGGAAAATCGCCGCCAACTGTTCGATACCTGCCTGGTCCTGGACGGTAAAACGCGCGAGTGATGGGCTGTCGAGGTCAAGGACGCCAATCAGTTTGCCGTCCTTGACCAGGGGTACCACCAGCTCGCTGTTCGATG
Organism: Pseudomonas pergaminensis; assembly: GCF_024112395.2. Taxonomy (NCBI): domain Bacteria; kingdom Pseudomonadati; phylum Pseudomonadota; class Gammaproteobacteria; order Pseudomonadales; family Pseudomonadaceae; genus Pseudomonas; species Pseudomonas pergaminensis. Next base: position 1,982,144 of record NZ_CP078013.2, on the reverse strand, counting down.
CACTGTCACAGGCAATGTGCCCAGCAAACGCGTGAACATCCTCCACTCGCTGGGTTTGCCGCGACGCCGCCGCCGCACCACATACTCCACGGCCAAACGGAATACGCACACAGGCAATCTGGCCCTGGAATGGTCCGAGCACCAGTTCTTCGTTGCGGTTGAGGTAGAAGCCGGCCCAGTTCAAGTCATCCAATTGGTTGAACAGGAACGCCGAGAACTGCGCACTGTTGGCAATGAAGTCACGTTCATCGGCCAGCAGCGACTCCAGTTGCGCGCAGAGCATGGCGTAGCCATCAAGGCCAGTACCGGCGCTGGTTAGATCGATCATGGTTGACGCTCCAACAATTTGAGGCCCACCCAGTAGCGGGCGAATTGATAGGCACAACGGCCGTTACGGTTGCCGCGACCGGTGGCCCAGCGCACGGCAAGGATGTCGAGGGCTTCATCGCGCTGCCACTGCAAACCGGCCTTGTTCGCCAGCTCGCCGATCCAGTGCTCAACCACATCCAGGAAATGCTCCTGGGTGAACGGGTAGAACGACAGCCACAAGCCGAAACGGTCGGACAAGGCGATCTTGTCCTCCACGGCTTCGCTTGGGTGCAGTTCGCCATCCACGCGTTTCCAGTTGTCGTTGTCGCTCTGGTTTTCCGGCACCAGGTGGCGGCGGTTGGAGGTGGCGTACAACAGCACGTTTTCCGGGGCTTGTTCGAGGGAGCCGTCGAGCACACTTTTGAGCACGCGGTAATCACCCTCGCCGGCCTCGAACGACAGGTCGTCGCAGAACAGGATAAACCGCTGCGGCAGCTTGACCAGTTGCTCGACCACTCGTGGCAGGTCCGCCAGGTGGTCGCGCTCGATTTCGATCAGGCGCAAGCCGGCCTTGGCGTGCTGCGCCAGCAAGGCACGCACCATGGACGATTTACCAGTGCCACGCGACCCCCACAGCAGTGCATGGTTGGCGGGCAGGCCGTCGATGAATTGCTGGGTGTTGCGCGCCAGTGTTTCACGTTGCTTGTCCACGCCGATCAGGTCAGACAGGCGCATCTCCAGGCTCACGTCCAAGGGCAACAGGAAACCACTGCGGCCTTCACGCTGCCAGCGGGCAGCCAGGCACTGGTTCCAATCGATGGTTTGGCGCGGCGCGGGCAACAAGGGTTCCAGGCGGGCGAGCACTGCGTCGGCCCGCTCAAGAAAGGCGTTCAATCGAGAATCCACGATTATTCCTCTGGCAAGTTCTTGCAAAAGATGGCGTATTGGCAACCCTGCGGCAGACCGCACGAGGCTGCGTAAAAAAACGATTCATGCCGGGTAAGCCAGAGCCTGTGGATGTTCAGCTATGCTTGCCGGGCGAAGGGAAACGTGAAGTGGTTCAACACTCAATGGATATCAAGTTCGCCCACCGCTTGTCTTATAAACAAGCCAGATTGACTGTGCTGGTCGGTTTCGTCTTGGGAACCTTGCTCAGCCTGATCCAAATCGGCATTGATTATGCCAGCGAAGACGCATCCATCAACCGTGAAATTCGCTCACTGATAGAAATCAGCCATAACCCCGCGTCACGCATCGCCTACAACATCGACGCCGAACTGGCCCAGGAACTGACCCTGGGCCTGCTGCACTCCCCCGCCATCATTCACGCCCAGTTGATCGACAACAACGGCGTGGTGCTGGCCGATGTCGACCGGCCACGCAAGGAGGGCACCTACCGCCCCCTGAGCGACTTCATGTTCGGCGCCAACCGCCATTTTGAAGACCGCTTATTCCTCAGCCATATGCCCAACGAATCCCTCGGCGTGCTGCGCCTGGACGTCGATACCTATGCCTTTGGCAGCCGCTTTCTGCACCGTGCCGAAATCACCCTGCTCAATGGATTTGTCCGCAGCCTGTTGCTCACCGGCATCCTGCTGGGCTTGTTCTACGTGATGTTGACCCAGCCGCTGGTGCGCATTATCCGTGAGCTGAGCAACCGCAGACAGGCCCGCCTGGACTGCCCGCCCGGCCACGAACATGACGAAATCGGCGTACTGGTGAACGTCGCCAACCAACAGTTCGAAAACATGGAGACGGAGATCCAGCAACGCCGTCACGCCGAAGATCGGCTGACTGAATACCTGGGGCAACTGGAAGACATCGTCTCCGCCCGCACCCTGGAGCTCAAGGCCAGCAACCAGCGCCTGAGCCAGTCCAACGATGAACTGGAAGCGGCGAAGATGCATGCATTGGGCATGGCCCAGGCGCGGGCCGCGTTCCTGGCCAACATGAGCCACGAAATCCGCACCCCGCTCAACGGCCTGCTGGGCATGATCGCGCTGTCGCTGGACAGCCCGCTCAACGCTGAGCAGCGCCAGCAACTGTCCATCGCCCATGATTCGGGCAAAGTGCTGGTGGAGCTGCTCAACGATATTCTCGACCTGTCCAAGTTCGACGCCGGTCAGCTGGAGCTGGAGCGCATACCGTTCGACCTGGGCTCACTGGTGGAAGACACCGCCAACCTGTTGTCGCAGAACGCGGCGCCGAGCGTTGAACTGACCTGCCTGATCGACCCGCAATTTCCCGCCCAAGTCCTGGGCGACCCGACCCGGGTGCGGCAAATCGTCAGTAACCTGCTGTCCAATGCCTTGAAATTCACGCGCTTCGGCCGGGTGGACGTGCGCCTCAGTGCGTTGGAGGGCCGGGTACGCATTGAGGTGTGCGACACCGGTATCGGCATTGCCCAGGAAGCCCAGGTGAAGATCTTCCAGCCGTTCACCCAGGCTGGCGCCGGTATCACCCGCCAGTTTGGTGGCACAGGCCTGGGGCTGGCCCTGACGCATAACCTGTGTGAAGCCATGAAGGGCCGTTTGAGCATCAGCTCGGAGGTGGGCTTTGGTAGCCAATTCTGCGCCGACCTGCCGCTGCCGATCCATTTGCCTGCGGTGCAACCGACACCGCTCACGGGTGAAGTGATCGCCATCACCAGCGCCGGCAGCGGCCTGACCGAACTGCTCACCACCCTGCTGCCCCATTGGGGGCTGACACCGCATTGCTACCCGCGTGATGAAGACTTGAGCGGGCACAGCCCGGACCTGTTGATCACCGACTGCCCGGAATGCCTGTTCCGCCTGCGTCCTTCCATCAGCGCGCCGATCCTGCTGGTGACCGCCTATGGCAATTTCATGCCCAGTGAAGAAGTCGCGGCACTCGCGCCCTTGCAGCAACAAGCACGCCCGCTGAGCCGCAATGCGCTGTATCAGATCCTGCAACGAAACCTGCGCAGCGATGCGCAACTGATCCTCGACCCGATCCAGATGGAAGCCGCGCCCCTGGCCCATCGCGCGCGCATCCTGCTGGTGGAGGACAACCCGGTCAACCAACTGGTGGCCAAGGGCATGCTCAGCAAGCTGGGGTGCGAGGTGGTCGTCGCGGCTCACGGCGGCGAGGCGCTGAAGTTTCTGGAGGAGCAGCCCTTCGACATGGTGTTGATGGACTGCAATATGCCGGTGATGGATGGCTATGAGGCCAGCCGGCAGATTCGCCGCAGCGGGCGCTGGCCGGACCTGCCCATTGTCGCGTTAACGGCCAATGCCTTGTCAGAAGAACGCGAGCGGTGCAGGGCCGCAGGCATGAATGACTACCTGGCCAAACCGTTTCGTCGCGAAGAACTCAGCGGTTTGCTGGAGCTGTGGGTGCCGAAGACGACACGTCTCTGATCTGCCCGAGCAGCTTGTCCAGGCCATCGCGCAACGTGTCGGCCTGGTTCAGGTCGATGCCGCTGTTGCACAGCAGTCGGGTCTTGAGGCCCTGGGTCTGATCGCGCAAGTGCACACCGGCTTCGCTCAGGCTCAAGTGCACTTCCCGCTCATCCTTGCTACTGCGCTGGCGCCGGACCCATTTGAGCTGCTCAAGACGCTTGAGCAACGGCGTCAGCGTGCCCGAGTCGAGCATCAAGCGCTCACCCAAGGCCTTGACCGTGGGCTGCGCCGGCGCTGCTTCGTGCCATTCCCACAGCACCAGCATCACCAGGTATTGCGGGTAGGTCAGGCCCAACTCATCGAGCATTGGCTTGTAGGCGCGGGTCACCGCCCGGGAGGCGGCGTAGAGCTTGAAACACAGTTGATGGTCGAGGGCCAGGGAGACGGTCATTTGAGCAGGGCTTCGATCTCTTGGGTCAGGTCCTGCGGCTTGGTGGTCGGGGCAAAGCGCTTGACCACCTGGCCGTCATGGCCAATAAGGAACTTGGTGAAGTTCCACTTGATGCCTTTGGAACCCAGCAGGCCTGGCGCCTGCTTTTTCAGCTGCACGAATAAGGGATGGGCCTCGCTGCCATTCACGTCGATCTTCTTGAACAGCGGGAAGCTGACGCCGAAATTCAGCTCGCAGAATTCGGAAATCGCACCTTCGTTACCGGGCTCTTGCTTGCCGAACTGGTTGCAAGGGAAACCCAGTACCACCAACCCCTGGTCCTTGTACTGTTGCCAGAGCTGCTCCAGGCCCTTGTACTGCGGAGTGAAGCCACACTTGCTGGCGGTATTGACCACGAGGATGGCCTTGCCGGCGAAATCGGCCAAGGTCTTTTGCTCACCCTTGATGGTGGTGCAAGGGATGCTCAGCAGGTTGTCACTCATGGCAGTGCCTCGTTGGGGAAAAGAGGGGTAAACATAGTAGGCAATTAAATTGCATGCAATTTAATTGACCAAATTGATACCTCACTATCACCCCTCCCCCGTAGGCGCCCGGCTTGCCGGCGATGGCGTCCGTGAGATCGCCATCGCCGGCAAGCCGGGCGCCTACAGGATGCCGCGTCGGTCAATTCAACGCGGGACGAGGTCCAGGCACACCGAATTGATGCAATAACGCAGGCCGGTCGGCGGCGGGCCGTCCGGAAACACGTGCCCCAGGTGTGCATCGCATTTGGCGCAGGTGACTTCCGTGCGGATCATGCCGTGGCTGACGTCACGGATCTCGACCATCGCGCTGTCGGCGATCGGTGCGTAGAAGCTCGGCCAGCCGCAGCCGGAATCAAACTTGGTAGCCGAATCGAACAGTGGCTCATTGCAGCAGATGCAGTGATACACGCCGTCGGTCTTGGTGTCATTGTACTTGCCGCTGAAAGGACGCTCGGTGCCCTTGAGACGGCATACGTTGTACTGCTCTGGATCGAGCATCGCCTTCCACTCATCAACGGTTTTCTGCAACTTTTCCATCGGTACACCTCGGCAACTGAAAAAGCCTGATCTGTGTCTTTTCCATGGATCAGGCGGCACGTATGATTGCGCCTCTTCAAAACGCCAGTCTGGCACCCGCGCTACCGGCATTCAAACGTATTTATGGGTGCGGGCCCCGCAGGATTCGCAGTACGGTAGTGTCCACACCGTCTGGATCGTTCATTTTCAGGATCACATCGCCATGCAGGTCAGCAAATCGAACAAGCTCGCCAACGTCTGCTACGACATTCGCGGCCCAGTGCTCAAGCACGCCAAACGCCTGGAAGAGGAAGGCCATCGCATCCTCAAGCTGAACATTGGCAACCCGGCGCCGTTTGGTTTCGAAGCGCCGGACGAGATCCTCCAGGACGTGATCCGCAACCTGCCCACCGCCCAGGGCTACAGTGACTCCAAAGGCCTGTTCAGCGCGCGCAAGGCGGTGATGCAGTACTACCAGCAGAAGCAGGTCGAAGGTGTCGGTATCGAAGACATCTACCTGGGCAATGGCGTGTCCGAGCTGATCGTGATGTCCATGCAGGCCCTGCTCAACAACGGCGACGAAGTGCTGGTGCCGGCGCCGGATTACCCGTTGTGGACCGCCGCCGTGACCCTGGCAGGTGGCCACCCGGTGCACTACCTGTGTGACGAAGGCGCGGACTGGTTCCCCGACCTGGCCGACATCAAGGCCAAGATCACCCCGAACACCAAAGCCCTGGTGATCATCAACCCAAACAACCCGACGGGCGCGGTGTACTCCAAGGAAGTGTTGCTGGGCATGCTCGAACTGGCGCGCCAGCACAACCTGGTAGTGTTCTCCGACGAGATCTACGACAAGATCCTCTACGACGACGCCGTGCACGTGTGCACCGCTTCCCTGGCGCCGGACCTGCTGTGCCTGACCTTCAACGGCCTGTCCAAGTCCTACCGCGTGGCGGGGTTCCGTTCCGGCTGGATCGCCATTTCCGGTCCCAAGCACAACGCCCAGAGCTACATCGAAGGCATCGACATGCTGGCCAATATGCGCCTGTGCGCCAACGTGCCGAGCCAGCACGCGATCCAGACCGCCCTGGGCGGCTACCAGAGCATCAACGACCTGGTGTTGCCCCAAGGCCGCCTGCTGGAGCAACGCAACCGCACCTGGGAGCTGCTCAACGCGATCCCGGGCGTGAGCTGCGTAAAACCCATGGGTGCATTGTACGCCTTCCCGCGAATCGACCCGAAAGTGTGCCCGATTCTCAACGACGAGAAGTTTGTGCTCGACCTGTTGCTGTCGGAAAAGCTGCTGGTGGTGCAAGGCACCGCATTCAACTGGCCGTGGCCGGATCACTTCCGCGTGGTGACGCTGCCGCGCGTGGATGACCTGGACATGGCCATTGGTCGCATCGGCAACTTCCTCAAGTCCTATCGCCAGTAATGCAAACTGCGCTGTACGACCGACAATCGGTCGTACAGCGAGTATCTGGCAACACTTCTCTGCCCCTTCTCCATTCCAGCACTTCGCTGGCGGCGAAACTGCCACCTACCCCCTATGATTACAGGGCGCAAAGGTAACGGCGAACCGGTCAAGACGCCTTTTGAACCTCGGAAAATCCCTTCACGGCCCTACATTCATGCTGTAGGACACAGTTTGAAATAGTCGCTCGGTTGAATCACCCCATGCCGCACCTTATATACCCCGCAGTACGCGACATATTAAGCATGAGGAGAATTCTACAACCATGATGCGCATCCTGCTGTTCTTGGCCACTAACCTTGCGGTCGTGCTGATTGCCAGCATCACCTTGAGCCTTTTCGGCTTCAACGGGTTCATGGCGGCCAACGGGGTTGACCTGAACCTCAATCAGCTGCTGATTTTCTGTGCGGTCTTTGGTTTTGCCGGCTCGCTGTTCTCGCTCTTCATCTCCAAGTGGATGGCAAAGATGAGCACCAGCACCCAGGTGATCACCCAGCCACGTACCCGGCATGAGCAATGGTTGCTGCAGACCGTTGAGCAGTTGTCCCGCGAGGCGGGTATCAAGATGCCTGAGGTCGGGATCTTCCCGGCCTATGAAGCCAACGCGTTTGCCACCGGCTGGAACAAGAACGACGCACTCGTTGCCGTCAGCCAGGGCATGCTGGAACGCTTCTCGTACGATGAAGTGAAGGCGGTGCTGGCCCACGAGATCGGCCACGTGGCCAACGGTGACATGGTCACACTGGCGCTGGTCCAGGGCGTGGTGAACACCTTCGTGATGTTCTTCGCGCGGATCATCGGCAACTTTGTCGACAAGGTGATCTTCAAGAACGAAGGCGGTCGCGGCATTGCCTACTTCGTGGCGACCATCTTCGCTGAACTGGTGCTGGGCTTCCTGGCCAGCGCGATCACCATGTGGTTCTCGCGCAAACGCGAATTCCGTGCAGACGAAGCCGGTGCTCGCCTGGCCGGTACCGGGGCGATGATTGCAGCGCTGCAACACCTGCGCTCCGAACAGGGCCTGCCGGTGCATATGCCAGACAGCCTGACAGCCTTCGGCATCAACGGCGGCATCAAACAGGGCATGGCTCGCCTGTTCATGAGCCACCCGCCACTGGAAGAGCGCATCGACGCACTGCGCCGTCGGGGCTAAGTACAAGGTGACGCAACGAGGGGCGATCTGATCGCCCCTTTTTTGTGGGCGCGAATATCGTCATCGCGGGCACGCCCGGCTCCCACAGCCGTACGTGGGCACATGCAGCAGCCGGGCGTGCTCGCGATGGCCATCCCTAACCACGATGCGAAGCGAGCCGCTCTTGAACTTGATGTTGCTTTTGATCTTAGGCGCCCCGTCAAACACGCTGGCCAGAATTCGACAGGGATTTTGGGGTAAACCGGCAGGGATGCCGGCTTAGCCCCCGTAAGGGCGGAACCCATGCAGCCGTTATCTGAATAACGGATATGTACCCAGCCAGATCCAACATCCAGGTCGGCTGTCAGGCCGCCTTCGCAGGCAAGCCAGCTCCCACAATTGGATCGCGGGTGACAGTTAGAGCGTGGTCGGCAGTTAGGCCGACATAGCTGGCAAGCCAGCTCCTACAGTTGGATCGCGGGGTGATCGTTAGATTGTGGTCGGCAGTTAGGCCGCGTTCGCAGGCAAGCCATACACATTTGGATCCCAGGGTAATCGTTAGGTAGCGCCCTCACCCCAGGTCCGACGCCCTACCCGGAGTCGTATAAATACCCATGCCGCAATCGCACTGCCCTGATCAACGCATAGTCAGCTGATAAACCCGCTCATCAAGCCGCGTAACACCGTCCTGCACAAACTTCCAACTCTCACCCAGGATGTCTTGCTCCTCAAGCACCCCCAACGTCCATTCCGCCCCAAACAACACCTTCACTTCATCATCCGTCACCGCAAACGGCGGCCCAGCTTTTTGGGTCTGGTCGTAATCAAGAGTGACCAGCAGCCCCTGGCAGCCGGGACGCAGCAGATGGTTCAGGTGCTCCGCATACCGCGCACGCATCAACGGCGGCAAGGCTATCAGTGCGGCTCGGTCATACAGCCCGGTGCAATCAGCCAGTGCCTCGGCGTCCAGGGCAAAGAAATCGCCGCACCATACCTCGATCAGATCAGCCTGATACACCGTGAACGCCCCCCGCCGTGTAATGCGTGGCACAAGGCTCTGCTCACTGAAAAACGCCTCCACGGCCTGTTCCGACAGCTCCACGCCCATGACTCGCAGCCCATGGCTGGCCAGCCACATCAAATCCAGGCTCTTGCCACACAGGGGCACCAGCACCTGGGCGTCTCGGGCGAGCGCCAACGGTGGCCAGTGCCGTTGCAGGTAGGGATTGACCTCGGGCAAATGAAAACCGATCTGGTTGCGCGCCCAGCGCTCCTGCCAAAACTTAGGCTCCATGGATCCTCCCGAAAACTCGATCAAAAGGCACTAAAACTTATATTAGATTTAGATCAATGATCTGATTAAAGATGGGCCCATGTTAACGCTCAGGACCCCCCTTATGTTCCCCAGCCTGTTTATCTCCCACGGTTCGCCCATGCTCGCCCTGCAACCCGGCGCCAGCGGCCCCGCGTTGCAGCGCCTGGCAGCCGAGCTGCCACGGCCCAAGGCGATCGTGGTGGTGTCGGCACACTGGGAGAGCCAAGAACTCTTGGTCAGCGGTAGCGCAGCGCCCGAAACCTGGCACGACTTCGGCGGTTTCCCGCGCGAATTGTTCGCCGTGCAATACCCGGCGCCGGGTGACCCGCAGTTGGCCAGCGAGATCGTCCAATTGCTGCACGCCGATGGCCTCAATGCCCGCATTGATGACCGGCGCCCCTTCGACCACGGTACCTGGGTACCACTGTCGCTGATGTACCCGGCGGCGGATATTCCGGTGGTGCAGGTGTCCCTGCCCAGCCGCATGGGCCCTGCCCTGCAGACCCGCGTCGGGCATGCCCTGGCCAGCCTGCGCGAGCAAGGTGTGTTGCTGATCGGCTCGGGCAGCATCACCCATAACCTCGGTGAACTTGATTGGCGCGCCGGGCCGGAGACCATCACGCCATGGGCGCTGGCGTTCCGCGACTGGGTCGTCGACAAGCTGGCGGCCAACGATGAAACCGCCTTGCACGACTACCGTCGCCAGGCGCCGAATGCCGTGCGCAACCATCCCAGTGATGAACACCTGCTGCCGCTGTATTTTGCGCGGGGTGCCGGTGGCGATTTCAGCGTGGCGCACCAGGGCTTCACCCTGGGTGCGCTGGGCATGGACATCTACCGCTTCGGCTGACGCCCCCCTTGCAGGAGCCGGCTTGCCGGCGAGTGCGGCGCTCCAGCCCACACACTTGGCACTGACAGCCGGGCCCTACAGTTGCTGCATAGCCGTGTAAAAATATCAGCAAAAAAAATCCCCGACCGAGTCGGGGATTTTTTAGGTGCGATCAATCAGCCCAAGGGCGGATCAATCTTCGCGGTAGCGACGCAGCTTCAGCTGCTTACCGGCAACGCGAGTGTCTTTGAGCTTGGCCAGCAGTTTTTCCAGACCGTCTTCCGGCAGCTCCACCAGGGAGAAGCTGTCACGGACCTGGATACGACCGATGGCTTCACGTGCCAGGCCACCCTCGTTGAGGATAGCGCCCAGCAGGTTCTTGGCAGCGATACCATCACGCGCGCCCAGCGCGGTACGGCAACGAGCACGGCCTTCAGCCAATGGCACCGGAGCGCGACGCTCACGATCACCACGGTCTGGACGGTCGCCGGAACGCTCTGGACGATCACCGCGTGGCGCGCTGTTCGGAACCAGTGGACGTTCTTTCTCGATGGCTGCCAGGGTCAGGGCTTGACCGTTGGTAGCTTTGCGCAGCAAGGCTGCGGCCAGGGCACGCGGGGTGCAACCGATATCGGCGGTCAGGCGGTCCAGCAGTTCGCCGTGGGTCGATTCAGCGTCAGCCACCAATGGCGCCAGGCTGTTGGTCAGTTTCTTGATGCGGGCATCGAGGACTGCCTGGGCATCCGGCAGGCGCACTTCAGCGACTTTCTGGCCGGTAACACGCTCGATCACTTGCAGCATGCGGCGCTCACGTGGAGTGACCAGCAGCAGAGCGCGACCTTCGCGACCGGCACGGCCAGTACGGCCGATACGGTGAACGTAGGACTCTGGGTCGTACGGCATGTCAACGTTGAACACGTGGGTGATACGTGGAACGTCAAGACCACGGGCAGCAACGTCGGTCGCCACAACGATGTCCAGGCGGCCATCCTTGAGGGAGTCGATGACGCGCTCACGCTGGTTCTGGGCGATGTCGCCGTTCAGCGCGGCGGCCTTGTAGCCTTTGGCTTCCAGGGCGCTTGCCAGGTCCAGGGTCGCTTGCTTGGTGCGCACGAACATGATCAGGGCGTCGAAGTCTTCGACTTCCAGCAGGCTCAATACAGCCGAGGTCTTCTGGTCAGCGTGAACCAACAGGTGAGCCTGTTCGATCGCGGTAACGGTCTGGGTCTTGGTCTGGATCTTCACGTGTTGCGGATCGCGCAGGTGGCGTTCGGCAATGGCACGGATCGACTGTGGCAAGGTGGCCGAGAACAATACGGTCTGACGGGTGGGCGGCAGTGCCTTGAAGATGACTTCCAGGTCATCCATGAAGCCCAGCTTCAACATTTCGTCAGCTTCGTCCAGAACCAGGTGGTTCACGGTCGACAGGACTTTCTCGTCACGACGCAGGTGGTCGCACAGACGGCCCGGGGTGGCGACAACGATCTGTGCGCCGTTACGGATTGCTTTGAGTTGCGGGCCCATAGGCGCGCCGCCGTAAACGGCCACAACAGTTACGCCTGGCATTTGCTTGGCGTAGGTTTCAAAAGCGGTTGCTACTTGCAGCGCCAACTCACGGGTTGGCGCCAGGATCAGGGCTTGCGGTTCGCGCTTGGCAGGATCGATGCAGTGCAGGATAGGCAGGGCGAATGCGGCGGTTTTGCCGGTACCGGTTTGCGCCTGGCCAATCATGTCCTGGCCGGCCATGATGATCGGGATCGATTGCTGCTGAATCGCCGAAGGCTCTTCGTAGCCGGTCGCTGCGACGGCTGCAAGAATATTCGGGTTAAGATTAAAAGCGGCGAAGCCGCCGGTTTCCTGGGTCATGGGTCTGCCTCTAAGTGCATCCGCAAAGACCCATGCTCCAAAGCTGCGCATGCCGTGTTGAGACTCAAGAGTCGCCCTGGCTGCTTTGTCGGCGGGGATTTGCGAAAACGAATGAATGAAAAAGATTCGTCAAGGGAGAGTCCGCTGTGCGGACGTGCAGCCGAAGCTGACTTCGGGGAATTGCGCTACCTAAACGCGGCCCGGTTAAAGGCCGGCGCGCACTATACCGGAAATAGCTGAAAAAGGGAGCTTTTTTTATCGCCAGGCGCCGATAAACCGCGCTGCGTCACAGCCTTTGCAGATAACTGCGCCAGGGTCTATTTTTCAAAGGCCCGGCCCTGTTGGTCGCAAAGCTTAAACGGTTCACCTGACCTTTCCGACCCTTTGGTCCGAAACCCTTCCCCGCGCCCGAGGGCACACCCCATGAATCAAGCCAGCAGCAGCCGCGTCAGCCGTGAACTCCAGGGCCATGTCCTGATGCTGGGCCTGGACCGGGTGGCCAAGCGCAACGCTTTCGACCTGGACCTGCTCAATGAACTGAGCCTGGCCTATGGCGAATTTGATCGAAATGACGACGCACGGGTGGCCGTGGTGTTTGCCCATGGCGATCACTTCACGGCCGGGCTGGACCTGGCCAATGTCAGTAGTGTGATGGCAGGCGGCTGGCAACCGCCGCTGGGGGGCTGCGACCCTTGGGGCGTGTTCGCCGGCCCGCGGGTAAGCAAACCGGTGATCGTCGCGGCCCAGGGCTACTGCCTCACCATCGGCATCGAGCTGATGTTGGCCGCAGATATCAATCTTTGCGCCAGCAACACGCGCTTTGCGCAGATGGAAGTCCAGCGCGGGATCTTTCCGTTCGGCGGCGCGACGTTGCGCTTTCACCAGATCGCCGGCTGGGGCAACGCGATGCGCTGGCTGCTCACTGGCGATGAGTTCGATGCCCATGACGCCTTGCGCCTGGGCCTGGTGCAAGAAGTGATGGCCAGCGAAGACCTGCTGCCCCGCGCCGTCGAACTGGCCAACCGCATTGCCCGCCAGGCACCGCTGGGTGTGCAGGCGACGTTGATGTCGGCGCGCCTGGCGCGCATGGAGGGTGAAACCGTGGCGGCGGCCGCGTTGCCGCCGATGGTGGATAAGCTGCTTAACAGTGAAGATGCCAAGGAAGGTGTGCGGGCGATGATCGAGAAGCGGCCTGGGGTGTTCAAGGGCATTTGAATTGGCAGTAGCGGCCGCTTCGCGGGCAAGCCGGCTCCCACAGTTTGAAGTGCATGCCCCTGTGGGAGCGGGCTCGCCCGCGAAGGCGTCCGAACAAGCAACTAGGTTGCGGGCCGAATCGCCTTGATCAACGGCTGCAACGAGTACCCCAACCTCGGCGCTAACGCTTCGGCACGGGCCGAGAGCGCATCCATTTCCAGTTCCTGGTCCAGTTCGGACGGCACCAGCAGAATCACATTGCCCTCCTTCACCGGCAACTCCCAGTAATGCCGGTGGTACAACCCACGCAACAACGCCGCCCCCAGGGGCTTGCCATCGTCGGTGGCCCACTGGTTGATCACCAGCCAGCCGCCGGGGTTGAGCTTTTTCTGGCAGTTTTCCAGGAAGGTCCACGCCAGATGGCCGACGCCTGGGCCGACGTCGGTGTAGAGGTCGACGAAAATCAGGTCGGCCGGCTCGGCGCTGTCGAGCAATTGCAGGGCGTCACCGATGCGGATGTACAGCCGCGGATCGTCGTCGAGCCCCAGGTATTCGATGGCCAGGCGCGGCACATCGGGGCGCAGTTCGATGGCTTCCACATCTTCCAGCGGCAGGAACTTCAGGCACGCCTGGGTCAGCGTGCCGGCGCCCAGGCCGAGGAACAGCGCGCTCTCCGGTTGCGCATGGCACAACGCACCAATCAGCATCGCACGGGTGTAGTCGTACTCCAGCCAACTAGGGTCAGCGGTGAACACGCAGCTTTGCTCGATGGCGTCGCCAAACTCGAGAAAACGGTAATCGGCCACTTCGAGCACACGGATCATGCCGAAATCATCATGGACTTCGGCGAGCAGGCGCTCGACACGCTCCTCGGTCATCACTACTCCTAAGGGGTTTACCGCACGGCAAAGGCGCGATTGTCGGCCAACCGGCGGCAACAGGTCACGCACTAATTGCTGATAACATTGGCGCCCGACCGTCAATCAGCCAATCGAGTTCATGATGAGCCAACCCTGGAGCCCCGACAGCTGGCGCGCCCTGCCGATCCAGCAACAACCCCAGTACCCGGACGCTGCGCACTTGTTGCAAGTGGAGCAGAACCTGGCCAGCTACCCGCCACTGGTGTTTGCCGGTGAAGCCCGCGAGTTGCGCCGCCAGTTTGCCGAGGTGACCCAGGGGCGCGCGTTCCTGCTGCAAGGCGGCGATTGCGCCGAGAGCTTCGCCGAGTTCTCCGCCGCGAAGATCCGCGACACCTTCAAGGTGCTGCTGCAGATGGCGATCGTGATGACTTTCGCTGCCGGCTGCCCGGTGGTCAAAGTCGGGCGCATGGCCGGCCAATTTGCCAAGCCGCGGTCGGCCAACGATGAAACCATCGACGGCGTCACCCTGCCCGCCTACCGTGGCGATATCGTCAATGGCATCGGTTTCGACGAAAAAAGCCGCGTGCCGGACCCCGACCGCCTGCTGCAGTCCTACCACCAGTCCACCGCCACCCTGAACCTGTTGCGTGCCTTCGCACAGGGCGGGTTTGCCGACCTGCACCAGGTGCACAAGTGGAACCTGGACTTCATCGCCAACTCCGCCCTGGCCGAAAAGTACAGCCAACTGGCCGACCGCATCGACGAAACCCTGGCTTTCATGCGCGCCTGCGGCATGGACAGCTCGCCGCAACTGCGCGAAACCAGCGTCTTCACCGCCCACGAAGCGCTGCTGCTCAACTACGAACAAGCCTTCGTGCGCCGTGACAGCCTGACCAACGACTACTACGACTGCTCGGCGCACATGCTGTGGATCGGCGACCGTACCCGTCAGTTGGACGGTGCCCACGTCGAGTTCCTGCGCGGGGTGAACAACCCGATCGGGGTCAAGGTCGGCCCGAGCATGAACCCGGATGACCTGATCCGCCTGATCGACATCCTCAACCCGGACAACGACCCGGGCCGCCTAAATCTGATCGCGCGCATGGGCGCCGGCAAGGTCGGCGACCACCTGCCCAACCTGATTCGCGCGGTGCAGCGCGAGGGCAAGCAGGTGCTGTGGAGCTCCGACCCGATGCACGGCAACACCATCAAGGCCAGCAGCGGCTACAAGACCCGCGACTTTGCGCAAATCCTGGGCGAGGTAAAGGAGTTCTTCCAGGTGCACCAGGCCGAGGGCAGCTATGCCGGCGGGATTCACATCGAGATGACCGGGCAGAACGTCACCGAATGCATCGGCGGCGCGCGGCCGATCACCGAGGATGGCTTGTCGGACCGCTACCACACCCACTGCGACCCACGGATGAATGCCGATCAGTCGCTGGAATTGGCGTTCCTGATTGCCGAGACGTTGAAACAAGTCAAACGCTAAGACGTTAAGTCGCCTGTTCTGACGCCATTGCGGGCAAGCCCGGCTCCCACCGCTGCCCGCGTCCCCCTGTGGGAGCCGAGCTTGCCCGCGATGGCGTCCTAGAGAGCACTGCCCCGAGTGATCATCGCCACCCGCAACCGGTCGCCACTCGGCCGCTGGCAATTGAGCTGTACCTGTTCCAGCCCCAGCCAGTCGGCCATTTGTAACAGGTTCTGCGCCAGCGCCTGCATCCCATCCTCATCCAGCCCCGGCTCTTCTTCGTGCACCGCATGCACCGCCAGGCGTCCATTGGCGCGTTCGGCACGCAGGTCGATGCGCGCCGCGATACGTTCGTTGTGCAGAAACGGCAGCACGTAGTAGCCGTAAACCCGTTTGTCTTGTGGCGTATAGATCTCCAGGCGGTAACGGAAATCGAACAGGCGCTCGGTACGCGCACGCTCCCAGACCAGCGAATCAAACGGCGACAGCAATGCGCTGGCCGGCACGTTGCGTGGCACTTTCGGCTCGGGCAGGCAATACGCCGGTTGTTTCCAGCCTTGCACCTGGCAGACCTGCAACTGCCCGTCCTCCACCAGTTCAGCGAGGCGGTGGCGGCTGTCGGCCGGATCGAGGCGGAAGTAGTCGCGCAGGTCTTTCTCGGTCGCCACGCCTAAGGCCGTCGCGCTGTGCAGCAGCAGACCGCGCTGGGCCTCGGCCTCTGTGACAGTGGCATGCAGGATATCGCCGGGAATGACCCGCTCCGGCAAATCATAGAGCCGCTCAAACCCACGCCGCCCCGCAACCGTGACGAGGCCGGCGGCAAACAGCCATTCCAGCGCGTGTTTCTCGTCGCTCCAGTCCCACCACGGGCCGGCGCGTTCCTCGCGGGTCGACAAGCTGCCGGCACCCAGCGCACCTTGTTGCTCAACCGTCTGCAGTACGCGCTGAATCGTCGCCTGTTGCTCACGCCCAAAGCGCGCCATTTGCGAATAAATGCCCTGGCCCTGCTTGGCCCGCTCCATGCGCCAGCGCATCAGCGGGTACAGCGCCATTGGCAACAGCGACGCCTCATGCCCCCAATATTCGAACAGCGAACGCCGCCGCCCCTGGCTCCAGGCGGCTTGTTCAAGTATCAGCGGGGAGTAATGGCCCAGGCGGGAAAACAGCGGCAGGTAATGGGAGCGCACCACGGCATTGACCGAATCGATCTGCAACACGCCCAGGCGTTCGATCATGCGATTAAGGTGCGCAGCCTTGATCAGGGCAGGCGCCTGGCGCCCGGAAAAACCCTGGGCCGCCAGTGCCATGCGTCGAGCTTGTTTGAGTGAAAACGACAGGTCGGCGGGCATGGGGTTCTCCGTGGATGCTCGCCGACTACCCTACTGCATCCTGGGTCATTTTCGCAGCGGGTCTTGCCAGAAATGCAGGTGGCGCTCCTGCTCCACATCGCCACGGTTGAGACCGATGTCCTTGAGCGCATCATCACTCAAGGTCGCCAGCATCTGGCGCTCCTCATGCAGCGCCTGCCAACGGGCAATCTTGTGAAACAGCCCGGCAAACGGACGTTTCGCCATCAACACAAAACCTCTTTGACCTTTCATCTTCTCGCCCTCCAGTGGGGATGGCGCAAGTGTGTGCCTGGGCTTAAGATCAATCCAACGAATGTTTCTTATGCAATACATCTCGGAGATTGATCAATTGTCCGGCTACCCGAGTATCGACACTGACGTGCTGCGCACCTTCGTCGCCATCGCCGACCAGGGCGGTTTCACCCGAGCTGGCGAGCTGGTCAACCGCACCCAGTCGGCGGTGAGCATGCAGATGAAACGCCTGGAAGAAGACGTGTTGCAGCGCAAGCTGTTCGAGCGTGATGGTCGCCAGGTACGGCTGACGCCCGAAGGCCAGGTGCTGCTGGGGTACGCGCGGCGCATCCTGAAACTGCACAGCGAAGTGTTCAACACCCTGCGTGAACCGCACATGGTCGGGTTGGTGCGCATCGGCACGCCGGACGACTACGTGATGCGTTTCCTGCCGGGGATTCTCAAACGGTTTTCCAAGGCGTATCCGCTGATCCAGATCGAGATGCACTGCGAGGCGTCGAACGTATTGATGCAGCGCCGCGACCTGGCGCTGACCGTGATCAGCCGTGAGCCCGGCAACGAGATCGGCGAATTGCTGCGCACCGAGCGCATGGTCTGGGTGGCGGCGCCGTGCTTCTGTGTGGACGAGCACGATGCATTACCGTTGGCGATTTCCGGCGTCGACAGCTTTTGCACCCAGTGGACCCGCGCAGCTCTGGACGCTGCCGGGCGCGACTACCGGCTGGCCTACCACAGCTCCAATGTGGCGGCGATCCAGGCCGTGGTGAGTTCCGGCCTGGCGGTGATGGTCAGCATGGAAAGCCTGGTTACCGAAGACCTGCGCGTCCTCGGCAGCGAAGAAGGCTTCCCCCCGCTGCCGTCGATGAATCTGCGCTTGCTGCGCAACCCGGCGATGACCTCGCCCATCACCGAATGCCTGGCAGAATACATCCTCGAAGGCTTCAGACTTTAAAGGTCAGCATCACCGCGCACACCACCAGGAAGCCGCAGAACAGGCCACGCAGCACGCGCTCCGGCAGCGCGTGGGCGACCTTCACGCCCCAGCTGATACTGAGCAAACCGCCGACGGCCAGCGGCACGCCGATCATCCAGTCCACCTCCTGGTGCCAGGCGTAGGTCACCAATGTCACGCCCGTGCTGGGCAATGCCAAGGCCAGGGACAAGCCTTGGGCAACCACTTGGGTGGTGCCGAACAGACTGGTCAGCACTGGCGTTGCGACCACCGCGCCGCCGACGCCAAACAGCCCCCCCATGGAGCCGGAGGCGGCACCGAGTACCCCGAGCCACGGCCAGGAATAACGCATCTGGGCGGTCGGCGGCGCGTTGCGGGTGAACATGCGCAGCAGGTTGTAGGCTGAAAGCGTCAGCAAAAAAGCGATAAAGCCGATGCGCATCGCCCCCGCGTCCAGGCCCACCGCCCAGATCGACCCGAGCCAGGCAAAGGTGAACCCCATGACGCCCAACGGCAGCGCATGCCGCAGTTCAATGCGGTTGCGTTGGTGATAGCGCCACAGCGCCAGCATCACATTCGGCACCACCATCACCAGCGCCGTGCCTTGGGCCAGTTGCTGGTCCAAGCCGAACAACACACCCAGCACCGGGATTGCAATCAGCCCGCCGCCAATGCCAAACAGGCCGCCCACCGTGCCAAGGGCCGCGCCCAACACCAGGTACATCGCTAAATCCAACACCGCTTGTTTCTCCGCAATCCCAGGCCTCGCATGCTACGCAGTCGGCTCTGGCGCGGAAACGCACAGCAACGCACAATGGCTGTGCCAATCTTGCATAAGCAGCGTTTGATGAACCCCAATACCCTGACTGATCAACTGGGCCTGTTTCTCGATGTCTTGGAAACCGGCAGCTTTTCTGCCGCCGCCCGCCGCCATCCGCTGACGCCCTCTGCAGTGGCTCGGCGCATCGACAGCCTGGAAAATTCAGTGGGCAGCCGCCTGTTCCAGCGCAGCACCCACGCGATGGTGCCGACCCCGGCAGGTTTGGCGTTTGCCGAACGGGCGCGACGGATTGTCAGCGAGTTGCAATTGGCGCGGGCCGAGGCGGTATCCCTCAGCCACGCACCGGAGGGCCTGATTCGAGTGGACGCGCCCGCGGCCTTTGGTCGACGGCACCTGGCGCCGGTGATAGCGGACTTCCTCAACGTGTACCCCGGCCTGGATGTGCACCTGCATTTGATCGACAGCTTTGTGGACATGCAGGGCGCGCACCTGGGCAAGGTGGACCTGGTGCTGCGCGCCGGGCATATCGTCGACACGCGGTTGATCGCCACGCACTTGGCGAGCATCGTGCGCATCGCCTGCGCCAGCCCGGCGTATCTGAAAAGCCGAGGCACGCCCACCCATCCTCTGGAGTTGAGCGAGCACGACGGGCTGGACTGGGACGGCCTGGCGCCGATGTTCGCCTGGCGCTTCGAGCTGGATGGGCGCCGTGCTACCTATCGGCCGCGACGCATCCGCATGAGCGCCAACAATGCCGAAGCCTTGCTGTCGGGTGCCCTGGCGGGGTTGGGCATCGCGCACTTGCCCACGTGGCTTGCCAGTGAGTACCTGGTGCGCGGTGAACTGCTGCCGCTGTTTTGCGAAAACGGCCTGCCCAGCCCGGAGACCACCGGGATCTATGCGCTGCGCCTGGAACAGCAGCCCAATGCGCGCAGCCGCTTGTTGCTGGAATACCTGAAAACCCGGTTCAGCCCCGTGCCGCCGTGGGACCTGGCCCTGCAAAGTGGCTTGGCCTGACCGCTCGGACAGAATTATCTGGCGCATTAAAGATTTGCCCGCTAGATTCCAGCCCAGACACGCTTTTTCGAGGTACCGCCATGAGCAAGAACCCTGATCCCTGCGAATCGCTGATGCTGGACAACCAGCTGTGCTTCGCCCTGCACTCCACCTCGCTGCTGATGACCAAGGTCTACAAGCCGCTGTTGCAAGCACTCGGCCTGACCTATCCGCAGTACCTGGCCATGATGGTGCTGTGGGAAGAGGATGGTTTGACCGTCGGCGAAATCAGCAGCCGCTTGCTGACCGATCCGGGCTCGCTCACCCCCCTGCTAAAGCGCCTGGAAGCCGAAGGCCTGCTCAGCCGTACCCGTAGCCGCGAGGATGAACGGGTGGTGGTCGTTGAATTGACGGCCGCCGGCCGTGCCCTGCAAGACAAGGCCATGGGTATTCCGCAGTGCATCCTCGGCGCCAGCGGCCTGGAGCTGGAGCAATTGCGCAAGTTGCAAGGCGACCTGATTGCCTTGCGCGCCAACCTGCAAGCCAGCGTTTGACACGTTAAACCAGACACCGCCTGTCTAAACTGTGGGAGCTGGCTTGCCTGCGATCGCGATAGATCAGTCATCCATGCGCTGATTGATACACCGCAATCGCAGGCAAGCCAGCTCCCACTTTCGTTAAGCGGTGTTTTCGGAATTCATTGTCTTCAGAAAAATTTTAAAATTTATCTTGCGCGCTAAACATTAGCGCTATACATTCATCTCACCAACTACTTAGCGCGCAAACATTTAGCGCTAAAAACCCAAGAGGAAAACACCATGCAAACGCTCTATACCGCAGTAGCTACCGCCACCGGCGGCCGTGATGGTCGTGCTGTTTCCAGCGACAACATCCTCGACGTCAAACTGTCCACCCCTAAAGAATTGGGCGGTGCCGGGGGCCAGGCCACCAACCCTGAACAACTGTTCGCTGCCGGCTACTCGGCCTGCTTTATCGGCGCCCTGAAATTCGTCGCCAGCCAGACCAAACGCAAAATCCCGGATGACGCCTCGATCACTGCCCACGTCGGCATCGGCCAGATCCCCGGTGGTTTCGGCCTGGATATCGACCTGCACATCAGCCTGCCGGGCCTGGCCCAGGACGACGCGCAAAGCCTGGTCGACGCCGCTCACCAAGTCTGCCCGTACTCCAACGCCACCCGTGGCAACGTCGATGTACGCCTGCACGTGACCGTCTAAATGACCTTGGCCGCCCCTGGAGAACGAAATGAACACAATTGGTAAAGCGCTCACCGGCACCCTGCTCGCCCTGTCCATCAGCAACGCCTTCGCGGCGACCGGTGAAGTCGAGCACAACACCCAGGCGTTCCTGGATGTGTTGAACGCAGGCACCGGCAAACCGATGGAACAGCTGACGCCCAAGGATGCCCGTGCCGTACTGACCGGCGCCCAGGCCGGTGTGAAGCTGACGCTGCCCAAGGCGGACGTGAGCCAGAAGACCATCCAGGTCGATGGCAAGCCGCTCGACCTGACCATCGTGCGTCCGGCCGGAGTCAAGGGCACCTTGCCTGTGTTCATGTTCTTCCACGGCGGCGGCTGGGTGCTCGGGGACTACCCGACCCATGAACGCCTGGTGCGGGATCTGGTCGTGGGGTCGGGGGCGGTGGCGGTGTTCGTCAACTACACACCTTCGCCGGAAGCGCACTACCCGGTGGCCATCAACCAGGCCTACGGCGCAACCAAATGGGTGGCCGAGCACGGTAAAGAGATCAACGTCGATGGCAAGCGCCTGGCGGTAGCCGGCAACAGTGTCGGCGGCAACATGGCGGCGGTGGTCAGCCTGATGGCCAAGGACAAGGGCACGCCGGCGATCAAGTTCCAGCTGCTGTTGTGGCCGGTGACCGATGCCAACTTCGACACCGGGTCCTACAACCAGTACGCCGAAGGGCACTTCCTCACCAAGAACATGATGAAGTGGTTCTGGGACAACTACACCACCGACGCCAACCAGCGCGCCGAGATCTACGCCTCGCCGCTGCGGGCAACGACGGACCAGCTCAAGGGCTTGCCGCCCGCGCTGATCCAGACTGCTGGTGCCGACGTGCTGCGTGATGAAGGCGAGGCCTATGCCCGCCAGCTGGATGCCGCCGGTGTGCCGGTGACCGCCGTGCGCTACAACGGCATGATCCACGACTACGGTTTGCTCAACGTGATCAGCCAGGTGCCAGCCGTGCGCTCAGCATTGCTCCAGGCCTCGGATGAGCTGAAGCAACACCTGAAGTAAAACGTAACGCCCACAAAAAAGCCCGACTCAAGGTCGGGCTTTTTTTCGTATCGGCAGGGCCAGAATTACTTCTTGGCGCGACCTTTGTACGAACCACCTTCGCGGGTATCGATCTCGATCAGGTCGTCGATTTCGATGAAATCGGCCACTTGCAGTTCGGTACCGTTGCTCAGCTTGGCAGGCTTCATCACCTTGCCCGACGTGTCGCCACGAGCGGAACCTTCGGTGTAGGCCACTTTACGCACGATGGTGGTCGGCAGCTCTACGGAAACCAGGCGCTCTTCGAAGAAAATAGCTTCGCAGACGTCTTCCATGCCTTCTTCGATGAACGGCAGAACGGCTTCGATATCTTCAGCGTTCAGCTCGTACATGGTGTAGTCGGTGGTGTCCATGAACGTGTAGGTGTCGCCGCTGATGAAGGACAGGGTCGCTTCTTTGCGGTCGAGGATCACGTCGTCCAGTTTGTCATCGGCGCTGTAGACGATCTCGGTCTTGTAACCGGTCAGCAGGTTCTTCAGCTTGGTCTTCATGATTGCGCTGTTACGACCAGACTTGGTGAACTCAGCTTTCTGAACCAGCCAAGGGTCGTTTTCGAGACGGATCACTGTACCGGGTTTCAGTTCTTTACCAGTTTTCATTGCATATATCCGAAATTTGGATGGGATTTACAAAATTCAAGGTGGCGTATCATATCCAACTTTCATAAAACTTCACCAGCGCCGTCGCAAGATCGGCCTGCAAGCCCTGTTCCAGACACCATGTTTCGGCGCGCTGGCTCACCTCCGGCCAGTGCTCCAGCAGCATTTTCCACGCTTGAACCATATCGGCCTCGGTGTTCCACGCTTGCCAGAGCCCGATCAAGGCCGCCCTTGCCGCCGGCGACAAGTCGGCGGTGTACAGCTCAAGGAAGGCATCAAGCTTGTCGAGATGGATGTCTTCGTCCTGCCGATAGATGTGCCACAGCAGCGGCCGGCCGGCCCACTGGGCGCGCACGAAGGAGTCTTCGCCGCGCACGGCATTGAAGTCGCAGCACCACAACAGGCGGTCATATTGCTCTTGGCGCACGAATGCGATGACCTGCACGGTCAGCGATCCGCGCTCGTGGATATCCCCCGCTGCCAACCGATCCACGCCGAGCCAGCGCTGCACATCGCCAAGGATGCGCCCCTCGGGCACCAGCAGATGAGTGGCACGTCCGTCCGTCGATAACACCTCGAGCCAACTGGCCAGCCCGGCATTTTCATAGGCAAACAGTGAGATCAGCCGCGCACCCATTGTAGGAGACACGCCCAAGGCATGCAGGAAGCTTTGCTGCGCACTGGCATCCTGCTGAAACGCCCGACGCTGCTCCAGCAACCCCGCTTCGCGCAGCAGGCCACCGGTGCCGGTTCGGAACCCTGGGAAGAAGAAGTACTTCTGCACGCCCTTGAACTTCACCGACGGCAACCTGTGACAACCCACCACCCACTCTTCGGCACTGAGGTAATCCAGGTTCATCCACAATGGCGTGCGTTCACGTGCAGCCATGGCTTCCATGTAGTCCGGCGGCAACTGGCAGGCGAACGCGGCAATCACCACATCCGCCGCAGACGCCTGTACCCACTCTGACGGCCAATGCCGCACTTCGACGCCTTCCTGCCATTGCAGGTCTTGCTGCACATCAATGTCCGGGCACATGCGTTCGAAGGCGCGCAGGTCGTCGACCCACAAGCGCACATCACAGGCATGCTCCGCCACCAACTGCCGGGCCAGGCGCCAGGTCACGCCGATGTCGCCGTAGTTGTCGACGACGCTGCAAAAAATATCCCAGCGGGCTTTCATTCCGGGCTCCAACGCTCAAAGGCTCGATTGTCCGCATAAATGCACGGATGCAGAAGGCTTGATCGCGATTATTCTGCGCAGCGGCTGTGCGACAATCGCCGCCACGCCGTCAATGCCTGCCAGGAGGCCATCATGTCTGATCGTCCGTTGTCGCTGTTCAAGCTCAGTGCCGCTATCGCGTTTGGCGTGTGGCTGGGGTTTATCGCTATTGTGCTTACCACCTGGCTGGCGTCGCGCTATCTGTTCCCGCAGAGCCTGGCGCCGGTGGCCCAGGCGGTGCAGCAATTGGGCAAGCCTGAGGTTGTGGCGCCTGAACCGCCTAATCGCCTGTTCGAGCAATACCAGCAGAACCTGCAAAAGCAGGAGCAGCAACAACGCCTGGACCAGGCTCGCAACAATGCGCGCAACCTGTCCAACCCCAAATGCCAGTTCTGGCTGCAACAGGACCAGAACGCCCCCAACGAAAAGACCCGGGCCAATGTCCTGCAATTCTGCGATTGATGACCAATGAATAAACACGCCGTCCACCTGTTGATCCTGGAAAAGCTCAGCGTCGATCTCGACATCGCCCAACGTGCCGCGCAGACCGCCTACGAAACCGCGACCCACGAAGAAAACATCGCCGAGAACAAGTACGACACCCTAGGGCTAGAAGCGTCCTACCTGGCGGCCGGGCAAGCCAAGCGTGTCGAGGAGATCAAGCAGTCGCTCGCGCTGTGCCAGAACCTGACACTGCGGCCCTACGACGATCAGCGGGGCATAGAGATCGGCGCGCTACTGGGCCTGGAGGATGAGAACGGTCGCCAGCAATGGCTGTTCCTGGCGCCGGATGCGGCGGGCTTGAAAGTGGACGTGGTCGGGCAACCGGTGACTGTCATCACCCCGCGCTCGCCGCTGGGCAAGAGCCTGCTGGGCAAGTTCGAAGGCGATGAGGTGGAGATTCTGGTGGCAGGCGCCCGGCAACACTTCACGGTTACCGACGCCAAATAACCTGTAGGAACGAGCTTGCTGGCGAAGAACGCAAGCACGCCGGGTGAATCCTGGCCCCCTGCGTTATCGTTGACGATTTTCGCGAGCAAGCTCGCTCCTACAGTGGATCGCATTCATTCACTTAATGGACGGGCAGCTCAACGCCATCAAACAACTCTTCCAGCTCTTGCTTGTTGTGGCACTGGATCGCTTTGGCCATGACTTCGCGGGTCAGGTGCGGCGCAAACTTCTCGATGAAATCGCACATAAAGCCACGCAGGAACGTGCCACGACGGAAGCCGATCTTGGTCACGCTGGACTCGAAGAGTTCGCTGGCATCGAGCACCACCAAGTCTTTGTCGAGGGCAGTGTCGACCGCCATCTTGGCGACGATACCCACGCCCAGGCCCAGGCGCACGTAAGTCTTGATCACGTCGGCATCGGCTGCGGTGAACACCACTTTTGGCGTCAGGCCGCGATGGCTGAAGGCTTCGTCAAGTTTGGAACGGCCGGTGAAACCGAACACGTAGGTCACGATCGGGTATTCAGCCAGGGCTTCCAGGGTCAGCTTCGGCAGCTTGGCCAATGGGTGACCTTGCGGCACAACCACGCAACGGTTCCAGCGGTAGCACGGCATCATGACCAGGTCACCGAACAGCTCCAGGGCCTCGGTGGCGATGGCGAAATCGACGGTGCCGTCAGCGGCCATCTCGGCGATCTGCATCGGCGAACCCTGGTGCATGTGAAGGGCAACGTCGGGGTATTGCTTGATGAAGTCGCGGATCACCGGCGGCAACGCATAACGCGCCTGGGTGTGGGTGGTAGCGATGGACAGGGTGCCCTTCTTCTCGTTGGAGAATTCCTGGGCGATCTGCTTGATGCTTTCGACTTTGCGCAGGATCTCGCCAGCGGTGGTGATGATGCGCTCACCGGCCGGAGTGACGCGGGTGAGGTGCTTGCCACTGCGCGCGAACACTTCTACGCCCAGCTCGTCTTCGAGCAGGCGGATCTGCTTGCTGATACCGGGTTGCGAGGTGTAGAGGCTTTGAGCGGTAGCGGAAACGTTGAGGTCGTGGTGCGCCACTTCCCAGATGTAGCGCAGTTGTTGAAGCTTCATATGTGTCCCTCAAAGCAGATAGACGCCACGGGTATCAGCGACGGTATATAACTATATTAAAGGTTCGATGGATAAATCTAGAACTTTTTATCGTTTTTACCCATCACACGTCATCACTGCGTCGACGTTGCAACGAAGGCACCAGGTAAACCGGCACCGTAGACAACTGCAGCACCCGTGCAGCCGTGCGCCCCAACGGGGTGGCCGCCGCAGTTGCATGGCTATGACTTCCTACGATCAACAGGTCGACGGAAAGTTTGCGCAGTTGGTCGAGTATCACCTCACACGGGTCCCCCTGGATCACCCGTACCGAGCGAATCAACTTCAGGTCTTGCTCCCCGTCCCCCAACTCCTCGCGAAAACTGTCCAGCACCCGCTGTTCGATCGTCGCCATTACCGTGGTTACCCCCTGGCTTTGCCATTCACTCAGGGCCTTCTCATCAAGGTAGCTCTGTAACACCGATTCGGCGAACAGCCCGATGGGCTCGACCACGTGAATCACATACAGGTCCGCCTTGAACGTCCGCGCCAGCGCCAGCGCATGCTGCATCACATAAGGCGCATACAGGCCGAGGTCCGTGGCGTACAGCATCGAACGAATCATAAGACCTCCTGGACGGCCAGGATGGCGGAGATGAAATCAGCTTAGCAGCGCCCGGGCGTCTTGGATTGACTTAGATCTTCACCTCGTTACTGATGCCATGGGGCACGTGCCCGGTGGCGACAAACTCCATGGCTTTCTCGCAATGCCCGGCTTGGTCATCGAAAAACACATCGGCGGCAAACGCCTCCAGGAACGCGGATTTCTCCAGGCCGCCCAGGAACAACGACTCGTCCAGGCGGATATCCCATTCACGCAACGTGCGAATTACCCGCTCGTGTGACGGCGCCGAACGGGCAGTGACCAGGGCGGTGCGGATCGGGCAGGCCTCATCGGGAAACTCGCGCTGCAATAAGTTGAGTGCCGCCAGAAACCCCTTGAAAGGACCGCCGTGCAACGGCTGGCGCGCCGCCTCCCGCTCATTGGCCTGGAACGCTGCCAGGCCACCGGCCTGGTACACACGCTCCGACTCATCGGAAAACAACACCGCGTCGCCGTCGAAGGCAATGCGCAGTTCTTCACTGGAGGCGCGGTTCGGGCCGCCCGACAGAATCGTCGCCGCCGCAAACCCCGCATCGAGGGCACTGCGCACATCCTCGGCGTGGGTCGACAGAAACAGATGGCAGCCAAAGGCCGCCAAATAAGGATAAGGACTACGCCCGCCTACGAAAGCGGCGCGGGAAATATCCAGGCCGTAATGCTGGATTGAATTGAACACGCGCAGGCCGGTGTCGGCACTGTTGCGCGACACCAGCACCACTTCGACCCGGGCGCGGCCGAGGCTGGCATTGAGGCTGAGCAGCTTCTTGACCAGCGGGAAGGCGTCACCGGGCTCGAGGATTTCCTCCTCGTGTTCGATCTGGTACTGGCGGTAGGTCTCGACCCCTTCGGCCAGGTAGACCTTGTGGCTTTCACTCAAGTCGAAGAGTGCCCGCGACGAGATCGCCAGCACCAGTTTGTCGCCCAAGCCTTTTGCCATGGTGCCTCCCCTACTCAGCGGTTACGCCGATCAATAAAACTCAAGGCCTGGTACACCGCCTGCATTCGCGGCAGTTCGCAACCGGCAGCCTTGGCAGCTGCCAGTGGCCGGGCATAGATCGCCGCCAGTTCCAGCGGGCGTTTGTGCACATGGTCGTGGTACATGCTCGGCAGGTAGTCGTCCATGGTTTCGGTCATGGTAAACATCTGCTCGGCGTAGCTTTGGGGGATGTCATGACCACAAGCGCGGGCGCCCTGCACCACTTCGGCCATCAGCGCCTGGATCAGTTCGCGGCTGGACTCGTCCGCCATCATGGCCGTGGTGCCGGTGCCCAGTAATACCGAGAGGCCATTGTAGGGCACGTTCCACACCAGTTTGTGCCAACGGGCCTGATGCACGTTGGCCATGGCCTGGGACTCGATGCCGGCCTGGTGAAACAGCGCGGCACCGGCTTCGACAATGGCCTTTTGAAGGGCTTCGTCATTGGCCGCCGTGCCACTGTGGTAACCCAGGTTGACCCGGCCCAACGCCTGATGCTCGATAACGCCGGGGGCCGAACGGTGCACGCCGATGTAGCACAGGCCACCGAGCAGGTGCAGCGACGCTGGCAGGTGTTCACGCAGGCTGTCTTCGACATCGAGGCCATTTTGCAGCAACACCACCTTGGCACCCGGCGCCGCCACCTGGGCGAGGGTCGGGGCCAGTTCGACGTTGCCGGTCGACTTGGTGCCCACCAGCAGCCAGTCGCACGGCGGCATATCGGCAGCACGGGCGTAAGCCTGCACCGGGTGCAGGTGCAACGGGCCATGCACCGTGCTGTTCAAGTGCAGGCCGTGCTCACTGACGGCCGCGTATTCACTGCGCAACAGGAAGTGCACATCGAAACCGGCGCGTGCCAGCATCAAGCCGTAGAAACCACCGATGGCACCGGTGCCGACAATGCCGATCCGTGGCGACTGGGGTGTAACTGCTGTCATGGCAAATCCTCAGGTGGACGGGTGAGTGCCTGTTTTACTGCATCAGAAATGTCGTCACGCGTAAGACGTGTCTGTATTTGCCCAAGGAATTGACCCTCGCACACCACGAACAGCGCCGGCAAATGAAAGATCTGGTAGCGTTCAACCGCCCCGCCGTTATGCCCGGCGTCCACCCAACACAGCCGGTCCACTGGCAACGGCCACCCCGGCAACTGCTGGCGCGCCCACCGGCAACTGGAACACCCATGGCTCGTAAACACAACGAGCGAAATACCTGGCAATCCCAGCAATTGCTGGTCAATATCCAGGTCGGTCAATTCCAGTTCCTTCACTATACTGCTGCCACCGCCGTCAATTGGACGGTGCTCGGAGTCCGTGTACATGGGTCGTTTTTTACCTCACCCTGATGATGTCGCTGTCGAGTTAATCCAACGCCCCTCTCCTGCTATCCCCCGCCAACGCCTGCACATCAGCGGCCTGGGCGGCATCGCCTGCCATTGGCCACTTGCCTGGCGCGAAGGCACTGCGGTTGATCTGCACATTCCTTCCCTGGGTGCCAGCGCGCGTTATCCTGGCTACGTGGCGTGGTGCCGCAAGGTGGAAACCGGCTACCGCGTCGGTATCTCGTTTACCGACGAACATGCCTTGTTCGGTGCACGCATGGGTGAGCAAGCATGCCGGATAGAGCGCTACTGCCGCCAGCACGAAGATGCCGAACCGACACCCCAGCAACTCGAAGCCCTGGCACGTGAGTGGGTATCGCGCCATGCCAACGAGTTCTCCCATGAGGCCTTTGTGGCGCCAGCGCTGGATTAAAGCGGGCTTTGCCCATTGTGGCGGGCCCGTGTTACGCGCTAAGGTTCCTCCCCCCTGCATTCAAATCATGCTGTGCTCCGCCGCACGGGGATGGCTGGCGGCCGGCACCCGTGACCCTGACGAGTAACACGATGGCTGATTTACCGATCAATGACCTAAACGTCGAATCCAACGAGACCCTGATCACGCCCGATCAGCTCAAGCGCGAAATCCCTCTGAGCGACGCTGCCCTGCAGACCGTCACCAAGGGCCGCGAAGTCATCCGTGACATTCTCGACGGCACCGACCACCGCCTGTTCGTCGTCATCGGGCCTTGCTCGATCCACGACCTCAAGGCTGCCCACGAGTACGCCGAGCGCCTGAAAGTGCTGGCGGCGGAAGTGTCCGACACCCTCTACCTGGTGATGCGCGTCTATTTCGAAAAACCGCGCACCACCGTCGGCTGGAAAGGCTTGATCAACGACCCGTACCTGGACGACTCGTTCAAGATCCAGGACGGCCTGCACATTGGTCGTCAGTTGTTGCTGGACCTGGCGGAGATGGGCCTGCCCACCGCCACCGAAGCCCTGGACCCGATCTCCCCGCAGTACCTGCAGGACCTGATCAGCTGGTCGGCCATCGGCGCACGCACCACCGAATCCCAGACCCACCGCGAAATGGCGTCCGGCCTGTCTTCGGCCGTGGGCTTCAAGAACGGCACCGATGGCGGCCTGACCGTGGCGATCAACGCGCTGCAGTCGGTGTCCAGCCCGCACCGTTTCCTGGGTATCAACCAAGAAGGTGGCGTGTCCATCGTCACCACCAAGGGCAACGCCTACGGTCACGTGGTGTTGCGCGGCGGCAATGGCAAGCCCAACTATGATTCGGTCAGCGTTGCCCTGTGCGAACAGGCGCTGAACAAGGCCAAGATCAAGCCGAACATCATGGTCGACTGCAGCCACGCCAACTCCAACAAGGACCCGGCCCTGCAGCCGCTGGTGATGGAAAACGTGGCCAACCAGATCCTGGAAGGCAACCAGTCGATCATCGGCCTGATGGTCGAGAGCCACCTGAATTGGGGTTGCCAGGCGATTCCAAAAGACCTGGCCGACTTGCAGTACGGCGTATCGATCACCGATGCCTGCATCGACTGGGCCGCCACCGAAAACACCCTGCGCAGCATGCATGCCAAGCTCAAGGACGTTCTGCCTAAACGCAAACGCACCTGACTTTAAACTGCGCACACAAAAACGCCGGGCTAAGCCCGGCGTTTTTCATGCTGCTATTTACGGTTTACAGCTTCGCGGCATGGCGCTGGTGGCGCTCCATGTAGCGTTCGACGTAGGAGCAGGACGGGATCACCGTGTAGCCTGCCTCTTCGGCGAACTTCAAGGCTTCCTCGGTCAATGCCGCCGCGATACCACGGCCCCGCAATGCGTTGGGCACGAAGGTCCGATAGATATCCAGGGTCTGTTTGCCGAGGTCCATATAGGTCAGATAGGCACGATGACCGTCCACATTGGTCTCGAACTGATGACCAGCCTGGTCATGGTGGATGGACAACGCCTCGCTCATCACTACTCCTCGCGGGTCTTGGTTTCTGACCCCTACCTTACCGATGTTTTTCCGGCGAAGGAACATCTACGCCACCCCGTGCCGGTTTCGACAACGAGAAAACCCTGAGCGCTCACAACCAGCACGTAGGGAATAGTAGGCACCAATCCTGCAATTGCTCAAGGCGCACTCGTCATCCCCTGCCGCTGGTGGATATAGAAAGGGCTCCGATCAACCGATGATCGAAAGCCTGAACATTGCCGGCAGTTGAACCTTAAGACGAACAGGCGCTCTTAAAGTCACCTCTACATGCGTAAAAGATGCAGGACAACGCAAAGCCACGCTGAACGTAAGTGTCAGCACGGATATATAAATTTTCATCTGTTTACAGGGCTTAACACATGCGGGCCGGCTCTTTCAGCCTGGATCCAATTTTCGCCTGTATGAAAAAAATTGGACGGTTTTTATACAAACCTCCAAAAGATTAGCCAAAATAGATTCGACGCGAGAATTTTTTTTGCTTCTTGCGCTACGTCAGTTTACTTACTACAAGTAATGGGTAGTATGTACGCCGGCTATTGGCTCACTCTGGGCGAACTAGCCATCTAATAGAAAGTCCTTGAAGGGGAACACGATGAACAACGTTCTGAAATTCTCTGCACTGGCTCTGGCCGCAGTTCTGGCTACCGGTTGCAGCAGCGTCTCCAAAGAAACCGAAGCACGTCTGACTGCAACTGAAGACGCAGCAGCTCGCTCCCAGGCTCGTGCAGACGAAGCCTACCGTAAAGCTGATGAAGCTCTGGCTGCTGCTCAAAAAGCACAACAGACTG
The DNA here is from genome assembly GCF_024112395.2 of Pseudomonas pergaminensis. NCBI lineage: Bacteria > Pseudomonadati > Pseudomonadota > Gammaproteobacteria > Pseudomonadales > Pseudomonadaceae > Pseudomonas > Pseudomonas pergaminensis. The sequence goes on along the minus strand of NZ_CP078013.2, from coordinate 1,950,588 downwards.
CTGACGAAGCTAACGAGCGCGCTCTGCGTATGCTTGAAAAAGCTAGCCGCAAGTAATAATCCTTCGGGGTTGTTATCAAGCCGATCCATTTATGGGTCGGCTTTTTTATTGCCTGGGGTTTGTGCCCGAATCGCGGGCAATAAAAAGCCCGCCGTAGCGGGCTGTTGATCAAACAGCGTTACTGCTGCAGATCGATCGGCGCACTAGCGGCCACCGAGGCTGCGCCAGGCACGCCGATTTCCGTCGGCAAGCCGTCTTCCGCCGCAACCACGTCACGCACCTGGTCCCAGTTCACGCGCAATTGGTTGGCCAAGTCTTCACGCTTGAGCAAAGCGTTGATGACGGCGGTGTGTTTGTCGACCACCGACGGGGTCCCGTCATCATTCAACGGCGTATGCGCTTCAAGGTAGACCTTGCCGCCACTGCGACCGAACTTGTAGGCATCGTTGATGATGCGCACCGACGTCCCCACCGGCACCATGCCGGCCATCTCCAGCACGTTGTTGTTGAACATGCGGAAACAGCCGTGGCTTGTACGCGTGCCGATACCAAATTTCATGTTGGAACCGTGGATCAGGTAACCCGGCGTGCCCAGGGTGAACTTGAACGGGCCCAATGGGTTGTCCGGGCCGGCTGGCACCACATTGGGCAGTGGGTCACCATTGGCGGCGTGCTCGGCCTTGATCGAGGCTGGCGGTGTCCAGGTCGGGTTGGGCGTCTTGGCAATGATGCTGGTGTGGGCGATGGGCGACCCCCAGCCCTCACGACCGATCCCCAGCGGGAAGGTGTAGACCACGTTCTGGCCCTTGGGGAAGTAATAGAGCCGGTATTCCGCCAGGTTGATCACAATGCCTTCCCGAGGACCGGGTGGCAGGATGAAACGCGTCGGCAGCACGATCTCGGTACCCGCGCCCGGCAACCAGGCATCCACGCCGGGGTTGGCCGCGACCATCTCCGAGTACCCCAGGTCATAGGTGGTGCCCAGGTCGGCGAAGGTGTCTTCGTACTTGGCCTTGATCACCTGGACCTGACCGACGATGTCTTCACCCGGTGGTGGCAAGGGCAACTGCAGGGCTGACGCAGAACCGGCCGCACAGAGTGCAGCAAGGGACAGGCAGCAGGTGACGACGGAAAGGCGCGACAACATCCGGAAAATCCTTCGCAGAACGACGGGTAGGTAAAAGACGATTGTATACGTGAAGCGCGCTTCTAGCTGCCCCCTACAGCTCGAAACGCAGCTCCGGCCAGATCGGCGGCGTGCCACGTTTCTGCGACTCCAGGATGGCCCGGCACAGCGGGCACAGGCGCTGGTCCTGGAAGATCGAACGATCCACCCGCGACCAACGCGGTTGCGCCGGCAATAGGGTGCCGCACAACGTGCGATCGATGGAGCCGCCCAGTTCCAGTTGACGCGCCACCAGATGCACCCGCACTTCCTGGCAGGCGAACAGATCCAGCTGCTCGTCCGGCTCGATCAGTTGGTAGTTAAACAGGGACCAGGCAGGACGCGACATCAGGGGCTCCAAATCGGGGGGGCGCCACCTTAGCCGAAAGCCTGCCGGTAGAAAAGCGTCATAGCAGCGGTTTTAGCGTCGGCCAGACATTTTCCAGCAACTTGCCCTGGGCGCCGACCGCCGGGTGAAGTTGATCGGCCTGCATCAGCTCCGGATGGCCACCCACGCCATCGAGAAAAAACGGCACCAGCGGGACGTTTTTTTCCTTGGCCAGCACACCATAGACTTCGGCAAATGCAGTGGTGTATCGCGGGCCATAATTGGGTGGCAACTGCATCCCCAACAACAACACCTTGGCCCCGCCGGCCTTGGACTGGTCAATCATCGACGCAAGATTTTGTTGCAATTGCGCAGGCGGCTGCCCGCGCAGGCCATCGTTACCGCCCAGCTCGATCACCACCACGTCCGGCTTATGCTCTGCAAGCGCCGCCGGCAGCCGCGCCAAGCCTCCGGCACTGGTGTCGCCACTGATGGAGGCATTGACCACTTTATCGTCGAAACCTTCCTGCTTGAGCCGTTGCTGCAGCAGGGCAACCCACCCTTTGCTGGTATCCAGGCCGAAACCGGCACTGATACTATCGCCAACGATCAGGACTGTACCCGCCGCTGCGTTCTGGGCCATGCACATCAAGGCCAGGCCAGCACTCAAAAACCACATTCGCATCGGATTCTCCATGGGCGCAAGCATTCTCACCGCGCGGAACCTTAGCAAAGTGGTTCCCAGCGCGGAAGGTGAACTGACTATCCTGCACGAACTGAGCCTGGAACTGAACAAGGGCGATAGCCTGGCTATCGTCGGCAGCTCCGGTTCCGGCAAATCCACCCTCCTGGGCCTGCTGGCCGGCCTCGATCTGCCCAGCAGCGGCGAAGTCACCCTCGCCGGGCAAGCCCTCAGCACCCTTGACGAAGACCAGCGCGCGCGCATTCGTGCCGAGCATGTGGGCTTCGTGTTCCAGTCGTTCCAACTGCTCGACAGCCTCAACGCGCTGGAAAACGTCATGCTGCCGCTGGAACTGGACGGCCGCAAAGACGCCCGTGAGCGCGCCCGGCACCTGCTGGAACGCGTAGGCCTGGGCCAACGCCTCACCCACTCGCCACGCCAACTCTCTGGTGGCGAGCAGCAACGGGTGGCGATTGCCCGCGCCTTTGCCGCAGAACCGGACGTGCTGTTTGCCGATGAACCCACCGGCAACCTCGACAGCCACACCGGCGAGCGCATCAGCGACCTGCTGTTCGGACTCAACAAAGAAAGCGGCACGACCCTGGTGCTGGTCACCCACGACGAGCGCCTGGCCCACCGTTGCCGACGCCTGATCCGCCTTGAAGCCGGCCTGATGGTCGCGCCCCTGGAGCCTTGATGGCACGTTTGCCGCTGTTGCGCCTGTTCAGTCTTGCCATGCGCCAATTGCTGCGCGATGCCCGCGCCGGCGAATTGCGCGTACTGTTCTTTGCCCTGTTGGTGGCTGTGGCCGCCAGTACTGCCATCGGCTACTTCGGTGCGCGCCTCAACGGCGCGATGCTGTTGCGCGCGACCGAGTTCCTCGGCGCCGACCTGGTACTCGAGGGCAGCTCGCCCGCTCGCCCCGAACAAATCCAGTCGGGCACCGAGCTGGGCCTGGATCACGCCCGGGTGGTGGAATTTTCCAGCGTCATTGCCACCGATAACGGCATCCAGCTGTCCAGCATCAAGGCCGTCAACGAGCAGTACCCCCTGCGCGGTGAACTGAAAAGCGCTGCCGCGCCTTTTGGCGATGAAACCGCCGGTGGCGGCCCGAAACCCGGTGAAGCCTGGGTGGAAGCCCGACTGCTGACCGCGCTGGACCTGAAAGTCGGCGACAGCATCGACGTAGGCATGAAGACGCTGCGCCTGGCCCGCGTGCTGACCTACGAGCCGGATCGCGCGGGTAATTTCTACAGCCTCACGCCCAGGGTGATGATCAACCTGGCAGACCTGGACGCCACCGGTGTGGTGCAGCCCGGCAGCCGCGTCAGTTACCGCGAGTTGTGGCGCGGGCCGCAGGGCAGCACCGTGTTGCAGACCTATCGCGACTTGGTCAAACCGGGGCTCGCCGCCAACCAGCGGTTGCAGGATTCACGGGACGGCAACCAGCAGATCGGCGGCGCCCTGGGTAAGGCCGAGCGCTACCTGAACATGGCCAGCCTGGTCGCGGTACTGCTGGCCGGTGTGGCGGTGGCGCTGTCGGCCAACCGCTTCGCCACCCGACGTTTCGATGCCAGCGCATTGCTGCGTTGCCTGGGCTTGTCACGGCGTGAAGCCATGTTGTTGTTCAGCCTGCAACTGAGCGTCCTGGGGCTGCTGGCGAGCCTGACCGGCGCCGTGCTTGGCTGGCTGGCGCAGTTTGGCCTGTTCTATTTCCTCCACGACCTGCTGCCGGCGGATGTTCCACCCGGCGGGCTGCTACCGGCAATTGCCGGGATCGGCACCGGGCTGGTCGCCCTCGCCGGTTTCGCCCTGCCGCCGCTGGCGGCACTGGGGCGCGTGCCACCGCTGCGGGTGCTGCGCCGCGACCTGCTGCCGATCCCTTCCAGCACCTGGATGGTCTATGGCGCAGCATTGTTCGCACTGGGCCTGATCATGTGGCGCCTGAGCCTCGACCTGGTGCTGACCTTCGCCCTGCTCGGCGGCGGCGTGGTCGCTGCGCTGGTACTCGGCGGCTTGCTCCTGCTGTTGTTGCAAAGCCTGCGTCGCTTGCTGGCTCGCGCGTCCCTGCCCTGGCGTCTGGGCCTGGGGCAACTGTTGCGTCACCCGCTGGCAGCGGCCGGCCAATCCCTGGCATTTGGCTTGATCCTGCTGTCCATGGGCTTGATCGCCCTGCTGCGGGGTGAGTTGCTCGACACCTGGCAAAACCAGTTGCCCAAGGATGCGCCCAACTATTTTGCCTTGAATATCCTGCCAGCCGACAAGGATGCCTTTGGCGCCCGCCTGCTGGAACTGCAAGCGCAATCCGCACCGCTGTATCCGGTAGTGCCGGGGCGTTTGATCAGTATCAACGGTGAACCCGTACAGGAAATTGTCAGCAAGGATTCCAGCGGTGATCGCGCAGTGCAACGCGACCTGAGCCTGACCTGGGCCGCCGACCTGCCGCCGGGCAACGCCCTGACCGCGGGCTCGTGGTGGTCACAACAACCCACCGATGAAATCCCTGGCGTCTCTGTCGAAGCCAAGGTGGCGCAAAGCCTCAAGCTCAAGCTCAACGACCACCTGGTGTTCACGGTGGGCGGTGAAAACCGTGAAGCGCGGGTGACAAGCCTGCGGACCATCAACTGGGATAACTTCCAGCCCAACTTCTTCATGATTTTCCAGCCAGGCACCTTGAAGGACCTACCGGCCACCTACCTGACCAGCTTCTACCTGGCACCTGGGCATGACCAGCAGATCGTCGACCTGTCCCGGGCGTTCCCGGCGGTGACCATCCTGCAGGTCGAGGCGCTGTTGGAGCAGTTGCGCAGCATCCTCGCCCAGGTGACCCTGGCGGTGGAATATGTGCTGCTGTTTGTGCTGGCGGCAGGGATGGCGGTGCTGTTCTCCGGCCTGCAAGCCACCCTGGATGAACGCATTCGCCAAGGGGCACTGCTGCGTGCACTGGGCGCCGAACGCAAGTTGCTGGTCAAGGCCAGGCGTATCGAGTTCGGCTTGCTGGGTGCGGTCAGTGGCCTGCTCGCGGCGTTGGGCACGGAGCTTGTGACCTTCGTGCTGTACCGTTACGCGTTCGACCTGGCCTGGCACCCTCACCCATGGCTGTTGCTGCTGCCGGTGATCGGCGCCGTGCTGATCGGCGGTGCCGGTGTGTTCGGCACCCGCCGCGCACTGAATGCCAGCCCCCTGACGGTATTGCGCGAAGGGTAAAACGCGATGGGCCCGCATTCCTCACAGAATGCGGGCCCATTTTGCTCACTTCACATATTCGATCCCGGTGATCCACCAGCACACTTCACCACTCGGGGTCTGCACCATGGCTTCGTCGTCCACTTCCTTGCGCAACAATGCACGGGCCATGGGGGAATCGATGGAGATGTAGTCCATCCGGTCATAAATCTCGTCATAACCGACAATACGAAAACGCTTGGTTTCGCCCTGCTCGTTCTCGATATCCACCCAGGCGCCGAAAAACACCTTGCCCTCCTGCTCGGGCATGTACTCCACCACACGCATATCCTCCAGGCGCTTGCGCAGGTAACGCACGCGACGGTCGATCTCACGCAGCAGTTTCTTGTTGTACTGGTAATCGGCGTTTTCGCTGCGATCCCCCAGCGAGGCAGCCCAGGTCACTTTGCGCGTGGTGTCCGGACGCTTTTCACGCCACAGGTAATCCAGCTCCTTCTTTAGCGCTTCATGGCCTTCTTTGGTAATCAGCTTGGTACTCAAACGCTCGCATCCCCAGGCAATATCCATAATTGCCGATACGCCCGGGTTTAACACCCGAGCCTCGACTGGCTGGCGTTGATCATAAATGAACCCGTGAAAGTAGCCAGGCCAGTCTAGCTGTCCAGTGATTGATCCAACTCAATCAGCATGCCTCGCAGGTTCTGCCGTAAGCCCGACATCTTCGACATCATCGCCTTGAGGGCTTCGCTTCTCTGGCTGACCGCAAGCGACTGATCATGCAATTGAGCGGTGCGTTGCTCCAGCGCTCGAGCTTTTTCATCCAGCTGGCTTTGTTCCTGTTGCAGTCGCGCCTGCCACTGCTCAAGCGCTGTCTCCCGCTCGGTTGCAGCGAGTTTCTGCTGGGTCAGCTCCTGTGCGACGCGGGCAAGGTTGGTCAACGTGCTGTCGACTTCGAACAATGTACTGCGGTCAGTAGATGCCGGGGGGTTCAACTGCGCCGGCGTACTCGGCTCAGCCGAGACAGTGGGCATGGCCTGAACCGCGATGACCGGCGGTGCGACGGGTGCCTGTCGGGGCTCTTCAACGGGATCTTCCTGTACAGGCAACCGAGGCAGCTCGGCTGGGCCTGGCTCTTTCGGTGGGGCGACCATTTGCGACGAAAAACGAATGGACGGCACGATCACTGAGGCGCTTTCGATCGCCGGCAGCGTCGGCGCGGACATGCCCAGCGTGATCACTTTCATGACCAGCGCTTTCTTGATAATTACCGAATGATGTTCCTCAGGCCGCGCAGGCGGCAACTTGCAGCCCTTTAAATCGATAAAATGATAGGCCACTTGGGTTTCGGTAACGCCTCCCGCTTTAACGCCCGAAGCAGCCACTGTCAGTATTTGTTTGAAAACATGTAAGGCCGTCTGCAGATCGTCCCTGGACTCAACCCCTCCAAGAAAGTAGCGGTCGGCTTTCTTACGCAGGGTAGCGATATAGACCCTGGAACTTCCCGGCTCTACTTCTTCATCCAGGCTGTAGACAAGAAAGTTTGAGGCAGCCTGACCTACAGCAAAACCACAGAGCAATGCGCCGTTAACCGGAGCATCCTGACCGTCGCGTTCAAGAACAAGAGTACGTAGCAACATCATGGCAATCAGGCCTCATCGTGCAGGACAGAAAGTTTATATAAACAGCCCAATAAACATTCAGGAATTTGACATTCAAAAACACAACACATTGTTTCAGTGCCCCACGTGCCGCACACGTAGGACTTCTCTTATAAATGATGATCGACGTTCCCAAAAACGACCATTACCCGTACCCTTTTTTAAATTCCCTTACGTCATGCCAAACTTATTCGGTAAAAAAATGATCGAAATAAGCAATCTGACAAAACACGCGGGCAACTCGGTCATCCTCAGCGACTTTTCTTTCAGCGCCAACCAACAAGAATGCCTGGGACTGTTTGGGCAAGACGCTACTGTCAAAACAACACTACTCGATGTCATAGCGGGTTCGACACCGCCCTCCAGCGGCGTAATAAGCATCCAGGGTTTCAACATGCAAACCCACCCATTGAAAGCAAAGCAACTTATCGGCTATCAACTTGCCAACGATCCCGGTCACCCAACTATGTCCGTCAAGACATTCCTCGGGTTCATCGCTGCCCTACGCGGCTTCCACGGCGCCGATAAACGCACGCGGTTGGAGCATGCTGTAGCACGACTGGAGTTGTTTGCGGTGCTCGATGCCCCCCTCGACACCCTCTCCATCGACTGGAAACGTAAAGTCGCAATTGCCCAGGCCATTCTGCATGGGCCCGCACTATTACTGCTGGATGAACCCACGGACGGACTCTCGCCTGAGCAAAAACCTGCGTTCAAGGCACTTATCCAAGCATTGACGCAGGAAATGACGGTGATCGTCGCCTCTCGTCATTGCGATGAGTTATCCGATTTGTGCACGCGTGCACTGGTCATTGCAGGCGGTCGCCTGGTGGCCGATACCGCCCTGCCCGACCTGCAGCGCGACTCACGACACTTCCAGGCAGTCACCCTCACCGCAGAGAGCCCGCTGGATTTGCTGGCTCTGGCCGTGCTGCCAGGAGTGGCAGGCATTGAAGAGCATCGGCATGCGCCCGGTACGGTGACTGTCCTCGCCATGCCCGGGCACACCATTTATCCCCATATCAACACGCTGATTGCCAGTCGCCGCTGGAAAATCAACTCCCTGAACCTGGAACCGGGTCGCCTGAATGATGTGGTCCACCATCTTAGCCAGGAGGCGTCCGCTTGAAACTGTTGCCGATCGTTCTGATACGCCAGCTCGCCAGTTACGCCCGCACACCCAGTACCTACTTGAACATTGCAATTTTCTTGATGCTGTCAGTGGCCTTGGGGCTGTACACAAGCCCCTGGCTGGAAAAAAACAACAGTGACCTGCACGTATTTTTCCAGTTCCACCCCTGGCTATACTTGCTACTGATCCCCGCCCTGGCGACGCAATTATGGTCCGATGAAGCCAATAAAGGGTTTCTGGGTCTGATGAAAACCCTGCCCGTTACAGCATTTGATTGGGTTGTCGGAAAATTCCTCGCTGCCTGGTTCGTTGCAAGCACTGCCTTGCTGATGACATTGCCGCTCGTGGTCATTGCGAACTATCTGGGTGAAGCAGACAACACTGTCATCGCCTCGCAATTTCTAGCGAGCTGGTTGTTGGCGGGCAGTTACTTGTCGGTCGGCTGCTTTATTTGCGTAATCGCTCATCAACGCACCGTCATTTTCCTACTGACGCTGGGGTTATTGCTGATTGCCAGTGGACTTTCTTCTTTATTGGATGCCCTTGAACACCAAGCCCCTATAGGGCTGCTAGACACGCTGGCCTCACTTAGTCCTGCGTTGCGATTCAACAGTATCGACGATGGAAAGCTCACCCTTCGCGACACGCTTTACTTTATTAGCATGATCTTCGCCTTTCTCTCTGCGACGACAGTCACGCTCAACTACAAACACAGCTGAGAAGGGAGTTCTTAATGCGGCCCACTCTGCGCACCGGCATGACACTCATCGTAATACTGTTGACGTTCCTGGCTTTCAATTTGGTGTGGACCGCTAAACTTCCTAATGTACGGTGGGATGTTTCCGAGCAAGAAATTCATACTTTATCGCCAGCCGCTCAACAACTGCTCTCATCCCTGGAAAGCCCGGTGGACTTGTACTACTTCAATTCAAATAACCACCCGAAAAGAAGCTATGCCGAAAAGCGCTATGGCAAACGCATCGAGGACCTGCTCAGAGAGTGCGAAGACGCGGCCGCAGGCATGATCAACCTGCACCTTATCGAGCCAACCCCTTTCTCGGAAGACGCGTACAAAGCCAAGCTATCGGGCCTAGATGACAGCACAGGGTTCATCGGGCTCATCGGCACTCGTGCTGGTCACGGGGTACGCCGTATCGGGTCCTTCAGGCTCGAACAAGCGCCCCTGCTCGAGTACGAAATCGGCCATCTGCTCCATAAGTTGCAGTCCCCAGCGAAGCCGACTGTCGCGCTGCTGTCAGGGTTGGCGATAAACGAATCCGCGGGGCGACTGATGCAGGAACTGCAGCGAGAGTTCGATCTGGTCACTCTCGAATCGACTGCCACGCAGGTCCCCGAACACGTAAAAGCGTTGATGGTTGTGCACCCACGCCTGTTATCGGAACGAACGCTATATGGGATTGAACAATTTGTACTGAAGGGGGGTAAGTTGATGATGTTTCTCGATCCCTTGAGCGAGCAACGCGCAAACGCCCCCCCTGCCAATACGCGACTGGACGAGTTGCTGGCAGCCTGGGGTATTCAGATGCCGGCGGACAAGCTGCTGGTCGATTACCTCTACACGCCTTGGGATACAGCGAGCGCCCCCAATCGAGCCAGGTTGAACCTGCCCCGACAAGCGATGACCACGAACGACATCAGCACCTGGAACCTCAACACGGTGACGGTATCGAGCAGTGGTGCCCTCCTGCAGCTTAATAAAAGTCGCACAGCCTTCACCCCTTTGCTGCAAAGTTCTGAGCAATCCTTGCTGCTGGATGCCAACCACCTGCCACCCACCACCACGCTGGACACCTTGATAGATGCAGCTTCGAAACAGGAGCACCGTCATGTCATCGCCGCGCGCATCGAAGGACCGAGCCATTCGGTGTTTCCCGACGGCATCAAGGGACAGCCGCCCGGTTTGCAGGACGCAGCGCACATTCACTTGGTGGTCATTGCAGACACGGACATGCTCACGGACAAGATCAGTACCTCTGCGCCTGACGGCAACGCGCTGTTCGTCCTGAACACATTGGACAACCTCTCCGCGCCAGACACACTCGCCGCTGTTCGCCCTCGCGTCCCCCCGCAAAAGTCTCCGACACTTCTGGAGGGTATGCGCGAAGCCGCGAAAAAGGCCTATCGCCTGAACGCCAGCGAACTGGAGCGACGCCTGCATCGGACGGAGCAGGAATGGCTACGGTTGAGTCCATGGGAAACAACCCTCGGCACCCAGTCCGTGGACACCACCACGCAACTACAGGCACTCAACAAGGAACGCCTGCGCCTGCCCATGGAGCTGCATGCTTTGCAGCGCGAAGCTTATGGCCAAGTGCGAGGCCTGGAATGGGCCATCAAGCTGACCATGATCTTTGCGATACCGCTGACGTTATGCCTGATCGCCTTGATGGTCTTTCTGGGCCATCGTCGACGTCAGCTGCGCGCGGCCAGCGCAGCTCACTGACTGCTCAACGACGGGCGATGAGCCCTTGGCGGGCAATGCGGGTCAGATGGCGGATGACCTCATCCGCATCGCTGGCGCTGGGGGCCTGGATCACCGCGAGGTCAAAACTGTTGCTGGCAAACCGCGCGAGGGAATCGCCATCTTCCACAAATTGGATCAGGAATGCCGAGGGTCGGCCCGTACGACGCGGCCAGCCATCCAGGTAACGCAACAGCGTCGGCTGGTGCTTGCCGCCAAGAAGGATTTTCGGATTGCGTTGCGTGAGGTCCGCGGTGATCGGGGCCAGGCGTATCAGGGGGCGTAGTGCATTCATCGTGTCGTGTCTCTGCCTCAAAAGTCTGCGGGCAGGTGAGAGGCAACACCGAACCAGCGCTTTAGCGGAATTTCGAAGCATGGAGCATGCTTCTGTCGGGACCGATAACGATCACCCATGGCGCCCCGCAATTAGCTGTTTAAATCGGCGCATGAGCGGCATCCTAGAGAAGCCGGTGGGGCGGTGTCAAGAATCCCGAGCAACGAAAAGGCCCGCGCATGGCGGGCCTGTTCAGGGTGTGGCAGAAGGATCAGTGGGCGATGGCGCGGTCAGCGGAGAGTTTGCCAGCACCTTCGAACAATACCGCGAGGGAGCCGCCGAGCAAGGCCAGGGCAAACTCATAACCGTTGTTGGCCATGAACAAACCGTTATGGATGTGCACCGAGAATATCGCCACCAGCGACAGAATGGTCAGGCCCAATGCCGCAGGGCGAGCCAGCAAGCCAATGATCAGCGCCAGGCCGGCGAAGAACTCGGTACCGCCCGACAGCAGCGCCATCAGGGTACCCGGCGCCAGGCCGATGCTTTCCATCCACTGGGCAGTACCCGTCAAGCCGTAGCCGCCAAACCAGCCGAAGAGCTTTTGCGAACCGTGGGCGGCAAAGATGATGCCGACAACGATGCGCAGAATGGTCAGGCCGTAGCCGGCGCGGGTGGACAGGATGCTTTTGATCAGTGGGCTCATGGTGATAATCCTTTTCAAAGTAGGGGTTGGTTGGCCGCTATATTAATCAGTTTAAGCAATGATAAAAGCCGAAAAAATGCCTGATTAATATCGATATAATCGATTACTTCCGTGAGGCGACTTTCGGCGCTGGCGGCTCCAGGGACTCGCGTTCCCGGTCGAACGCCAAGTAGTACTTATTGACGCTATTAACATAGCTGACGCCGCCCATCCCTACTTGCTCCATGGCAATGCGTTCAACCTGGAAGAACCACTGATTGGGGTTGAGCCCCCGGCGCTTGGCTTCGGTGCGCATACCCTGCACCCGTTCCGGACCCATGTTGTAAGCCGCCAGCACAAAGGCCATGCGCTCGCGTTCGTTAAGCTTGGGGCTGGCGAAAAACTTGCGGCGGATCATCGCCAGGTAACGCGCACCGGCCTGCACATTACTGTCGAGATTCTCGATATTGTTGACCCCTACTCGTTGCGCCGCCGAGGGCGTGATCTGCATCAGGCCGGTCGGCCCACCGCTGTTGCGTGCGCCGGGGTCCAGCGCCGATTCCTTGAAGGCCAGGGCGGCCAGGTTGAGCCAATCCATGCCCTGTTCGCGGGCATGCTTTTGCAAGACCGGACGCAGTTTCTCCAGGCGCTGGCGATCGACGCGGGCCAGTGGATTGCGCACTTGATAGAGGCGACGGTAGATGCGCTGGAACGCCACATCCTGGTCGGAAGGCGTTCGATAGGTCTTGAGGAATCGGTCAATGCTCGCCCGCAGCATCGACGCGTCCTGGCGCACAAACCAGTACTCGTCGCCCGGTTCGCTGATCGCCACTTGCTTGTCGAAGCGCAACTTGGGCAGGATTTTCGACCAGCGTTCGGCAATCGGTTTCTCGACAATAGTCAGGTGGAAAATACCCGCCTGGACCATCTCCAGCACGTCTTCCACGGCCAGGGTCGGGTCCACCCACTCCACTTTGATGGGGGGCTGTTTGTGCAGGGCCAGCTTCTGGTTGACCTGGCTGATGGCATCCGCCGCCGCACTCCCGGTGGTCAGCGCCAGGGTACGGCCCGACAGCTGCTCCAACTTGGTAAAACGTCGTTCGCCCTTCACCCCCACCAACCACAACGGTACATCGCTGGCAATCGGGTCGCTGGTGCTGATCTTGTGCACGGCCTTCACATCGAGCAGTTCACCCGGCGCCACCAGGTCGCCTTCGCCACGGGCCAACGCGCCGAGCAACTGGTCCTTGGCTTTGGGAATGATCTTGAGGTTGATTTCCTGGCCATCACGGGCATGACCATTAAGGTACTGCTCGAAGGCGCGCAGGCGATGGTATTCGACACCGATGGCCTGGCCTTGCACCTCACCGGAGCTGTTACGGCTCTGGTTGACCAGTACGCGCAGGGTACGGCTGGAGCGAATTTCTGCCAGATCGCGGACCTTGCCAGGCTTGGTCACTTCCAGCGGCCCGTCCAGACGCGCAACCGCCGCCATGGGCAGCAGCAACGTCAGGCACAACATAAGCAACGCCGAGGGTCGGATCATCCGCTCTCCGGAAAAGAATACTGGCCAACGCGCTCGCGAAAAACGAGGCGGTGGGTGTCAGAAACAGAGCGCTTTATGCGCTGGCAAGGCGCGCAACGGTGGCAGGGTGGAGGTCGTCTGGCCGACCACAATGTCACTTGCGACGTTCAAAGACAGCTATAACTCGTTGTAGTTCTTAGTTTTTCTTATAAATCTACAGCTCTGATATGCTTTCCGGCCGCAGGCGGAGATAGCACCATGCAACTCATTGATATCGGCGTCAACCTGACCAACCCCAGTTTCGACGAGAAGCACCAGGCCGTACTCGAGCGCGCCTACGCCGCCGGCGTGCAGCAATTGGTGCTCACCGGCACCAGTGTCGAGGGCAGCGAACAGGCCCTGGAGTTGTGCGCAAAACTGGATGAAAGCGGCCAGCGCCTGTTCAGCACCGCCGGCATCCACCCCCATTCCGCCAGCGACTGGAATAGCGACAGCACCCAGCGTTTGCGCGCTTTATTCAATGAAAGCCGCGTACGCGCAGTGGGTGAATGCGGGCTGGATTTCAACCGGGACTTTTCACCGCGCCCACAGCAGGAAAAAGTCCTGGAACAGCACCTGGCCCTGGCCGTCGAGCTGAAATTGCCGGTGTTTCTCCACGAACGCGACGCCAACCAGCGCCTGCTGGACATCCTCAAGGACTACCGCGACCACCTCACGGCCGCTGTGGTGCATTGCTTCACCGGCGAACAAGCGGCGCTGTTCAGCTACCTCGACCTCGACTTGCACATCGGCATTACCGGCTGGATCTGCGACGAACGCCGGGGGACTCACCTACATCCGCTCGTCAGGGAAATTCCCCGTGGTCGCCTGATGTTGGAAAGCGATGCGCCCTACCTGCTGCCGCGGACCCTGCGTCCCAAGCCAAAAAATGGCCGCAACGAGCCTGCGTATCTGCCGGAAGTGCTGCGCGAAGTCGCCCTGCATCGCAACGAGAGCCTGGAAGACCTGGCCCATCACAGCACCGCCTGCGCCCGTCGCTTTTTTGGCTTGCCCGACGTGGAGTGATGCGGTGCATTGACCCATGTCAAAACCGTTTTCCGGGATAGCGGCACAATAATGGCACCTTGCCAATGCTGTTTCCGCTATCAGAGAAAACCTTCCATGGGTGCCTGGCTTAGCAATATCTCGCTGAAGTACAAATTCTGGGCCGTCAACGCGGTCGCCTTCATTACCACCCTGCTGCTGGTGCTCTACGCCGTGCAGCTCGAACAACAGGCCCGCAGCGATGCCTCCCGGGCCTCGGCGCAGGCCCAGGCGCACCTGCTCGGCGCCTGGCCAGCCGGCGAAGCACTGCCCAAGGGCGAACACTGGCTGACATTCAAGCGCGGGCAAGTCCCACAACTGGCGGGTCAGGATCTGTCAGCCCTGGGCAGCACACTCGGCTGGGTCGAAATCGATCACATGCCATTGTTCGGCGAGAACCCGTTGATGGGGGCCGAAGTCAACGCGCGTCCAGACGGCCAATATGTCGCCGTGCTCGCCTATGCGCCCAGCCTGACCCAGGTATTCGGCGAGCGCTTCGCCAACTACGCGGTGGCGGTATTGATCCTGATGCTGGCGATGCTCGGCGCCTCGCAATTGCTGATTCGCTTCCTGCTCAGCCAACTCAATACCCTCAAGGACGTCATGCTGCACGTGGAAAAAACCGGCGACCTGTCAGCCCGCGTCCCCTTGGCGTGCAAGGATGAAGTCGGCCAGATGGCCAGCGCCTTCAACGCGATGCAAGCGGGCTACCAGCGCGTGGTCAACACCGTGGCACGCACCGCCAGGCAACTCGATGAAGGCGCGGCGCGGCTGGCCAGCAGCATGAACGAGGTGCAGCACGGCATGCTCGGCCAGCAGAGCGAAACCGACCAGGCGGCCACCGCCATCAACGAGATGACCGCCACCGTCTACCACATCGCCCAACACGCCGGCGCCACTCGGGATCTGTCCCAGACCGCCGACACCCTCGCCGGCAGCGGTCGGGAAGTGGTCAGCCGCGTCCAGCGCTCCATTGCCGGCCTGTCCACCGGTGTGCAACAAACGGCCGAGATGATCCAGAAACTCGCCGAGGACAGCCAGAAAATCAACGGCGTGGTCAGCGTGATCCACAGCATCGCCGAGCAGACCAACCTGCTTGCCCTCAACGCCGCCATCGAAGCCGCCCGCGCCGGAGAAATGGGCCGGGGGTTCGCCGTCGTCGCCGACGAAGTGCGCAACCTGGCCAAGCGCGTGCAAAGCTCCACTGACGAAATCACCCGCATGGTCTCGGCGCTGCAAGCCGGTACCCGCGACGCGGTGGACTTCATGCAGGAAAGCTCATTCAAGGCTGACGACTGCGTGCAGCAAGCCCAGGAAGCCGGCGCCGCACTTGCCGAAATCACTGGCGCCGTGGCGCAGATGCGCGAGAGCAACACCCAGATCGCCGTCGCCGCCGAACAGCAAAGCCACGTCGCCGAAGAAATGAACCGCGCGGTCGTGAGCATTCGCGATGTCACCGAGAACACCGTGCAACAGACCGTGGACTCCGCGACGACCAGCAATGAACTGGCAACGCTGGCCGGGGAACTGAGCAAGGCGATTGGGCAGTTGAAGCTGTAGGACTGTTCAACCTGTAATCCACCTCCTACAACAAAGCCTCGGTAAACCCGAGGTTTTGGCGAAGCTTCCTACCCATCCCAACGAATAAAGCCGACTTCTTTCCCCTACCAACCTCTCCAAAGTCTCTCGCCTGATCAATCAGCGCGAGGGACCGCCGATGCACCTCTCACTCAGTGCCCCACTCAAGGGGCCCGCCTCATGATGCCGGCTATCGCCAAGTTCGTCCTGTCGCCCATGAATGGCAACAAGCCGGACGTCGACAGCGTGTTTCACGACTTCCGACATTGCCTGAATACTTTTGACGAGTGGGCCGAGCACTTCTGGAGTGGTTCGGCACTGGAAGTGGAGCAGGTGTTCAAGGTCGGGGAAGAGGTTTCCCTCGTCGCTGCCGCATCGTCCAAAAAACCCAGTCGCGCGGTTGTCACCTGCAAGGCCCAGGGCTCGTTAACCCTGGTGCACATGTTCGAGAGCACGCGGTTTGTGCCCATTGGCAATACACCGGTGATGCTGCAGGCCATTGCTGTGGACGGCAGCCACATGGGCCCGCCCATCCATCGAACGATTGGCCCCAGCGGCATTCTTGAAATCAAAGACTGCCCCCGCGATCAACGTTATCAAATCACCTTCTACCCCAATGTCTCCAAGGATCATGTCAAGGCGCTATATGCGTCTTATCAGTCGGTCATCGTGGGGCTGGAAGTCGGCCTACGTGATGAGTGGAAGAAGACTTTCAAGCCGCAATGGAGCGACTTCGCCAACGCTACGCCGTTCGAGCGCAGCGCGATGCAAGGCCTGGCGCTTTCAAACGGGATTGCCAAGGCGCTCTACAACCTTTGGGACAACTTCACCCAACTGTACGAGCTGTTGGCGGATATCAACGCTAATAGCCAGAAGTTGTTGCATTACCTCTCGCAGGCCGAGCTCAACGAACTGCTGAAACTGGGCAAAGACACCATCGCCCAGGGTCTGCTTGTGCTCAGCGATGAGCCGCTGCTGTTTATCTATCTGTCGGCCATGGTCGCCTGGATACGCATGCTGCCGCCGCCGCAGATGTATGAATTGCTGGGCGAGCTTACCGGCGAGGTGCTGATCAACCTATTCCTAGTCTGGGCGACGCGGGGCATGGGGGTTCAGGTTCGCCTGGGTATGCAGGTGTTGGGGACCATCAAGTCTGGCCAGGCACGCAAATGGCTGGAGAGGCTGGCCGATCAACTGGTAGGGCCTCGGTTGGACGTGCATGTCGAAGCGGCCAAACCATTGTTGCTGGGGAGCGCGGGGACACCGATCAAAGTGATTCCGGATGCGCCGTTGAAGGCTGGGGATCAGTTGGTTTCCAACCCGGTGTCGGTGGTCCGGGACAAGGCCACGCAACGGACGGTGTTGGTGCGGCAAGAGTCTGTGGATGACGTGCCCGCTGTTGCGAAGAACCCGGCTGGGGATGCGGCCGCGCCTTCGAACAAGACCGCCACCAACGGCTGCCCGGTGTCGATGGTCACGGGCGAAGAACTGCTGACCCTCACCGATGGTGCGCTGGACGGCATTTTGCCGTTTGAGTGGACCCGGTTGTACCGCACCAGTGCGGTGGAAATGGATTGCGGATTGGGGTTTGGCTGGAGCCACTCGCTGGCCCATCGGCTGAGTGTTTCCGGTGATTCGGTGGTGTGGACCGATCATGAAAATCGCTCGACCACCCTGCCCTTGCCCACGGTTTCACGCCCTGCAATCACCAATAGCCTGGCTGAAGCGGCGATCTATCTCGGGTCGTTGCCCGATGAACTGGTGCTGGCTCAGGCGTCACGTTTCTACCACTTCCGCGACGGTGTGCTGACAGCGATCAGCGACGCGTATGACAACCGGCTGCGTATTGCCCGGGATTTTCTGGGGCGTATTGAGCGGCTGGATAACGGTGTGGGGCGCTCGCTGTTGTTGCGCTACGCGTCGGGCCGGATTGTGGCGGTGGACTACCAAATTCAACGCATCGTGGACGAGGGTCCGTATGTTTGGGTGACGGAACAGACGGTTGTTTCCTACGCCTATGACGACCTTGGGCGACTGATTTCAGCGACTAACGCTGTCGGTGAAAGCGAGGTTTATCGGTACGACGATCAGCACGTCATTCTTGAACGCGGCTTGGCCGGTGGGGCGAGTTTCTACTGGGAGTGGGAACGGGCTGGCAAGGCGGCCCGATGTGTCCGGCATTGGGCGAGCTTTTCGCAGATGGACACGCGGTATGCCTGGGACGACAACGGGCAGGTCACGGTGTTTAACGCCGATGGTAGCCAGGAAGTCTACGTGCATGACCAGCGCGCACGACTGGTGCAGCGGGTGGATCCGGACGGGGCCGAGCACTTCAAGTCCTACGATGCCAACGGGCGGCTGACGGTTGAGCAGGATCCACTGGGCGCGATCACGGCGTATCAGTACGACGAAGCCGGACGTTTGGTGGCGTTGTTTCCGGGGGACGATGAGCCGACGACCTACGAGCATGACAACGGGTTCGTACGGGTTGTAAGGCGGGGTCAGGCGGTTTGGAAGTATGAACGCAATGATCAAGGCGATGTAACGCGCAAGACCGATCCTGACGGTCATGTGACTGACTACAGCTACAACAAATACGGGCAGCTGGTTGGGGTTTGGTACCCGGATCATAGCTGTCAGCGACTGGTGTGGAATGAGCGTGGGCAGTTGCTTGAGGAGCAGTTGCCGGATGGTGGGATCAAGCGTTATCGCTATGACGATCTTGGGCGAAAAATCTCCCAAGAAGATGAGCACGGGGCGCTCACACAATTTGAGTGGAACGACGTTGGGCGATTAGTCCAAATCGTCTTGCCGAGCGGTGATACGCGTAAATATACCTACAACGCGTACGGAAAAATCACCTCCGAGCGCGATGAACTGGGGCACGTTACTCGTTACGAATATGCGGACGGCCTGCACCTGATCAGCCGACGTATCAATGCTGATGGCAGCCAGGTCAAATACCGTTACGACAATGTGCGGTTATTGCTGACCGAGATCGAAAATGAGGTGGGCGAAACCTACCGACTCCAGTACCACAGCAACGGCCTGATCCAGCAGGAAATCGGGTTTGATGGTCAGCGCACCACTTACGTTTACGACCTCAAGGGCAGCCTGCAAGAAAAGACCGAACACGGCGATGACGGCAGTCAGATCGTTACCCGCTACGAGCGCGACCATGCCGGTCGGCTCGTAAGAAAAACCCTGCCTGATGGCAATACCGTCGATTACACCTACGACCGCCAGGGCAATCTCCTAAGCGTCGAAGATGGCCACTGGGCCCTGGCCTACGAATACGACGCTCAAAACCGCCTCACCGCCGAACACCAAGGCTGGGGCACCCTGCGCTACGGCTACGACGCCTGCGGCCAACTGCAAAACCTACGCCTGCCGGACAATAACCGCCTCACGTTCAACCACACCAAAGGTGGCCATCTCGCCACCGTCGAACTGAACGGTGAAGTCCTTACTTCTCATCTATTCAAAGCCGGCCAGGAACACCAACGCCAACAAGGCCAACTGATCAGCCATTACCACTACGACGACCAGCAGCGCCTACACGCTCACGCCGTCACCCAGCAGGCTTACACCCTCTACCAACGCCACTACGACTACGACAAATCCAGCAACCTCACTCGCCTGCTCGACACCCGCAAGGGCGACCACCGCTACCACTACGACCCCCTAAGCCGCCTCACCCGCGCCGACCACACCCAAGACGAGCAAGAACGCTTCGGCCACGACCCCGCCGGCAACCTGCTCATGCAAAACCGCCCCGGCCCCGACATCGTCGCCGGCAACCGCCTGATGATCCAGGGCGACCACCACTACGACTACGACGCCTTCGGCAACCTCATCCGCGAACGACGCGGCAAAAGCCATCAACTCGTCACCGAATACCGTTACGACTGCCAGCATCGGCTGATCGGCGTTAAGACGCCCAACGGCCAAACCGCCAGCTACCGCTACGACCCATTTGGCCGCCGCATCAGCAAAACCGTTGATGACATAACGACCGAGTTCTTCTGGCAGGGCGACAAACTCATCGCCGAGCACCACGCGAACCGCCACCGCAGCTACCTCTACGAACCGGACAGCTTCCGCCCGCTGGCCTTATTGGAAGGCTTCGGCCCAAAGGAAACCAAGCCCTACCACTACCAACTCGACCACCTCGGCACCCCACAGGAACTCACCGCCCCGGATGGCGAAATCGTCTGGTCCGCGCATTACCGTGCCTACGGCGAAATCAGCCGTCTCGACATAGGAAAAATCGACAACCCGCTGCGCTTCCAGGGCCAGTATTTCGATCAAGAGAGCGGGCTGCATTACAACCGCCATCGCTACTACAATCCGGATGTTGGTCGCTACCTCACGCCAGACCCGGTGAAATTAGCGGGTGGGATCAACGCGTATCAGTACGTGCCCAACCCTACGGGGTGGATAGATCCTTTGGGGCTCAGCGCAAACTGCCCTGGATCGATAAAGAAAAATCCCTCTTGCTCTACTCCTAGTGAACCGGACATCCCGGAAGTTTCTCGTAAGGGGGCGTTCAGGCAAGCTAAAAGGGATGCCCACATACCGATGAATCAAGGTCCGGATGTGTCTATCCACCCGAAAACAGGACGAGTACAACAGTACAAGACAGAACTAATGACCGATAAAAGCAATAAGAAAATACTCAATGCCGCCGGCCAACCAATAGAGACTAGGGTATATCAGTTTACAAGAGAGGATGGCTCACAAGTACTTATTCAGGATCACTCGGCGGGGCACAAATTCGGCAGAGCAGATGGCGTTGGAGATCAAACAGCACACTTCAACTTACGACCAATTGAACAACCCCGAAACGGCAAACTAATCGATGCTGAATCACATTATTTCTTCAGGAGAAAAAAATGAAATACTGGAACGAACTCGATAAGAATATATTTTTTGAGATGATTTTCAGCCAGCCTGTTGAAATAGGCGAAATCACTCTAACCTCTCTACAGATAGATAATGACCGCCCGAGCCTAGGAGTTGGTTTCGACATATCTGAATTCCCAGATAGACTACCGAAAAAATGGGAGAACAAAGGCTACAACGTTTGTAGATTTGGCATTGACTGCTACGAGATTAGAGATCTAAAAATATTGAATATACCGACCCATAAAAAGCTTTCTGTAAAAATAACAAAAGAGCATAGCCACGTTCTATTCCAAGCTACCAACGATGATTCCTTAATCGAATTTAAAGCACAATCGATTTCACTTTGCGACCCAAATATTTACATCAAAGGAAACGATGATAATTTCTAGAATGCTGGCATCAACAACAAAAAAATACAGCCCCCGGAAAAATATGAAATATTGGAACGAGTTAGACGGAAGTATACTTCTCAGTAAAATCTTCAGCCATCCTATTGAAATTGGAAAAATAGCTCTTTTTTCATTAAGGGTAGAAAATGATCAACCTTGTATTGGAATAGGTTTTGACATACCCGAATTTCCAGATAATTTACCAGAAAAATGGAAAAACAAAGGATACAACATGTGCAGACTTGGAATAACTTTCAACGACATTGATAATCTGAAGATCCTTAACATTCCTGCGCATGAGTTATTCACAGTAAAAATCAATAAAAAACAGACTACTTCACTTTTAAAGCTACCAGCAAAAATACATCTATAGAATTCAACGCAAAATTCATTTCACTTAACGGGCCAAATGTTTACATTAACGATCCGAACGACTATTACTTCTAAACAACCCAAAAACAATATACCCCCCAAGGATACCCCTAGGCGGTGTTACCTAATGCATCATCTTGAAAAAGAGATAGACAGCTCATTCGAAACTTCAGATATCCACGCTAAAAAATAGAATCGTCCGAACTCGAAATTTTATTAACTCTCTGACTAAGAAGTTCTTCACGTCAGAAAGTAACGTACTCGATCCAGTCGAACTGAACGAAAAAGCGCAGAACACAACCCTAACTTTTGGCAGGAAATACAGCATCGGATTAGTCAAAAAAACCTGATTCTATTGGTATTCGACTCAGCATACCGGGCGTGGAAAATCCATGATGCACAAGACATTGCAGAGGCTCTGGGTGAAACGACCGGATACCCATTCTGGGTAACCGATCAGGACCTCACGTTTCTAATGCATATGGACGATCATGACTGCGTTATTTGGGCATGAGCGTGCCTTCCACAAATTGCCCTCTATGACCCCCATAGCCAGCCCCAATTCGCCCCTCCCCCCAACCCCACCTAAACTCTCTCCATGCTATTTCAACGGACAGAGGATTCACCATCATGGGCAAACGTCACCCCAATCTCCCCGCCTGGCAATGGCGCAACTACCCGCAGAACCATCAGCACCCGACCAACCTGGCGTTGCACCTGATTGCCGTGCCGCTGTTTATCATCGGGTTTCTGTTGATCGTGTCCGGGGTGTTCAGCCTGAACCTGGCCAGTTTTGCCGTGGGGGTGGTCGGTATATTGGCCGGCCTGGCGTTGCAGCGTCATGGCCATAGCCTGGAAGCCGAGGCCAGTGAGCCGTTCAGTGACCGTAAAGATGCGGTGCAGCGTCTGGTGGTCGAGCAGTTCGTGACTTTTCCGCGCTTTGTACTAAGCGGCGGCTGGTGGCGCGCCTGGCGGCAGCGCCACCGACATTGAGGTCAGGCGAACACCACTACGGTCTGGCGGCTGATGGCGATCAACTCGCCGGTCGGGCTCCAGAGGGCGGCAGCGGCATGGCCGTAGCCATCGCGGGCGTGTTCGATGTTGACGTAATACTGGCACCAGTCGAGGGTCGTCAGATCCTGCAAGGGCTGGATGAATTCAATGGTCCAGGTCAGGGTACTGCCGGGAGCCGGCTTTTTCAGGTGCGGCAGCAAGGCTGGGGGCCAGGCGTCAACCAGGGCGAGAATATGCGCCTCAGTCAGGGGTTCTTCTTTGACATCGCCGCGTAAACGAACCCAACCGCCCATGTCCCGGGATTTATTGCCAGTAAAGGGTAAGCCACCGACACTCCAGCGCATCGCCAAATGACGCATGAACTCGGGGGTAACGCCCTTGATATAGGGCAGTTCCTGGCACTCATCCCAATGTTTGAACCCCGGGGGCGCTTCGCTCTCGACAGCGATCTCTGACTCACGGGACGCGCCGAAACTGGCCTGCACCAGTGTCGCCACTTCACCGTTCTGTATCACACGGCCCAGCAGTTGGCTGACGGCTTTGCCTTCGCGCAACACTTCGACTTGATAACTGGCAGGAACGTCTGGCGCTACAGGGCCGACGAAGGTGATGGCCAGCGACCGTAGCGGACGATCGGCTGGTACCTGGGCGCGCAGGGCTTCGTATTGCAAAGCAGCCACAAGACCACCAAAGGTCGCGCGGCCCTGAGCCCATTCGGCAGGGATGGTGACATCCAGCGGGTTGCTGCGGGCGGCGTCGAGCAAATCACTAAAGCGCATGGTGGTCTCACATCAAAAGGAACAGATGATGGATCTTAACCATCGCGCCCGACAGGTACAGCGCCTATTCCGGCCAAATGCCGGACCGGCTCAGAAACAATCGGCGCTGAGTTTGTCCAGCACCCGATCCGCCTGGCCTTCAGCCTTGGCCATGGTTCGATGCCAGGTCGCGACACACGGCTGCAAATCCGGCTGGTGCTCAGCCTGGATCAGCCACTGCCAGCAGTCGTGCCAATCCCCCAGGGCGCCCTGGGCCTTTTTCAGGCGCGACATGGCGTTGCTGGGCAACTTATCCAATTCGGGGTAGGCCTCGGCGGCGTAGCGTACGCGCTTGATCAGCAACCGCAGGCGATGGCGATCGTGGTCCGGATCCTTCAGGGCCTCATCGAGTTTCTGCCACTGTTTGGCCAGGCGTTTTTCAATGCGCGGGCGCAGGCCTTTGAGCAGTTTCTGGTGTTCGGAAGCACGGATGAAACGCGGAAAGGCATCGAGGATTAACAGCAGATGCGCGAGTTCCGGGCTTTGCGCCACGTGGCGATAGGCATTGGGTTGCAGGCGCAGGCGCCGGTCGGCGGCTTCGTGATGGCCATGCTGGTGCAAATACGCCGCCAGCACCTCGCGGTCGCGTAGCGGCGTCGTCAGTTGGCCGGTGGTGCTGGCAGCCAACTCAAGCTGTTCAACCCCAGGCAGCCCGCGCAAAGGGCGCAACAGGCTGCGCAAGCGGCGCACAGTGGTGCGCAGGTCATGCAGGGCTTCATCGTCGGTGACGGCGGCGAGGCGAGCCTGGCAGCTCAGTAACCCTACTTCCAGGCCAATGACCTGAGCGACTAACTGATCGACCAAAGCTGACATCCTGCCCTCACTGTCTGATGAAAATTTCTACTCGCGACTCCAGGTCGCCCCTACAGGTCAACGCCCGGCACGCGACTCACGAATATAGAACCGCGCCTTCTCGGCCTTATTGGAACAGCCTTCAAACGCTTCAAATTGTTGCTGGGTTTTGGCTCCCGTCAACAGCGACAAGGCCTTGGAATAGCTCACGGTGCCAGCAAACCCTTCAGCCTTGGCCAGGTCCAGTTCTTTCCAGGCCGCGTCCAATTGGGTGCCGCAGCTGTCGCGGTATGCGGTTTTCCCGGCACAACCGGCCAGGGCCAACATGATCACAGGCACACACATCCAGGCTTTCATCGATGACACCTCAAAATAAAGAAAAAACAGTCGTACGCTGTAGACGTTGCCTACATGGAAAAGTGCCTGTCCTTAGCCTGAAATCGGTAGTACCTAGGGACCAGAGCATACCCGAGCAGCACCGCTACCCAGGAAAAATATTGCAGGCCGCCACGAAGATTGAAGCCGGCCCCTCATGGGTGCATTGTGGGCACCTGCCTTGGGGAGGACATGGTCCATGAAAAAACGTGTTGCCTTGGTGCTGGGCTCCGGCGGGGCCCGGGGCTACGCCCATATCGGGGTGATTGAGGAAATCGAACGGCGTGGCTACGACATCGCCTGTATCGCGGGTTGTTCCATGGGCGCCGTGGTCGGTGGGATCTACGCCGCCGGCAAGCTGGATGAATACCGGAACTGGATTGAGAGCCTCGACTACCTCGACGTGCTGCGCCTGGTCGACGTCAGTTTTCGCTTGGGTGCGATTCGCGGTGAGAAGGTCTTCGGCCAGATCCGCAAGATCGTCGGCGAGATCAATATCGAAGAACTGCGCATTCCCTACACCGCCGTCGCCACCGACCTCACTAACCAGCAGGAAATCTGGTTCCAGGAAGGCTGCCTGCACCAGGCCATGCGCGCCTCGGCGGCGATTCCCAGCCTCTTCACCCCGGTGATGCAAGGCAATCGCATGCTGGTGGACGGCGGCCTGCTCAACCCGCTGCCCATCGTGCCGGTGGTGTCGAGCCATTGCGACCTGATCATCGCGGTCAACCTCAACGCCACCAACCAGAAGCACTACCAGTTGCCCGTGATCCAACGCCCGCCCGCCTTCAAGAGTCGCTTCAACAACCTGGCGAAATCTCTCGGTTCGCACCTGCCATTTCGCCGTAAGCAGGCCGAACAGTTGATGAAGCTGGAGCAGGAGGCTTTGGAGGCGCAGGCCGCTGAGATAAACCCGTGGCTGGAGTCCGCCGAGCCGGAATCCCAACAACCTGCCGCCGCACCGGAAAAGCCCGGAGCACCGAAGTCGGCGACCGGGTCGTTCATCATCGATAACGTCGGCCCGGCGTCGCTGCTGGACCTTATCAACCAGAGCTTCGAGGTGATGCAGACGTCGCTGGCGCAGTACAAGATTGCCGGGTATCCGCCGGATGTGCTGATCAACGTGCCGAAGCGGGTGTGCCGTTTTTTCGAATTCTACAAAGCGCCGGAATTGATCGCCCTGGGGCGGGAGATTGCCAGTGATACGTTGAATCGGTATGAGAGTGAGCAGCGCTGAAATGCGTGGTGTCGCTGATGGCGCCATCGCAGGCAAGCCAGCTCCCACAGGGGAATGCATTCTGGATGTGGGAGCTGGCTTGCCTGCGATGACGCCAGAGCAAGCGCCGAAAATCTTATCCGCCCAACAACCGATAACCCACCCCCGCCTCGGTCACGATAAACCGCGGTTGGGTCGGGTCATCCGCCAGTTTCTGGCGCAGGTGCCCCACCACGATGCGCAGGTAGTGGCTGTCTTCGGTATGGGTTGGGCCCCAGATGTCCTTGAGCAGTTGCTGCTGGGTAATCACCCGCCCCGGATGCCGTGCCAGTTGCGCCAGCACCGCGTACTCCTTGCGGGTCAGCGCCACTTCAGCACCGTCGAGCAGCACCCGGCGATAGGCCAGGTCCACCGTCAGCGGGCCAAACCGCAGGGCGGCTTCCTGGGCTTCGCCCGCCGGCGCCTGGCGCAACAACGCGCGTACCCGGGCGAGAAATTCCTGGATGCCGAAGGGTTTGGTCACATAGTCATTGGCGCCGCCATCAAGGGCTTCAACTTTCTGCACTTCGCTGGCCCGTACCGACAGCACCAGCACCGGCACCGTCGACCATTCGCGGAACTCACGCAGTACTTGCTGGCCGTCCATGTCCGGCAAGCCAAGGTCGAGCACCAGCAAATCCGGCTTGCTCAGGGCGGCCTGGGCCAGGCCTTCGTTGCCGGTGCCGGCCTCAATCACTTTGTAACCTTGGGAGGCCAGGCTGATGCGCAGGAATTTGCGGATCTGGGGTTCGTCGTCAATGACCAAAATCGTCGAGGTCTGGCTCATGGTGTCCAATCAAAATCCGTGAAGAAAACAGGGTAGCTCATGCCTCGCGCTCCAGGCCAGGCTGTGTCGGCAAGGGCAGGAACAAGGTGATACAGGTGCCACGCCCTTCAATACCGTCGGCCACGCTGATATGCCCACCGTGGGCTCCGACCATGCCCTGGCAGATCGCCAGGCCCAGGCCCGTGCCCTGCCCGCCTCGGTCACCGCGTGCAGCGGTGTAGAACATGTCGAAAATTTTCGCGCGCTCGTCCTCGGGAATTCCCGGCCCCTCATCGGCCACGGCAAAAAACAGCTGGTTGTCCAACACGCCGGCGCTCAGTTGCAAGCGACCTTGAGCGGGCGAGAATCGTGCAGCGTTCTCCAGCACATTGACCAGTGCCTGCTCGATCAACGCGGCATGCACATACAACAAGGGCAACTCGGGCGGCACATCGGTACTCACCTGCAACGGTGCCAGCACCGCACGCAGACGGCCGAGGGCGCTGCCGACGATGTCGCCTGGCGACACCCAATCCCGCGCCAGTTTCAACGCGCCGTGGCCGAGACGCGTCATGTCCAGCAAGTTCTGGATATAGCGGTCGAGGCGCTCGGCCTCATCGCGGGTGCCTTCCAGCAGCTCGCGGCGATCCTCCAGGGGGATGGCCTCACCGAGTGCCAGCAGGCTGTCGATGCTGCCGCGCATGGAGGTCAGCGGTGTGCGCAAATCGTGGGACACCGAAGCCAGCAAGGCACTGCGCAGTTGCTCGGTTTCGCCGTGCAGCCGCGCGGACTCCAGTTCCTGGGCCAATTGCGCCCGCGCCAGCGCCTGGGCCAGTGGTTGGCTCAAGGCAGTGAGCAAGCGCCGGCGTTGGCCGCTCAATTCCAGGCCGGGTTTGGGGCTGACACCCAGCAAACCCAAGGGGCCTTCTTCGCCCGACAACGGCCACCACCACCAACGCCCGAACGGCAAGGTGCCGGTGCCCATGCCCGCTGGCTGATCATGCTGCCAGGCCCAGTCAGCAGCGGCGCGCTCGGCTTCGGTGAGGGTCAGCGGGCCACCGGTCTCGATCGTCCAACCGCCCTGGCCATCGCGATTGACCAGGCACAGATCGAGGTCGCTCCAGCCTTGCAAATGATGCGCTGCGGCACTGATCACGGCCTGGCGATCGGTAGCGGCGGTGAGTTTGCGTGACAGGTCAAGCAGCTCGCTGGTTTCTTCCTGCGTGTCGCGCAATGCCTGCAACTGCCGGCGCTGACGTGCGGCCAGGTTGCCGGTCAGCGCTGCCATCAACAGGAAGAACAACAGGGTCAGCACGTCTTCCTCGCGCTGGATGGCAAAGGAAAAATTCGGCGGGATAAACAGGAAGTCGTAGGTCATGAACGACAAGGCTGCACACACCAGCGACGGCCCCAGGCTGCTGCGCACCGCCACCAGCAACACGGCGGCCAGGAACACCAGCGAGATGTTCGGCAGCGGCAAGACGCTGGACACCGCCCAGGCCACTGCCGCCGCCGCCACCGTCGCCACGACCGCCAGTGCGTAGTCGAACCACACCAGCCCGCGCACATCCGGCAAGCGTGGCGGTGCGGGGATGTCATCGCTGTCGAGCACGTTGATTTCCAGACCGCGCGCATTGCGCAGCAAACGCGCGGCCAGGCCACCGCCGAACAAGCGACGCCGCCAACGCATCCGTGACTGCCCCACCAGCAGCAGGCTGGCACGGCGTTCGGCGGCGTGCTGGATCAGCGTCTTCGCCACCTCCCCCGCCCGCAACAGCACCACCTCACCGCCCAGGCGCTCGGCCAGTTGCTGGGCATTCTGCAGGCGTAGCCGCGACTGCTCATCCCGCGCTCGACCGTTATCGATATGCACCAGGCTCCACGGCAGATGCCGGCGCTGGGCAACGCGACTGGCATGACGCACCAGGCGCTCGGCTTGCGCGTCGCCATCCACACCCACCAACAAGCGACCGCGCACCGCTGGCGCAGCCTGGCCGAGTTGGCGATAGCCTTGGGCCAAATCATCATCGACGTGGGCGGCGGCGGTTTGCATCGCCAACTCGCGCAGGGCCATGAGGTTGGTCTGGGTGAAAAACGCATCGATGGCTGCGCGGGCCTGCTCCGGCACATAGACCTTGCCGTCGCGCAGGCGCTCCAACAACTCGCGGGAGGGCAGGTCGATCAATAGCAGTTCGTCAGCCTCCTGCAGCACCCAGTCCGGCAGGGTTTCACGCACTTGCACACCGGTGATGCCGCGCACCTGGTCGTTGAGGCTTTCCAGGTGCTGGACGTTGACCGTGGTAAACACGTTGATGCCCGCGGCGAGCAATTCCTGAATGTCTTGCCAGCGCTTTTCGTGGCGGCTGCCGGGAGCGTTGCTGTGGGCCAGTTCGTCCACCAGCACCAGCTTGGGCTTGGCGGCGAGCAGGCCGTCGAGGTCCATTTCTTCGAGCATCACGCCGCGGTATTCGCTGCGCAGCAGAGGCTGTTGCGGCAGGCCGCTGAGCAAGGCTTCGGTCTCGGCTCGGCCGTGGGTCTCGACTACGCCGGCAATCAGGCGCACGCCTTGGCGCAACTGCGTGTGAGCGGCCTGGAGCATGGCGTAGGTCTTGCCCACCCCTGGCGCGGCGCCGAGAAAAACTTTGAGCCGGCCACGGCCGTCCCGGGGCAGATCGGCTAAGAGGGCGTCGGCGCGGCCGGAGTCGCTCATGCTCGGGGGTTCCTTCAGGTGTTTATTGATTGCGCTCAAGGCCGCCTTCGCGGGCAAGCCCGCTCCCACATTTGGAATGCATCCCCCTGTGGGAGCGGGCTTGCCCGCGAAGCGGTTTCACTGCTTACAATTTTTCCAAGGCCATATTCAGCGCCAGCACATTCACCACCGGCGGGCCCACCAACGGGCTTTCGATGTGCTCATCCAGCAACCGCTGCAAGGTCGACACCGGCACATTCCGCGCCGCCGCCACTCGCGCCAGTTGATAGGCAATCGCCGGTGGTGGCAAGTGTGGATCAAGACCGCTGCCAGAGGTAGTCAGCGACGCCAAAGGCACAGGCCCCTGGCTGGGCACCCACTGTTTGTTCGCATCCTCGAAGACGCGCGTGGCCAGCGCCGGGTTGCTTGGGCCCAGGTTACTGGCGCTGCTGGAAACCGTGGCAAACGCGCCGGCTGATGGGCGCGGGTGGAACCAGCTGTCACCGGTAAAATCCTGGGCAATCAGGCGGGAGCCGCGCACTTTTCCGCTATCGTCGCGCACCAGGCTGCCATTGGCCTGGTTCGGGAACGCCACTTGGGCGACGCCGGTGACTACCAACGGGTAAGCGACGCCGGTGATCAGGGTCATGAGCACCAGCAGGCTCAGGGCCGGGCGGATTATGTTGGACATATCGGATTCCTCAATTCGGTCATTGCAACCTGTGGGCACCCACCGGGCGCCCACAGGAATAGGGTCAAACCAGGTGCAGCGCAGTCAACAGCATGTCGATCGCCTTGATGCCCACGAACGGCACCAGGATCCCGCCCAACCCGTAGATCAACAGGTTGCGCCGCAGCAACGCCGCCGCACTCGCCGCCTGCACACGTACACCGCGCAGCGCCAGGGGAATCAGCACCACGATGATCAGCGCGTTGAACACGATGGCCGAGAGGATCGCGCTCTGCGGGCTCTGCAGGTGCATCACGTTGAGCACGCCGAGTTGCGGGTAGATCGAGGCAAACAGCGCCGGCAGGATCGCGAAGTACTTGGCCACGTCGTTGGCAATGGAAAAGGTGGTCAGCGCGCCGCGCGTCACCAGCAATTCCTTGCCGATCTGCACCACGTCCAGCAGCTTGGTCGGGTCGCTATCGAGGTCAACCATGTTGGCGGCTTCGCGAGCAGCCTGGGTGCCATCGTTCATCGCCATGCCGACGTCAGCCTGGGCCAGCGCCGGGGCGTCGTTGGCGCCGTCGCCGCACATCGCCACCAGGCGACCGTCGTTCTGCTCATGACGAATGCGGGCGAGTTTTTTCTCTGGCGTGGCTTCAGCCAGCACGTCGTCCACGCCCGCTTCGGCAGCAATCGCGGCGGCGGTCAGTGGGTTGTCGCCGGTGACCATCACGGTACGGATGCCCAGTTTGCGCAGTTCGGCGAAACGCTCGCGGATGCCGGGCTTGACCACGTCCTTCAGGTGGATCGCGCCGAGCAACTTGCCATCGGCACACACCAGCAACGGGGTGCCGCCGCTTTGGGCGATCTTGTCGATTTCCCGCGACAGCGCGGGCTGCAGGTCGCGACGTTGTAGACCGATGAACGCCAACAGCGAATCCACCGCGCCTTTACGGAATACGCGGCCCTGATAATCAACGCCGGACAGCCGGGTTTCGGCACTGAACGGCACGGCCGTCAGCTCGTCCGCAGTCGGCTCGGCCTGAGGGTGCAAGGCGCGCAGGTATTCGACGATGGATTTACCTTCCGCCGTGTCATCCGCCAGCGAGGCAAACAACGCCCCTTCGGCGACTTCCCTGCCGCTGACGCCAGGCGCGGCGACCACCGCCGCACACCGACGGTTACCAAAGGTGATGGTGCCGGTCTTGTCCAGCAGCAACACATGCACGTCCCCCGCCGCTTCCACGGCACGGCCGGACTTGGCGATCACGTTGAGACGCACCAGGCGGTCCATGCCAGCGATACCGATGGCCGAGAGCAAACCGCCAATGGTGGTAGGAATCAGCGTCACCAGCAGTGCGACCAGGAACACCAGGGGCAAGCTGCCACTGGCGAAGTGGGCGAACGGCTGCAGGGTCACCACCACCAACAGGAAGATCAGGGTCAAGCCGATCAGCAGGATATCCAGCGCGACTTCGTTGGGGGTTTTCTGGCGTTTGGCACCTTCCACCAGGGCGATCATGCGGTCGAGTGTCGACTCGCCCGGGTTCGCGGTGATGCGGATCAGCAGCCAGTCCGATACCAGTCGGGTGTTGCCGGTGACGGCCGAACGGTCGCCGCCGGATTCACGGATGACGGGAGCGGACTCACCGGTGATCGCGGCTTCGTTGACCGCCGCGATACCTTCGATGACTTCGCCGTCACCGGGGATCATTTCCCCGGCGGCAACGCGCACCACATCACCTTTGCGCAGGCTGGTGGCCGGCACGACCTTGAAGCTGCCATCCGCCTCCTTGCGACGTGCGCTCAGGCCTTCACTGCCGGCCTTGAGGCTGTCGGCACGCGCCTTGCCACGCCCTTCGGCCAAGGCTTCGGCGAAGTTGGCGAAGAGCACGGTGAACCACAACCACACGGCAATCTGCACCGCGACGAACGTCGGCACGGCGGTGTCGGGCACGAAGCACAGCACGGTGGTGAGGATGGCGGTCAGCTCGACCACCAGCATCACCGGCGAGCGTTGCAGTTGACGCGGGTCCAGCTTGACGAACGCCTGGACCAGCGCCGGGCGCCACAGGGCGGAGATGGCGGTTTTGGCGGGTTCCTGGGTGTGCGCCGGAGCCGCGTTTTTTGCAGGCATATTCATTTTCATATCCCTTTACTAGAAGCCCATGCTCAAGTGTTCAGCAATGGGACCTAACGCCAGCGTTGGCAGGAAAGTCAGGCCGCCCACCAGCAAAATGGTCACGGTCAACAGGGTCACGAACAGCGGGCCATGGGTCGGGAAGCTGTTCTGGCCGATCGGGGCGGTCTTCTTCATCGCCAGGCTGCCGGCCAGGGCCAGTACCGGAAGGATGTAGCCGAAGCGGCCGATCAACATGCCCAGGCCCAGCATCAGGTTGTGGAACGGCGTGTTGGCGCTGAAACCGCCAAATGCCGAGCCGTTGTTGGCACTGGCCGAGGTGTAGGCGTAGAGCAACTGGCTGAAACCGTGGGGGCCAGGGTTACTGATGGCACCGGCCGGGCCGGGCAGGCTCGCGGCAATGGCGCCGAGCACCAGCACGCCAACCGGCATCACCAAGAGGGTCACGACCAGCAATTGCACTTCCTTGGCCTGCAGCTTTTTGCCCAGGTATTCCGGGGTGCGGCCGATCATCAGGCCGGCGAGGAACACCGCGATCAACACGTTGAGCAACATGCCGTACATGCCGGCGCCGACGCCGCCGAAGATCACTTCGCCGACCATCATGTTGACCAGTGCAACCATGCCGCTGAGGGGGTTGAGGCTGTCCTGCATGCCGTTGACCGAACCGTTGGACGCCGCCGTCGTCGTCACCGACCACAGCACCGTACCGGTGGTGCCGAAGCGGGCTTCCTTGCCTTCCAGCGGCGCGGTTTGCTCCACGGCCGGATTATTCAGGGTCGGATTGGGCTGGTATTCGGCCCACAACGAGGTCGCGCCGCCGATCAGGAACAGCGCCAGCATGCAGCCGAGGATCGCGCGGCTCTGACGCAGGTCTTTGACGTAGTGGCCGAAGGTGAACACCAGCGCCACCGGGATCAGAATGATGGCCGCCAACTCAAACAGGTTGGCCCAGGCCGTCGGGTCTTCAAACGGGTGCGCCGAGTTGACACCGAAGAAACCGCCGCCGTTGGTGCCCAATTGCTTGATCGCAATCTGGCTCGCCGCCGGGCCCAGGGGAATCACTTGATCCACGCCTTGCATTGTCACGGCGTCAACGTAGTGAGCGAAGGTCTGCGGCACGCCCTGCCACACTAGGAACAACGCCAGCACCAGGCACAACGGCAGCAGGCCGTAGAGCGTGGCGCGGGTCATATCGACCCAGAAGTTGCCCAGCGTCTTGGTGGATTTGCGACCGATCCCACGGCAAAGCGCGACCAAGACCGCCAGACCGGTCGCCGCGCTGACGAAGTTCTGCACCGTCAGGCCGGCCATCTGGCTGAGGTAACTCAGGGATGCCTCACCGCTGTAGGACTGCCAGTTGGTGTTGGTCATGAAACTGACCGCGGTGTTGAAGGCCAGGGTCCACTCCTGCCCCGGCAATTTCTGCGGGTTCAGTGGGAGATAGTCCTGGAACAACAGGATCGCGAACAAC
Source organism: Pseudomonas pergaminensis (assembly GCF_024112395.2). NCBI lineage: Bacteria > Pseudomonadati > Pseudomonadota > Gammaproteobacteria > Pseudomonadales > Pseudomonadaceae > Pseudomonas > Pseudomonas pergaminensis. The sequence continues at coordinate 1,917,148 of NZ_CP078013.2, read as the reverse complement.
AGCACAAAGCCCGCCAGGTTGAACGCGAGCAAGGCCAGCATGTACTTCTGCCAGCTCTGTTCCTGCTGCTCATCCACGCCCGACAGGCGATAACAGGCACGTTCCACCGGGCCCAATACCGGCGTGAGCCAGGTGCGCTGCCCCTCCATCACCTTGTAATAGAACCGCCCCAGGAACGGTGCCGGCACCAGTACCACGGCGAAGAAGGCGATGATCAGCCAATAGTCATAACTGTGCATAGCCCGCTCCTAGTTCCGATCCGCGCGTAACAGCGCAACCAGCAGATAAATGAACAGCGCCACGGCCAATAGCAGTGACACCCCGTCCAGAACGCTCATGGAAGTCTCTCCGTTTAGCGGCGAGTGCCGCGTGTAGGGCAATTGTCGGCAGGAGTGGCGTAAAGGAACGAGAGCGAGGGGGTAGGCAGGGCGTAAAGAAGGCGTAAAGAGTGGGTTTATGCGGGGTTTACAGGGGTAGGTGTGGGGTCTTCAAGGGCCCCATCGCGGGCAAGCCCAGCTCCCACACTCGACCGCGTTTCAGCAGGAAATACACGCTCCAATGTGGGAGCGGGCTTGCCCGCGAAGGCGCCGGCTGAGTCAACACAGCACTTATCTGGTGCAACACAGGGGAAATTCAAACGCCAAACCGTTCCCGCGGCGACACTTGCACCGCTTTACGACAATGATTCTCAGCCTGGCATGCACGCTGCAACACCTTGAATCATTCCAAACCGTTCAGGGAGCAACACAATGAACACTCAACTCAAACCCACCTTGGGCACCCTGCACTTATGGGGTATCGCCGTCGGCCTGGTCATTTCCGGTGAATACTTCGGCTGGAGCTATGGCTGGGGCGTCGCCGGGACGCTGGGCTTCCTGGTGACCTCCCTCATGGTGGCCGCGATGTACACCTGCTTCATCTTCAGCTTCACCGAGCTGACCACCGCCATTCCTCACGCCGGCGGGCCGTTTGCCTACAGCCGTCGCGCCTTCGGAGAAAAAGGCGGTTTGATCGCCGGCCTCGCGACACTGATCGAATTCGTCTTCGCGCCACCCGCCATCGCCTTGGCCATCGGCGCTTATCTGAATGTGCAGTTCCCCGCACTGGATCCGAAACATGCGGCCGTGGGCGCCTATATCGTTTTCATGGGCCTCAACATCCTCGGCGTGAAACTCGCCGCCACCTTCGAGCTGGTGGTGTGCGTGCTCGCCGTCGCTGAGTTGCTGGTGTTCATGGGCGTGGTTGCACCCGCCTTCAGTTTCAGCAACTTCGCCCTCAACGGCTGGGCCGGCTCCGACACCTTTGGCGCCCCAGCGATTGCCGGCATGTTTGCCGCGATTCCTTTCGCCATCTGGTTCTTCCTCGCCATCGAAGGTGCAGCCATGGCCGCCGAAGAAGCGAAAGATCCGAAGCGCACCATTCCAAAAGCCTACATCAGCGGCATCCTGACCCTGGTCATCCTGGCCATGGGTGTGATGTTCTTTGCCGGCGGCGTGGGCGATTGGCGCACCCTGTCCAACATCAACGACCCCTTGCCACAAGCCATGAAAACCGTGGTCGGCGACAGCTCCGGCTGGTTGCACATGCTGGTATGGATCGGCCTGTTTGGCCTGGTGGCAAGCTTCCACGGCATCATCCTCGGCTACTCGCGCCAGTTCTTCGCCCTGGCCCGCGCCGGTTACCTGCCATCTTTCCTTGCCAAGCTGTCACGCTTTCAAACACCGCATCGGGCGATCATCGCCGGCGGCGTGGTGGGTATCGCGGCGATCTACAGCGACGGCCTGATCAACCTGGGCGGCATGACACTGACTGCGGCGATGATCACCATGGCGGTATTCGGTGCCATCGTGATGTACATCATGAGCATGCTTAGCCTATTCAAACTGCGTAAGACCGAACCCCTGCTGGAACGCACCTTCCGCGCACCGGGTTACCCGATCGTGCCGGGCATTGCGCTGGTGCTGGCGGTGGTGTGCCTGGTAGCGATGGCCTGGTTCAATGCGCTGATCGGGCTGATCTTCCTGGGCTTCATGGTGGTTGGGTTCGCCTACTTCCAGATGACCGCGCAAGACCGTGCCGACGCGCCGGCGGATGCGATGTTGACCGGGCTCTGATCTACTACGAGGCAGAACGGGCCTACACTGAACTAGTAAGAAAGCCCGTCACTCAAAGCAGTTATTACCGTGGGAAAACTCTCCCACGGCAATCTGCCTCAAGGAGAGCCTTATGCCGTGGTATGCATGGTTGATTTTAGTGGTCGCGATCGGGTCGATCGTCGGTGGACTGATGATGCTGCGTGACAGCGCCAACAAAGTGGAACTCACCGACGAACAACGCAAGCGCGTGGCCGAGCGCAACGCCCAAGCGGATGCCAAGGACGCGCAGGATCGCTGAACCTTGGGTTACTCCCAAGCCGCCTTGGCAATATGCAAACCGTGCTGTCCCTTGTAGGCAGCACGTTCCGGCTGGCTCCAGCCATTCAGCAACTCATCCTCCAGCTTATAGATCTCAACCCCAAGCGGGCGGCACACCGTCAGCGGATCCTGCGCCTCAGGCCCCCACATCGGCAGCGACAAATCCCCACCGGGACACGTCGACAACGCGCACAGCAAATCAATCTCGGCAAAAAATTCCAGGTAATCGCCCTTCTGCGCCGGGCAGGCTTTCATGAAATACATGTCGTCATGATTCAGGCCCGTGCACTGGAAAATATTCAGCACGTCATGCACGTCGAATTCCGTCAGACCGTGGGGTAAAACCGCGCGGGTCAGGTTCGAGTGACAATGGTGATGGAAGTCCTCGCCAGTGAGCATGCGGTTCACATACGGATCACAGCGCGTACCCAGCAAATCATGCAGACGCCCGCCGTGCTCATCGATGCCGTAACTGGCCAGGCTGTCATCGGTGATCGTCACCAAAGGCCGCAGGAATGGCAGGTTTGACCACAAGCGGTCATGGGTGCTGACATGGGCACCTTGCAGCTGACGCGTACGCGCCGCCCACAGACGCTCGCGTGGGTCGTTGGCGTTCCACACGTTGAAGTCACCCACCTGCGGGCCCACCGGCGTGGTGACACGAAACACATGCCCGGCCGGCACCTTCCACGCCCTGCCCGTACGGATCGGCACTTCAAACTGCTCGATCAATGTGCGTTGCTGTTTTCGATCACGAATACGCTCGTAAAACGGCGTATCGACCTGCAACGCCGAACCTTTGCTGACCTGATAAGCGGCCGGGTAGTCTTTGTACATGGTGCAGATCCTCGATCAAGGGTGGTTAAACAAGGCCAGGGACAGATGTTCCGAATCATCCAGGTACAGGCTCATCGCCTCCCCTGCCGCCGTTTTATCCTGCAGGGCCAGTAAGGTGTAAATTTCACGATCACGCTCTAGCCACGGCGACTGGAAGCGCTGCTCATCGGGCGCGGCGCAAAACACCAGGCGCAATTGGGCGATCACCTGGGCAAAAAACTCATCGAACAGCGGGCTGTGCATCAACCCGACAATATGCTGGTGAAACACCAGGCTGTGGGTAGCGACCGCACGCCAGTCTTCTCGCTCACGGGCCAGGGCGGTGGCGTCGATGGCGTTCTGCATGCGTCGGGATTGATCTTCTGTCAGAGGGCCGCTGTGGGCGATGGCCTGCAACTCCAGGGTGCGACGAACGACAAACAAGTCACGCACTTCCTCCCGCGCCAACCGCCGGACCATTACCCCTCGATTGCGCACATAACGGGTCAAGCCCTCCTGCCCCAATCGGTGCAACGCTTCACGAATAGTGTTACGCGATGCGTTATAGGCCTTCACCAGTTCCATTTCGACCAAGGGCATTCCTGGTAGCAGTCGCCCGCCGATGATGTCAGCACGCAGCTCCAGGGCAATCTGGTCGGCTAAAGACAAACTGAGTGTCATGGCTACCTCACGATTGTTGAACAATCTTCCACGTAGAGGTAACCACTTTTCGTGCCAAAGGCTAACAAGCAGGACATGGGTGTAAATCAAATCAAGTTGGTTAAAATGTCAGCCTGTCACCGAGGCCGTCCCTATGCGTTATTCATCCGACCACAAAGCCCAGACGCACCAACGCATCATCAAGGAAGCCTCAGTACGCTTTCGCCGCGACGGTATCGGCGCAACCGGCCTGCAGCCGCTGATGAAAGCGCTGAACCTGACGCATGGCGGGTTTTACGCGCACTTCAGGTCCAAGGACGAACTGGTGGAAAAGGCCCTCCAAGCCGCAGCGACCGAGCTGGATGCCCATTGCGAGAAGCTGTTCAGCCAAGAGCGGCCGCTGGAAGCCTTCATTGACAGCTACCTGTCGGAGTGGCACCTGACCTCGCCGGCAGAAGGCTGCCCGTTGCCGACCATGTCTTCTGAGCTAGGCCTGAGAGGCCAGCACAGTGCAACAACAGATGCAGTACTCGGCGCTCGACTCAAGCAGATTGAAACAGCCTTGGGGAATGGACAGTCTGACGCGCGAGGCTTGGTGATGATGTCGACACTGGTAGGAGCCTTGGTACTAGCCCGGAGTGTCGAGGACAAGTCACTGGCGATGCGCATCCTGGACGTGGTGCGCGACAGCTTGAAAAACCAGGTTGCAAAGGATGAAAAAGCCGGTCAATGACCGGCCTCCCCTTATTGGCTTAGTTGATAACAAGCCGATCGCGGTTCTTCTCCAGCAGCGCCTTGCCAATCCCCTTCACTTCCAACAACTCATCCACCGCCGTGAACGGGCCATTGCTTTCGCGGTAAGCAACGATTGCCTTGGCTTTGGCAGCGCCGATACCGAACAGGTCGCGACGAAGGGTTTCAGCGTCGGCGGCGTTCAGGTTGACCTTGGCGGATTGCTCGGCTTTGGACATCTGAGCGGCGATGGGGGTTGGGGCTTCGGGTTTGATAGAAGGGGCTGCGGTGGTGGTGACGGAGAGAGTGGTGAGGAAGGCGAAGATTAGGGAGGTGAGGTAGGTGTTTTGCATTTTGAGGCTCCATGACATCAGTAAGAGAAAAGCAGCTATCCGAAGCTGCTTTTCAAACTTAGGTGATATTGGGCATTCGTCAAAAATGCTTGAGTAACAGGGTGTTAAATCAAGGGTCCAAGCGGCGCTGTTGGTAGATCCAGTCGACGATTTCACCATCGGGGGCGTAGCCGCTGACGGTGTCGCGCAAAAGCTGGCGAACACGAGAGTAATCGTCGCCTTCTACTGCGGCCAACAATTCCGTCAATTTGACTTTGAGTGCGTCCCAAGGCAGGTGGTCTTCATTCGCACTCATAATCATTGGGTGCCGCGTGGCCACCACGTTATCGCCAATGAGTAACTCTTCGTAAAGTTTCTCACCAGGACGCAGGCCAGTGAATTCAATCGCAATGTCACCATGGGGATTTTTTTCGGAGCGCACACTCAAACCAGAAAGGTGGATCATCTTCTCAGCCAGCTCCACGATTTTTACTGGCTCGCCCATATCTAATACAAATACATCGCCTCCCATCCCCATGGAACCAGCCTGGATAACGAGTTGCGCTGCTTCAGGTATGGTCATGAAGTAGCGAGTGATTTTTGGATGAGTAACAGTCAATGGACCGCCAGATTTGATCTGTTTGTGAAACAGCGGGATGACAGAACCCGAAGACCCCAGTACATTCCCGAATCGGACCATTGTAAAGCGCGTTTTATTGACGCGAGAAATATTGGATCTGTCGCCAAATAGGACGGGGGCTAATTCACGACTCAGTGCCTGAAGTGTTAACTCTGCCAAGCGCTTGGTACTGCCCATTACATTGGTTGGGCGAACAGCCTTATCTGTTGAAATCAGAACAAAATTAGCAACGCCTGCCTGAAGAGCAGCCTGTGCAGTATTGAGGGTGCCAATAATGTTATTCAACACACCTTCTGCAATATTATGTTCAACCATCGGCACATGTTTATAGGCCGCTGCATGATAAACAGTGTCTACGTGCCAGGTCTTCATAACGTCGAGCAGCTTTGGCTGATTACGCACAGAACCTAAAATGGGCAGAATTTTGACAGACAAAGACTCTCGTGTGACCCGCTGCTCGAGTTCTGAAAGAATGCTGTAGAGATTAAACTCACTATGCTCAAAGAGAAGCAATGTTGTCGGTTTGAGAGACAATATCTGCCGACACAGTTCAGACCCGATTGAACCACCGGCACCCGTGACCAGAACGCTCTGCCCCTTGATGCAGTGCTCAAGCAAATCTGCTTGAGCAGGAACGGCGTCACGGCCAAGCAAATCGGCGATATCAACTTCCTGGATATCGTCTACCTTAACTCGACCACTGGCCAAGTCCATGAAGCCAGGGACGCTTCGCACGTGAAGTGGAAATCCCTCTAGATAACCCAGGATTTCACGGCGTCGAGCTCGGTTCGAAGAAGGGATAGCCAGTAGAACTTCCTCAGCTCCCGTCGCATCCACCATGCGTTGGATGTGTTTGGGCTTGTAGACTTGCAATCCCGAAATCACGCGATCACTGATACTTTCATCGTCGTCAATAAACGCCACCGGTCGCATCACTCGCCCCATCCGCAGGGCAGCGACCAACTGGTTACCCGCGGCACCAGCGCCGTAGATGGCAACTTTAGGTAACCCGTTGTCGCGACTAGTGAATGGTACATGTTGTGCTGCCGTGAACCAATCTCCCAAAAAGTATTGGCGCATCGCTAGACGCAGCCCACCAATAGTGATCAGGCTCAGCCACCAGTAGTTGAAAATGATAGAGCGCGGCACTACGTTCTGATGATTGCTATACCAGTAAACAACAAGCGCCAATATCAACGATGAAAGGCTTACCGCCTTGACAATGGCAATCAATGCATCGTTACCAAAGTAACGCATGACAGCACGGTACATACCAAAACGGACGAATAGCGGGATGGCAGTCAGGGGGGCGGAGATGAAAAGCCATGGGTGCATACGGATAGGGTTGATCATTTCATCGATCCCCAAACGCACAACGAATGCCATCCATAGTGCGAACCACACGAGTAGGACGTCGGTGAGAACCTGAAGGAATCGTTTATATCTGCGAGGTAGACCCAACAAATAGATCCGTAACATATCCATAATTGCCTCCGAACGGGTCAAACATCACAAAAAAACATTTGTACTGCGGATACTCCAGACACTTGCTACCCGTCCTTACCTTTCTCAACTGCACCCGCCTGGAACTTCCAAGCCAATAGAACTAATGGAACATACGCAATAATTACACCTAGAAAACCATCCATTCCCAATAACCCGACGCACAGCGCCACTGGCAACAGCCAAACCACATTCACAAGCCCAACGGTCAACGTCACAGGCAAATGACGACCAAACTGTCGTGACGCATACTGGTACGCATGGCTACGGTGCGCTTCATAAACCTTGTCCCCCCGAACCAGACGCCTGACAAGCGTGAATGTAGCATCCACTACGAATACACCCATCAGAATCAGCCATATCCATACAAGAGAAGGCGACGTCCACGCCGCTTGCAAGGAAAAAATTCCAAGGGTGACACCCAGAAAACCACTACCGGCATCTCCCATGAAAATCTTCGCAGGGGGAAAGTTCCAATATAAAAATCCCGCCACCGTGAATGCCAATAGCAACGGCGCCCATGCCAGCATACTGAAATCCATCAGTACATAAATAAGCGACGCGCTCAGGCAGACAGAAATAGCCTCGATGCTGGCCAGGCCATCGATCCCATCCATAAAATTATAGAGATTGAGCATCCAAACCAGATAGAAAAGAGACAGCACTGTCCCAACCCAGCCCATATCAAACACGACACCCAATATAGTCAGCGGGGGAACACCGCCCAGCCAAAAAACTGCCCAGACCGCAGCGCTGAAATGACCAAGGAGCCGCCATCGAGCAGCAATATGACCATGGTCATCCAGGAACCCCAGCACTGCGATGCCGGCCCCCGCACCCAGCAGTTCCCAGGCAAATGTCCAAGGCAAAAGCGAAAATAGAGAGAGCACAGGCAACAACAATAGAAAACTCAACACGATCGCCACACCACCACCACGGGGGGTAGGGACCGTATGAGAACTACGAGCATTAGGTACGTCTATCAAGCTTTTAGAAAGCGCATAGCGTCGTAGAGCACTCGTCAGCAACAGAGAAATACCACCGGCAATAACAAAAAAAATCCAAACCATCACATACGACTCCAACGCGTCACGAACCGACGACTTTCCTTCTGAACTCTTGCCCTGCTTTGATCATTGCAGCTTCAGCCGAAACAGGTGGTACCCAGCCAAGCAGTTGCGTGGTTTTGGAGGAATCTATCTTCAGCGAGCCGCACAGCTGCGTATAGATCCCCTGCTTACCCAATAACCTCGCAGCCACTCTCAGAAACCAGACAGGCAAGGGGATCTGCCGACCTCTTCGACTCATGCCCTGACTCATGCCCTGGGCCAAAAGGTCAATTATTTGTCCCGTGGAGAAATTAACGCCATCGGAAGCTAAAAACACCTGATTCGCAGCTGCGGGGTGCTCCACGCAAACGGTGATGAGGTCAACCAGGTTTTCCAGAGCGATCATGCTTCTACTGTTCTTTACTCGCCCAAACGGCAACGGAATACCCGTATGGACAAGTTTGAGCAGACGCCGAAAGTTTCCTGGGGCATGAGCGGCATACACCAATGGCGGTCGAATGATGACAACGTCCATTTCCGTGTCGTTGGAGAGTTGCATCAAACCCACTTCTGCCTCTAGCTTTGAAACGGCATAATCTGCGTGCGGTGCTGGGGTAGAGGTCTCTGAGAAAGGATGTTCGGTAGTCAGCGCGCCATTTACACCGATTGAGCTTATAAAAACGAAACGTCTTACACCCTGAGCGGCCGCCTGCCTTGCCAGATTGAGGGTCGCCTCGGTATTGGCCTCGCGAAACAGCTGCAGCGCATTGCTCTCCCGAGTCAAGACGTGAGCACGCCCTGCCAGATGAACCACACAATCGACCCCCACCAGCGCGTCATGCCAAAGCGTACGTGACCCGAATTCGCCAACATTGAATACTTGACAACGCGGGTCAACGTTCGCGTGATCAGTTCGAGATGCGACGACAACCGAATGACGCCCCAACCCAAGTAAATGGCCCAAGAGCTGCGACCCAACGAAACCGGTTGTTCCTGTAAGTAAAACCTTATTTACGGACCTCATTTGAAAAAATAGCTGGCAATTTTGAAAGGGATCTTCATGGCAACCATGAAAATGTTTGTATAGATACCGTTCTCTTTACAAGCCCTGACGATTTCCATGTTTTGATGAACTTTCCACCAAAACCCTGTCGTACTAATTCCGCCCTGACGCATCTTGACCATATTCGCATCATGCCGAGCAAGCTTTATACCCTGCTTGATAAAGCGGGCCATGAGTTCAAAATCAGCTGAAACCCGATAACTCAGTTTATAGTAACCAAACCGCTCAAAAAGGCTACGACGTGCATAAAAGGTCGGATGAGGGATCATGAATCCAAAGCGAATTTTCCAAGCCGCAAATCCAGATGACGAGTATTTCCGTGTCACGACTTCGGTGTTGTCACGTTCGACAAACACCAAGTTTGCATATGAAGCGTCACAGTCGGGATTGGCCTGCAAGAAATTCACCAATGCCTCGATAGTTGAAGTGCTTGAGAACACATCATCCGAGTTTAGAATGCCAACATAGTCTCCTGTTGCACATTTGACACCCTTGTTCATCGCGTCATAAATACCCTTATCCGGCTCGCTTAGAACAGTCGTTATGCGCTCTTCATATTCAGAGATTATCGCCAACGTCGAGTCCTTTGATGCCCCATCAATAACGATATATTCAATATCCTCATAGGTTTGCGACAGGACAGATTCCAAGGTGTCACGAATGGTCGAAGCGCTGTTATAGCAAACGGTGATAATTGAAATTTTCACGTATCAACCCTTCACTCGACCGTAGATATCTTCGAAACGAACGATATCGTCCTCTCCCAGATAAGAACCTGACTGCACTTCGATCAACTCGAGCGGGATCATTCCAGGGTTTTCCAGTGCATGAACCTGACCAATAGGGATATAGGTCGATTGGTTTTCAGTCACTAGGTAGGTTTTTTCACCGTTGGTCACACGAGCAGTTCCGCTCACCACAATCCAGTGTTCTGCGCGGTGATGATGCATCTGCACCGAGAGTTTCTCACCGGGTTTCACAGTGATTCGCTTGACCTGGTAACGCTCACCATTGTCGATCGAGTCGTACATGCCCCATGGTCTATAGACTTCACGGTGGTTAGCGTGTTCTTGGCGCTTACAACTCTGGAGTTGATCAACGATTTTTTTCACATCCTGTACGTGATCCTTGTGCGCGACCAGTACGGCGTCTTTGGTCTCGACAATGATCAGGTCGACCGCACCAACGGTCGCGACCAGTCGATGTGTCGCATGGACATAACTGCCAGAAGTGTTCTCGGAAAGCACATCCCCCTTAAACAGATTTCCTTCAGCGTTTTTTTCCCCCGCCGCCCAGAGCGCCGACCACGAGCCGATATCGCTCCATCCAGCGTTCAGGGGAACCATTACAGCGTCTGACGTTTTCTCCATGACGGCATAGTCAATGGAGTCATCAGGACTGGTCGCGAATACTGCGCTGTCGACACGAGTGAAGTGCATATCCTGCTGACCGCCGGCCAACGCCTCACGGCACACTGAAACAATTTTCGGCTGAAACTGCTCAAGCTCTTGAAGGTATCGGCTTGCACGGAACATGAACATGCCGCTGTTCCAGAAGTAACTGCCCTCAGACAAATACTGCTGCGCCGTTTCAAGGTTTGGCTTTTCGACGAAACGACTGACCTCAAAACCACCGTCCCCTACTGATGGGCCCATTTGAAGATAACCATAGCCGGTTTCAGGATGCGTCGGCGTAATGGCGAAGGTCACCAACTTGCCGGCCTCAGCGAGCACCTGCGCCTTGGCGATGCTCCGGTGAAACTCATCAACATCTTGGATCAAGTGATCGGCAGCCAGTACCAGCAGGATGGGGTCGTCCTGCTCGGTCAACGCTTGTAATGCAGCCAGAGCGATGGCCGGAGCAGTGTTGCGCCCCACCGGTTCGAGGATAATGTTGGCCTCTTCCAGACCCAACTGCCGAAGCTGTTCCGCCGCCAGAAAACGGTGACTTTCATTACAAATCAAGCGGGGAACTGCATGCTCCAGCCCGTCAAGACGCTTGATAGTGGCCTGCAGCATCGTCAGATCCGCATCGACCAACGGCAGGAACTGCTTTGGGTGCAACTGGCGGGACAATGGCCAAAGGCGGGTGCCTGAGCCACCCGCCATAATTACAGGAAGAAACATTCAATCATCCTTTGATTCTTACTTGATCAACGCTGATAAATAGGCCCGAGTGTAGTCATGTACGAACACACACTCACTCATTTCGCCTGCTGACAACCAATCATACGCTTCATGCTGAATCGTCGGAGGCTCGAATACCTCAGTATCCGAGAACTCCAAGTGATAAGCCAACACGACGTAATGTGTGCTGGGGTCATTGGGCTCGTCACCAAACACGCTGTCTTCATAGAAGTGCTGGTACACCCCTAAAAATCGTGCATCGCATCTGTTGAGGTGCAATCCGATTTCTGCCAGCGCCAAGCGGCTAAATGCATCGTCCAGCGCTTCGCCTTTGAAAATTCGCCCGCCAGGAACAAACCAGTACCCTTTCGCCGGGCGATGAACCCGACGACCGAGCAAGACTCGGCCGTCTAAGCGGGTGATAATCAGATCAATAGATACCAGACACGTAGAGGCTACAACTGTCCTGAAGGTGTCGTTGTCCAGAAACATATCAGCTTCGGGCATCCATTTGATTGGCAACGAACCACTGATACGCGTCGCGCAATCCATCCTCCAGATTGATGGTCGCCGTCCACCCCATGGACTTGAGGCGTGACACGTCCATCAGTTTACGCGGAGCGCCATCAGGCTTGCTCGAGTCAAAAGTCAATGCACCTCTGAACCCGGTCACCTTGGCTACGGTTTCTGCCAGCTCACGAATGGTGCAATCAATACCGGTTCCGACGTTGATATGGGAAAGCATGGGCTGAGTATTGTTCTGATAAACCTCGGCACTTAATTCCATTACATGGACGCTGGCAGCCGCCATATCGTCTACGTGCAGGAACTCGCGCATGGGGTTGCCACTGCCCCAGATGCTGACCTCCTCGGCACATTGCGCAACCGCGTCATGAAAGCGGCGCAGCAAGGCTGGAATAACATGGCTGTTGTCGGGATGATAATTGTCGTGAGGCCCGTACAAGTTGGTTGGCATTACACTGCGGTAGTCACGACCATGTTGACGGTTATAGCTTTCGCACAATTTGATACCCGCGATCTTAGCAATCGCGTAGGGCTCATTCGTCGACTCAAGCGCCCCGGTCAACAACACACCTTCGGCCATAGGTTGCTCTGCGAGCTTTGGATAGATGCACGATGAACCAAGGAAAAGAAGTTTCTGCACGCCAGATCGATGCGCAGCCTCAATCACATTGGCCTGAATCATCAGGTTGTCATAGATGAAATCAGCGGGGTAGGTATTATTGGCGTGAATCCCGCCTACCCGTGCAGCTGCTAAATAAACTTGATCAATCGCGTTGGCGTCGAAATACGCCCTCACCGCATTCTGATTCAGTAAATCAACGTCCTCTCGACCGATAGTCAAAACGTTCCGATACCCCAAGCCTTGCAGGCGTCTGACAATGGCCGAACCGACCATCCCGTGATAACCGACGACCAAGACTTTTTCATTCAGATGGCTATCCACAGATCAGTTCTCCGTTGCGACAGGAACCTCATGCCCATGCTGCTTCAGCAAGGCATGACGCTGCGCCACCTTAAGGTCTTCACGCACCATCTCGGCACACATTTCCTGAACGGTGATTTCTGGAGTCCAACCCAATTTAGTTTTGGCTTTAGTCGGATCACCCAACAGGGTTTCTACTTCAGCAGGACGGAAGTAGCGTGAGTCAACACGTACGACGACATCACCAACGCTGAGTGCCGGTGCGTTGTTGCCTTCAATCGCCTCTACTACTGCAATTTCCTCAACCCCCGTGCCTTCGAACCGTAATTGGATACCCAGTTCAGCAGCTGACCAACGAACGAACTCGCGAACGGAATACTGAACACCGGTTGCAATTACGAAATCTTCTGGCTCATCTTGCTGAAGCATCATCCATTGCATGCGCACGTAGTCCTTCGCATGACCCCAATCGCGCAATGCGTCCATATTGCCTAAGAACACGCACTTCTCCAGCCCTTGGGAAATATTTGCCAAGGCTCGAGTAATTTTGCGGGTAACGAACGTTTCACCCCGACGCGGCGATTCGTGGTTGAACAGAATACCGTTGCACGCATACATACCATAGGCTTCACGGTAGTTGACCGTAATCCAGTAAGCGTACATTTTTGCCACTGCATAAGGCGAGCGAGGATAGAACGGCGTGGTCTCTTTTTGTGGAATTTCCTGCACTAGGCCGTAAAGCTCAGACGTCGATGCCTGATAAAATTTGGTTTTTTTCTCGAGCCCCAGCAGGCGAATAGCCTCCAGAATCCGTAATGTCCCCATCGCATCGACGTCGGCGGTGTATTCAGGCGACTCGAAGCTCACAGCAACGTGCGACTGCGCCCCTAAGTTGTAGACTTCGTCTGGCTGTACTTCTTGAATGATACGGGTGAGGTTTGAGGAATCGGTCAAATCACCGTAGTGCAGGACGAATTTCTGGTTGTCGACATGCGGATCTTGATAAATATGGTCGACACGCTGGGTATTAAAGGATGAGGCACGGCGCTTAATACCGTGAACCTCATAACCCTTCTCAAGCAAAAACTCAGCCAAATAAGAGCCATCTTGTCCGGTAATACCGGTGATTAATGCCTTTTTCATAAAAAAATCCTTATCTATTTTCTCAAAATAATTCTAATGCATCTTTTCAGAAATGGAACACTCTCGTATATGAGTGCCACAACCGAGCCGAAACGCTGACGACGAATTTCAAAAATCTGGCGATCTCTCTCGTGGATGCGTGTCGCACTGACACCAACCGCATCGAAAAAAACATATCCGCCGGAAGGGAGCATCGCTACTTTATTATCATATCCATGATCCAAAAAGTATTTATAATCAGCGCAGATATCATAGGCGCAATCGTACTCAATTGTGCTGGCCTCGAATATAATTCCTTGGTGGCAGTTCGAGATACCCGTGCGAGGGTTTTCGATGGGCCGATTACGGAACCGCCCCAGAATATCAATGTATTTCACCGGCAGGAAAGCTGGCGCGGTACAAAATGGACTCAATACATCACCAACAAAATAATCACCAGCATTCAAAAACAATAATGCAGATCCTGTTGCGGCATGAATGCCCTTGTTCATTGCATCGTAGATCCCTTTATCAGGCTCAGACACCCAATAATCAACTCCACGCCCGGCTTCAGCAATGGCTTCGGCAGTGCCATCCTTTGAGCCACCATCAATGACAACGTACTCGATATTCGAATAATACTTGCGTTGCTCCGCGACGCTATCAGCCGTTTTAATAAATCCCGCGCGGTCGTTGTAAACCACTGTAATAATACTTAACTTCACCATCAGTCGACCTCTTTAAAACGAATACGCTCAGGCTCATGACACCCAGATGAAAACGCAATCACAAACAAATAGTATGCATATTGAAAATTCAGCAAGGACCCCATCGTAAGCAGTGCCAAAAACAAAATAAGGCTTGATGAATTCTTTTGCACAAGTGTAAAGCCGCGAGCATTGCGAAAAACCCAAAGTACCAACGGAGACAACAAGATTAGAGAGCCGAGTACCCCATTAGCGTATATAAAGGTCGAGAAAAAATCGATTCCGCGCATCGGCCCATCAAAGTCGCCACTGATCAGTTGGGCACTAGACACAAAACCATAGCCGAAGAGCAGCCCGTATATCCCAGAAGAAAAACCCAAAACAATCTCATAGAAAGAGTTCAATCTCACCCACAAGCTACCAAATGAATTAGCCTCAACAATCAGGTCCAGTAGCACAGGCGCAAAGATCAGCAATAACGAAATGCCAACCATCATAAACTTCAGCAACTTCAACCCCAGCTTACTGAGCACATAACTCCCACCAAGAAGCAGTAGAAACAAATAACCAACTTTCGCACCAGCTAGAAAAATAATGAACAAATTAATCCACTTCAACCACTTAGACACCTTCATTATAGAGAAGGCCAAATGGGTGATCATTAAATAGATAACAAAAGGCGCAGACTCAATAAACAACCCTGTCACTCGGTACAGAAACGGAAACAACTCAACCGACGGAATTGTGTATGATAAATCATGGGTGTTTTCATGCGCCAACACCCAGTCCTGGCTACCACCAAGCATCAAAACAACATCTTGATACACCGCATAAAAAATATTCAAACACCAAAAAACCATAACAAATATTCTGAACGCACGCGGATTTTTCCTGACAACCCCCACACCCAAGAAAATATAAACATATCCAAGAATATAGCTTAGATCTATCAGTGCAAACGGCCTGACCTCAGCGAATCCAAAGCTATAAATAAGATGAGCTGCCGAGCAAAACAAGAGCAAAAGATCGACTTTTTTTATTTGAGTAAAAAATGCCAACAGCGGAAGTGCCAAATATCTAACGGGAACATTTCCCAAACCGAAATTTAAGGCTAAGGCGGGAAAACCAGATAAAAAATAAAAAACGAAATACATACCCCCCCCCTCTACGCCAACTGCTTAAACAGCCAGAAACTTCCTGCAAAACTTACGAACCATAAGTTGCATCAAATAAAAACGCGAAAATGCCGTAGATCTGTTACTCACATAAAAATCAGATATATCGACCACACCATAATCCTTTGAATCAGGATAACGGAGGAGATGCAGATACAAACTGGCATTAAGCTTGTAAATCAAATCGGGCCGAACAGCCTCCACAAAATACGCACGTGCCAAATTGTAATGTAACGGCAACTTACAGTTTTTTGAAGAAATGCTGATCGACCCCTCATGCGCTCGAAAGAAAGACAACACGTCCGATACAAAAGCAAATTTTTTATACTTATTAGACACCAGCAAAAAAAGCAATAGATCATTACCAATCGCATGCATTGAGAAATCACTGCCTACAGCGTTTGGAACTTGCAACAATAGACTCTCACGCAAATCCTCTAGCCGAAACAGCGCACATCCAGGCGATACCGGATACCCGAGACCGTTTAGATCTCCAGCTATAAACCGTTCAGTACTATATATACCCGTAGTGCCAATTGAGTGATGCAACTTACCCTGGTCCGGGTTTGAACTAAACACTCGGGTGGAGGTAAAGACAAAACCCACATTTTCATCGCTGAAGAACGGCAGGGTTGCCTTCAAAAAGTTAGGTGCAATTAGATCGTCAGACCACAAAATCTTACCGTACGTACCTCGAGCTTCCTCCAAGCACCGCAGCCAGTTTCGAACCGGGCCAAGATTGGTGGTATTCCGAAAAACTCTCAATCGGCTGTCTGACTTTGCCAACTCAGAAACCAACTCCCAAGTCCCATCAATGCTGCAATTATCGACGACAATAATTTCAATATTTTTGTAGGTCTGAGACAATGCAGAGTTCAGTGTTTCGATGATTATATCTTTTCGGTTGTAGACCGGCACCAACACACTGACCAAACTCTCAACGTTATTCATTCAAATCCCTTAACATTATTTAGCGCCAATCTAGATCAAATACGCACGCGATGCCCATCAAACCGATTCTGTCTTACGCCCCAACAGCTTGTATACCTGCAGCGGCAGGAGAACTGCGGAAAAAAGCAGGCTCAGTGTCGCTGCCAATACAACGCCCCCTACACCCATTTCGAAAAATTTAACTAACACCAGTGCTAGGGGAATATTCACAATCATCGCTGCAACCGCGGTATACAACTGAACACGGACGGCTCCCGCACCATTGAGCATAATTGCAAAAATATTATTCCATGTAGTGACAGACACAAAAAGCGCAACGAGAGCAACCAAGGACATAGACACTGAAAAATCGCGACCTATCCAAATACTGATAATGAACGGTGCCAACAAACCAAGGATCAGCAAACCAATAACAACAACACAGTACAACTTTAACTGTGTGCGCAGCATCCCTGTGATCCAGATGGTATCTTTACGATGATAGGCGTCGGTGTACGCCGACCATAAAGGCGAAGAAATCAACGTATGAAGAAATGTAACGATACTAAATAATTTAAAAACAACCTCGTACTCGGCTACATGCTCAGGACCAAACAGCTGAGTTATCAAAATCTTATCAGTCGTAAAAACAACCAACACAGCCAATTGAATAACAAAGAACTGCGCACCCACCGACAATAGCGGTGTGACATGATCTCGGCACAACATAAAGATAGGCGTCAAATACTCGTACTGCCGATAAAACCACACACTCAGAAGTACATTCCCCCCCAACAAGGCAAAACCGTACACCCAGGAAAGCTTAATGATGCTCCCCTCACCTGAGATGCTTAATAAATAAACCACCACCAATGCAAACACATTGGTAAACAACTGCCCTAGCGAAACAAGCGCGCTTTTTTGCACTGCGCCTAAGAGTGCCGTGATCAATCCAACCCAAAAATTGATCAACATAAATGTAATCGCCACCTGAACCGCATACCGCAAGTCGTCCTCGGCAATCAGCGAAGTATTGAAGATGCGCTGCCATGAAACCGTGTATGACAAAACAGCAAATAGCAGCCACAGCGACACTGCTATGAAGGCGATCAAGCTGTAGGCCGACGAAATATAATTTCGAGCTTCGCCTGGAAGGTCTTTAGCAAGAGACTCGGCAACTTTATTACGAAGTCCGTTGCCGACCCCTAAATCAAAAAAAACAACCCACGACATAATAGTCAGCAACGTCGACCAAACACCAAACTGAGCAATCCCCAAATAGGAAATCATTATCGGGATCGCCAAAAACGAAGCAGCAACTGCGACGCCTTTATATAAGACAGCTCCCTTGATCTGCCTCAGGTAGTTTTGAGTTCGCTCAACAGTCACATTCTCGGGCATTACTGCTGACTCACCCAGCCTACCATGCGCGCTACACCATCTCTCGCGGAGACTGTTGGTTTCCAACCTAACAAATCGTACGCTTTGGTGATATCAGCAACAAAAACACGCTGATCGCTTTCACGAACAGGCAGCTTGGTATAACTCAGTTCAATGTCATTGATTTCATTCAATAACGCGAACAACTCGAGCAGCGACAAACTATTAGCAACCCCTCCGCCTACATTAAACGCTTGACCTCTGGCCGCCTCTATATTATTCACAGCGCTCATGTAGAGTGTTTTCATGTCATCGGCATGCAACACGTCACGAACTTGTTTGCCCGTGCCGGATATTGTAAACGGACTGTCCACTTTTCCGCTTTTTGCCTCAATAGCTTTTTGGCAAAACCAACCGACCCAGCCTTGGTCATAAGTAGCGAATTGACGGCCCCCATACATGGATGAATGGCGGAAGACTACGGTGTTCAGATCAAAAATGCGGGCATAATCCAGCATATATTGATCAGCAGCACCTTTGGAGCAACCGTAAGGAGAATGGAAGTCGAGTTGGGTGGTCTCATCAAAACCGTTCAATCTGTCGATGCACTCATAACGGGTAGCCGTTTCACGATAAGTGAACTGCTCCAAATCGCCATAGACTTTATTAGTGGATGAATAGACTACCGTGGCACTCGGAGCAAAAAGCCGCACTGCTTCCAGCAAATTATGCGTGCCCATGACATTCACTTCAAAATCCATGCGAGGATTCGAAATGGAGGTTGTCATGGCGACTTGTCCGGCAAGATGAAAAATCACATCAGGTTTATGATTTTGCACGACGCGAGTGATGTCATTTTGATTACGAATATCGCCATGCTCAAACAGAAACTCCCCCTGATTCTGCAACCACGTGAGGTTCTCCCTTGATCCGCTACGATACAAGCTGTCGAAGATGACGACCTCATCGCCGCGCTGAATCGCATCAGACGCCAGATTACTCCCCAAAAAACCGCAACCGCCCGTAATGAGAAACTTCATTGTAAAATATCCTGATTGATCGTTACTTGTATGCCCGTTTGCAGCGAGGTAGCAGGTGCCCAGCCCAACGAGCGCATACGACTAATATCCGCTTTAAATAACATCGCCTCATTAGCACGGTAGGAAACAGCACCAAACTCCAACACCGTACGGGAGGACGTCAGGGAATGGACTAATTCTACAAATGTTCTTACGGACACTGCCTCACCGGAGCCCACTTCAATAGTTTCACTTTTTGCGATACGCTCGACAGATGAAAGAATCGTATCGTAAGCGCTGATAACATCATCAATAAATATAAAGTCTCTTTCCTGAATACCTGATGTGAGTCGCAGTCGCTCCACATTGGCCAAACAAGAACTTATCACATAAGTGGTGAATTTACTTTTATCATCCCCGGGTCCGTACATATGTTGTAAAGCAACGTTTATGAACTTGACACCCATGCCGCCAAGCGTGGCGTGAACCGCACCATATGCACTGAAACTCTGTTTGGACATAGCATAACTGCTGACAGCCGGATCAAGTATCGTCCCTGTATTGACGAAAGCAACTTCCTTATTAAGCCGTTTCGCGCCCTCTAGCAGCAACAACCCCAACCGAACATTCACGTCGAATATGTCAACGAGAGACTCACCCGCACGACCGTACGAACAGGCCGTATGGACAATGTACTCGGGAGCGCTCTCTTCGACTGCACGAAGCACATCCTCATCGCTGCTGCAGCTGTACAATCGAATACCGCCGGAAAAATCTTCGATCTTGGCAATATTCGATGTCGGGCGAATGAGAGCCGAGACACTATAACCGGCCTTCACCCAATGACGTGCCAGTGCGCTTCCCAAAAAGCCGGTGGGACCTGTCAGCAATATGGTCTTCATACTTAAAAGTTAATACCGAAAAACTCTTCCAGCTTTTCACCAATGTATTCAAATTGCTGCTGCCCTACGCCCGGATAGATACCCAACCAAAATGTCTGGTTCATCGTGCGGTCGGTATTTGTCAACTCGCCCACTACACGGTACTCGATTCCCTGAAAGTAAGGTTGACGAGTCAGATTGCCTGCAAACAACAGACGCGAACCGATGTTATTTTGATCAAGAAACTTCAATAAGTCGACACGTTGCACACCAGCGCTTTCTTTCAGAGTTATAGGAAAGCCAAACCAGGATGGATCACTGTTTGGCGTCGGCTCTGCGATCTCAAGGAAATCCGAAAGGCTGCTCAGGCGCTCTTTCAACAACACATAATTTCTCTTACGCGCGTCGATAAATTCCTGCGCACGGTCCAACTGAGCCAGACCACACGCCGCTTGCATGTCGGTAATTTTAAGGTTGTAACCCAAATGCGCATACACATACTTGTGGTCGTAGCCCTGAGGAAGGCTGCCGAACTGTTGACCAAAACGATCACCGCAGGTGTTGTCGCAACCCGGTGCACAATAGCAGTCACGGCCCCAGTCGCGGAACGACTCGGCAATCACTTTCAACTGTGGACTGTTGGTGAACACTGCACCACCTTCACCCATCGTGATGTGGTGTGCAGGATAGAAGCTCAGGGTGCAGATATCCCCAAAAGTACCAACCAACTTACCGTCATAGGTCGCCCCCAAGGCGTCACAGCAATCTTCGATCAACCAGAGATCGTACTTCTCACAGATAGCCTTGACCGCACCAAGATTGAACGGATTGCCCAATGTATGGGCAAGCATGATAGCTTTGGTTTTGGGTGTAATTGCAGCCTCGATCAGATTGACATCAATGTTATGCGTAACCATATCGACATCGACAAACACCGGAATTGCACCAAACTGAACAATCGGATTAACCGTTGTCGGAAATCCGGCGGCGACACCAATCACCTCGTCACCTTTCTTGATTGCCCGATCACCCAACTTGGGTGATGTCAACGTACTGAACGCAACCAAATTGGCGGAAGAGCCCGAGTTGACTGACAGTGCGTATTTAACCCCCAGAAATTCCGCTAGCTTCTGTTCGAACTGAGCATTGAAACGACCGGTAGTCAACCAACCGTCCAAAGAGGCCTCAACCATCAATTGCAGCTCACGAGCCCCAATAACCTTGCCGGAAGGCGGGATCACGCTTTCACCGGCGACGAAGGGTTTAGGCGCCAGGGCAATTTGAGCGTATTGCTCAACAAGTTTACTAATTTCCTGGCGAAGCATATCGGGTGTCATGGCATTTCCTGCTTGAAAAATATGAGTTACTTGCCGCATGTGGACATGGCGGCCATATAGGCATTGATTTCTGCGAGGCACAGAGCGTGGACATCACCTCCGTTCAGCCAAGCTCTATGCCAGTTCACGATGTACGCCAGCGTCGTTACCAAAGACCACGTGGGCGACCAATGCAAATGTGCACGGGCCTTTGATACATCTAATTTCAAATAGCGAGCTTCGTGGGGCTGAGGGTTTTCATCCAAACACCAGCTTGCGCCCTCCCCCCAAGTTTTAACCATTTGGTCCAGGATCCAGTCGACAGGCCGCGCATCTTCGTCCTTCGGACCGAAGTTCCAGCCCTGAGCAACATCCTGACCGCGCTCCCACAGATTTTCGGCCAACACCAAATAACCACTCAATGGTTCAAGCACATGCTGCCATGGCCGTGTGGCCTGGGGATTGCGGATTACAACCGGCTGTTTCTTTTCAAAGGCGGTGAGTATATCCGGAATCAGACGATCTTCTGCCCAATCGCCCCCGCCAATGACATTGCCGGCACGCGCGGAAGCGAGCGCAATGGGTTGCCCCTTACCGAAAAACGAGTTGCGGTACGCCGAGGTCACAAGCTCCATACAGCCTTTGCTGTTGCTATACGGATCGTGTCCGCCCATGGGCTCATCTTCTCGATATCCCCACTCCCACTCTCGGTTTTCGTAGCATTTGTCCGTGGTGACATTGACAATCGCCCGCAGACCGGGACATTGACGAGCCGCTTCCAGAACGTGCACCGTCCCCATTACATTGGTTGCGTAGGTTTCGACGGGCTGTTTGTATGAGAGCCTTACCAACGGCTGGGCAGCCATGTGTATCAGAATATCGGGATCAAAGCCGACCATGCTTTGGGTTATTGCCTGAAGGTCTCTGATATCACCAATCTGCGACCGCATGCCTCCCTCAACTCCGGCCTCATTGAAAAGAGCCGGCGTCGTAGGAGGTGCAAGGGCATACCCCATTACATCGGCGCCCATGCTTTGCAACCACAGAGACAGCCAACTCCCTTTGAAGCCGGTATGCCCAGTCAAAAATACCTTTTTGCCTTTCCAGAAGGCCGGGGTGACCGCTGCGCTCATCTTCACTCCCAGCTCTTCCACGGCGCCTTACCGGACGTCCAGAGCTCTTCCAGCAAATGTTTATCACGCAACGTATCCATAGGCTGCCAAAACCCATGGTGCTCATACGCCATCAGCTGTTCGTCAGTTGCAAGGGTCATCAGTGGGTCCTGTTCCCAAACACTACCATCGCCAGTAATGTACTTGAGCACTTCAGGGTTCAGGACAAAGAAGCCGCCGTTAATCATGGCGCCATCACCTTTGGGTTTTTCCTTGAAATTCAGGACCTTCCCTTGGCGAATGTCTAATGCACCAAAACGACCAGGTGGATAAGTCGCCGTCAGCGTCGCAGCCTTGCCGTGTTTTTTATGAAATTCGATGGTTGCGCTGATATTGATATCACCGACACCGTCGCCATAGGTAAAACAGAAGGACTCCTCATCCCTCACATACTCTGCAACACGGCCTAGACGCCCCCCCGTCATGGATTCATCGCCGGTATCAACCAGTGTTACATTCCAAGCTTCAGCACGCTTGTCATGTACCTTCATGGTGTTGTCACGCATATTGAAGGTGACGTCCGACATATGCAGGAAATAGTTGGCGAAATACTCTTTGATTACGTAGCCCTTGTAGCCACAGCAAATGATAAAATCATTGATGCCGTGAGCAGAATACATCTTCATGATGTGCCACAAAATCGGCTTGCCACCAATCTCGACCATAGGTTTGGGCCGGGTACTGGTCTCCTCACTCAACCGAGTGCCTAATCCGCCAGCCAAAATCACAGCTTTCATCTTTTATCCTTAATTAATTCGAGCTCACAAAAGCGTCGGAGTAGAAATTTTTGTGTGGAAGGCCAAGAGTCACGAGTTTTTCCTTAGCCGAATGAATCATGTGCTCGGAACCGCAGGCGT
This sequence comes from Pseudomonas pergaminensis, assembly GCF_024112395.2. Lineage (NCBI taxonomy): Bacteria > Pseudomonadati > Pseudomonadota > Gammaproteobacteria > Pseudomonadales > Pseudomonadaceae > Pseudomonas > Pseudomonas pergaminensis. The sequence continues at coordinate 1,893,807 of NZ_CP078013.2, read as the reverse complement.
ATACCACAGAATTCGCCAGATCGACTCCATCGTACTCAAGCACATCTTGCACATATCCCGTGCGTCCACTCCAACTCCCATCGGGACGTGAGAGCACCGGAATAAAATTAATGACCAGCGAGTCAAATTCCGGATTCCAATATATGTCCGGAGCGTGGCGCCCTCCCCAATACACCCAGATACGCTTATTTGCAACTCGCCCAGGATCAGCCTTTAACTGCTCCAGAATGGCTTTTACAGGCGCAATGCCAGTTCCGGTAGCCAAAAAAATCAGATTAGTCGGCAAGGTATTGCGCAAGGCAAATGTCCCTCGCGGCCCCTCAAGCCGAAGCAAGTCATTATTGCCGAGGTCCTCGAACCAATACCGACTCATTACGCCGTCGACAACCCGACGAATATGAAGCTGCAGTTTCCCATCCTCCCGAGGTGCGTTGGCGATCGAGTAACTGCGCCTGATGCCTTCCTTGCCGATGATGTCGACATACTGGCCAGGCAGATAGTTCAGCGGATCTTTCGGCGGCAACCTCAGGACCACCTCTACCACATCATCAGCAAGGCGCTTGAATGAGTCCACTCGACAGGGAAGCGTTTTGCTATTGATATCGGCAAATTGGCTCAGGTCTTCTATATCAAGACAAACGTCGCTCAAAGCAGTCCGACAACAAGTCAGAATATAACCCGACGCAAGCTCATCAGCGGATAGCACAGATTCGTCGTGGCGAATCACTTCGGTCTCACCAATCGCGTGCGCCTTGCAAATTCCACAGCGCCCCGAGCGACAGCTGTATTCAAGCGTGACACCGTGCTTTTTCGCACTGTCGAGGATTGTCACCCCTGATTCGCAGAAAAATGCCTTTTGATTGGATAGGGTTATAGTTGACATAGCGCCTGCAGTTCGTTCTTAAATAATTTTAAAAGGCAAAGATTTAATGAACCAAAAATCCAAGGTCCTTCAGCCTCACGGGCATCGATCAGCGACCCCAACCTAAACGGCTATAAACCTCTCTTCCAACCACATACAATAGCATGTGGACATCCCTCGCCGGAGGGCGAGAGGCATGCGAAAAAACAGAAAATATGATGGGCTGCCTGCTGACATCTGAAAGGCCAGCTTTCGATTATAAGGCGCGCAACTCTTTTTTAGTAACCTTAGTACCCTCAGTCGCCCTCTTCGGAGACATCAATACGTCATCACCAGCCACCAAAATGAACATCACGCCCCCCCTTAGCACACAACCACCCAACACGTCAAGCAGAAATCGCCAAACCGGATAACTTTAAGCCAAAACCCAACTGGCATCGTCCCACCAGATAAATGCGGAAAATCGGATGGAAAGCCGATAGAATTTCTTTGCCATACAAAAAAAGCATCGCCACTTAGCGGCTCTAGAGAAAAGAAATGTCCTCACACTCTGAACGCGCAATTCTTTCATTTTGCGCAGCGTCATGTCTATTTTTGTGCGTCCCCTTGTACGCGGTTTACTTGTCACTCGACGATATAAACTTCAGCGTACGGGACTTTTTCCTTATTTCCTTGATTATCACCTTACTCGCAAGCAAAATTTTATATATTGCCTCGACGCTGTTTGCAAAAATAAAACTTCAGTGGCTTGCATATGGAGTTTTGTACTTAATCATTTTCTGGTCTTCCATTTCCGGATTGATTTTCCCCCTCGCAGCCCCTGCTGGCATGATCTCTCCAGAAGAATTACCTATAAATTTTGTCAACCTTGCATTGACAGGCACAGCCTCTATAGTTCTTACACTTCTGACTTATACAAAGCTCAAGCCCGCAACCCATATCTTCGTTTTGATACTCATGATCACCTCCTTGGGGTCGGCGGCCGCCTCGCTTTACGGGACAGGCTCGTCACCCGCCCGATTTTCCGAACTGTCAAAAACTGACAACGTTATTGTGCTCAGCTTCGACGGCCTGGCAGGCGTTGTAGCGAAGCAGGTTATTGAAGAAAATCCGGATTTGAAGTCTGCATTTCGTGACTTTCAGTTCTATGACAACGTAATCTCACTCGCCCCCGCGACCACAGCATCGTTACGCTCAGAGGTCTATGGGAATATAAATTTCAGGGTACTTTCACCTGAGTCAAAAGAGCTCCAAAAACAGCTGACAGGTAAAATCAATTCCATCGCCAGAGAGCAAAACCTTCCCTCTGATGTCATGACGTACGGCATGTACAGCACGTTCAATCCGGTGTTGTCGAATGTCATCGTACCGGGCACCATCATGACGAGCGATTTTGATGAGAAAGTCTCTCTAACACTGAGCTTTTACCCACACATCGCAGCGCGTGTAGCAACCCCCATCATCGCGGCAATTGTCAGCGACGAAGTCCACGCCCTACAACTTAACTATTTACGAGACAAGAAAGCCGAGAGAGCGGCCAACCACAAAGGTGCTGCATGGGACGCACTGAGCACATTGCAAAGTGATGAGCTCGTTACCCTCACTCAGAATCTGCACAGCACCAATAGCCCGCGCAACGTTCGATATATGCACTTTTTGCACACACACTTCCCCGTCGATCTTGATGAAAAATGCCAGTATCGAAGTGATGACGCCGAATGGTTCAACAGCAACCAAAACTACCAAGGCTTGATCAACGAAACACATTGCGCACTCCAACAAACAGCCGACTTTATTAATAAATTGCGAGCACTCGGCTTATATGACAAAACGCTTTTGGTGGTAAAAAGTGATCACGGGGCGACCGCAGACTATTTTGACGACGCACCAAGTGATAAAAAAATGGAGGGTACCCAATTCAACGGCAACGCGCTGTGGGGGTACAACAGATATCGCCCATTGCTGATGATCAAGCCCTACTCAGCTGCCAATGAGATGATTGAATATAACCACCAAGCCGCCAGCTTGAGCGACCTGGCCAGAACTTTGTGCGAGCAATCTCCTAAGCCTCAGACATGCCAAGAATACAAGGGGCTGAACCTATTAATCCCTTCAGAAGAAGATAGCGCTCCAGTCCTATATATGGATGTCGTCAAGGACGACTCTTCCACTTTCGATTTTGATACTCAAATGACAATAAACTTACCCAGGAGTATGAGTTTCGAACAAGCGCTCAAGGACACTGGAAAAGTATCTCTGGACAATCCAATCGCAACATTCAAACAGCGCAAATCCGACCTGGACGAAATCCACACCGCCCTGGAAAACTATCACAACGTTCACGGCGCCTATCCCCAGAGCTCAGGATTTGACGGAATTCATTCCGATTGGGGACGCTCGTCAGAGAACTGGATTTCAGGCTTGGTACCTGCTTTCACTGAGGCCCTTCCCCGAGATCCTGAAATGAGCACAACCGCATTGCCACAATATCTGTACTGGTCCAACGGCACCGACTATAAACTCATCGCTCATGGAACACCTCAGTCCTGCTCCTTCGCTTCGCAGCTGAATCCCGAGATGGTTGATCCGGTCCGCCAATGCTACGCATTTGGCTACTGGAGCAAAAACGCCGAAGCCCGATAACACAATGTTTATAGTGCGTCATGGATAGAACGAGAAGGTAGTCATGCAGTCAGCCGTAATTTTTCTCGGGGCAGGAAGGCCTTTCCAAGGCGACGAGCACGCTGCCTTGCGCAACGCCTCGGGCCACACACGCGTGATCGACTGGCTGCTCCACGCCACGACGTCACGTTCGTCGGATGTTCATTTTGTGGGTGGCTATAAGGTCGACTCGATCAAGGAGCGATACCCGGACTTCAACTATTGGATCAACACGGACTGGCAGGAAACTCAATCTGCCTATTCATTTCTGCAAGTTGACCTGACAGATAAAACCAAGAGCCTGGTTTCCTACTCCGACATCCTGTTTCGTCGCAGCCTGATTGATACCATGGTCGAGTCGCAGGCCGATATCAGTGTTGCAGTCGACAGCCATTGGCGCACCCGATACGCTGGTCGTACGCGTTCGGACCTGGATCGCAGCGAGAAAGTCTGTCTTTTCGGACACACAATCACAAGACTCGGACCTGACATCCCGTCCAGTACCGCCTCGGCGGAATTCGTCGGATGCGTGCATTTCGGCCCGCGAGCAGTCCAATACCTACAAGCGTCCAAAATTGACTTGCAGCAGCGCTTCCAAAAGGGCCACCTTTCTGACCTCGTCGAGGCGTTACGCTGCCAAGGCATGAACGTACAAGCGGTTGACGTTCAAGGCGACTGGGCCGAACTCAATGAGCCTCAGGATCTGGCGCATTTTGTATTGGGTACTAAAGCGCAGACGCTTCGCCGCCTGCGCAGAATGGTCAAACTGAGTCGAATTGAAGATCAGGTCAGTTTCACGGTAGCTCAATGGTGGAAAATCGCGGACTCACTGACAGGTACTATCCAACATGAGTTTCCGGATCGATATTTGGTTATCCGCAGCAGTGCGCTTTCCGAGGACGGATTTGTCAACTCCAATGCTGGCGCCTACACCAGCCTGTTAAATATCGATGGCCGTGACTCGATACGCCTGAAAGAGGCGATAGAACATGTTATTTCCTCTTACAGCGATGCAAACCCTGACAATCAGGTGCTGGTTCAACCCATGCTGGAACAGGTGCTCGCAAGCGGTGTCGTGTTTACTCGCAGCTTGAGCAGCGGCGCCCCCTACTACATTGTTAACTACGATGACACCAGCGGCAGTACCGAATCAATTACCAGTGGGTCGAGCCAGGATCACAAGACACTGCTGATGAGGCGTGATGCTGTCGCGCACAGCCCTAACATCCCAGAACATTTGCGAGGCCTGCTCCCTGCACTGCGGGAAATTGAATCCTTGCTGAGCTATGACTCTCTGGACATCGAGTTTGCGATCACCGCAGATGCTGGACTTCACATTCTGCAAGTCCGCCCAATAGCAGTCGACCATTCCAAATGGGACGGCAATGACCAAGATATCTTGAAGCGCTTGGATGATGCCCGCGAGCTTTTCAACCAGTTGCAGCAACCAGCACCGTTCGTCGTGGGGAAAAGGGGCCTGTTCGGGATCATGCCGGACTGGAATCCCGCTGAAATTATTGGTACCAAGCCAAACCTTCTGTCTGCCAGCCTTTACCAATATCTGATCATGGATGAGACATGGGCTACTCAGCGCGCCGAGTACGGATACCGTGATGTGCGCCCCCAACCACTATTGATCAGTTTCGCTGGCCACCCTTACGTTGATATCCGCGCGAGCTTTAACTCATTTGTTCCCAAGTGCCTTGATGATGCACTGGCCGGCCGCCTAGTTGACTTTTATCTGTCTTCGCTGAAGCGCCAACCCCATCTTCACGACAAGGTAGAGTTTGATGTTGTTCCGACCTGCTTTGCTCTGGACTTTGACCGTTGGCATCAACGCCTGACCACGCACGGAGGGTTTACTGACAGCGAGATCGAGCAACTCCGCGCCGCCCTGAGGGACATAAGCCAGAACGCACTTACGCGCAGTCACCAGGATCGTACCACTATAGATGCGCTTGAACGCCGCTTCGCTCATCTTGCCTCGCCCACCATCCCCCCCCTAGAGCAAGTCTGGACACTGTTGCACGACTGCCGTCGGTACGGCGCCCTGCCATTTGCGCATTTGGCGCGCAGTGCTTTTATCGCCGTTACGTTCCTGCGCTCCGCTGTAAGTACCCGTGTCTTGACCGAGGCCGAAATGGACGATTTCCTGGGCTCCATTCGGACCGTCAGCCACGAATTGACCCATGATGCCTTGAGCTGCTCCAAAGGCGAGATGCGTAATGAAGACTTTGTACAGAAGTACGGTCACCTGCGCCCGGGCACCTATGACATCAACTCACTGAGCTATCGGGAAGACCCCGAGCGCTACCTGACACCTATCGTCGAGAGTGCGGTATCGCAACCTTCGACGCCCAGGGTTGACGGCCAACTATGGCATCAGGCACGGCACCGATTGACTAACGCCCTGAACGAACAGGGCATTGTCTGTAGTAGCGAAGAGCTGGAGACTTTTTTAAGAGAAGCCATCGAAGGACGCGAATACGCCAAGTTTGCGTTCACACGCAATCTTTCGCTAGCGCTTGATACGCTTGTAAGCTGGGCAGAGCCGCTGGGAATTTCACGCGAAGAGCTAGCCTACATGGACATCCACACGCTCATGGGGTTGAGAAATACAACACTTCCCCCTGAACAGCTCAGTCAGTTCATACGCGCAAAAGCCGATAGAGGCAGGGCAGAACATGAGCAAATACAGGTGATAGAGCTACCGCCCTTGCTGTGCTCCGCTGAGGACTTCAACGTATTCCTGTATCCGGCGACACAACCCAACTTCGTTGGCGCGGGCATAGTAAGCGGCATTTGCGTGGATCTGAGCCAAGGCACAGATGAGCAAGACCTTACCGGCAAAATCGCGATGATTCCACAGGCAGACCCCGGTTATGATTGGGTATTTGGTCGACAGATTGCGGGGCTGATTACCATGTATGGTGGTGCAAACTCGCACATGGCCATCCGCGCGGCGGAGTTTGGCCTACCCGCCGCACTAGGGGTTGGCGAGACACAGTATCGCACCCTGGCCGCCGCACACAGCCTCGAACTGGATGCAGGCAATCGCATGATTCGGGTGATCCGGTAATGCGTGTTGCAATCACACAACGTGTTGAACGAATCCCTGGGTACGCCGAACAACGTGACTGTCTCGATCAGCGCTGGACGACCCTCATGGAAGAACTGGGTATCGATCTGGTGCCGGTGCCTAATGGGATGTCTTCGGTAGATGGATGGTTCGAGCGCCAAAATATTGCCGGCCTTGTATTAAGCGGCGGAAACGATCTCACACACCTTCCCGGCGCAGCAAACGCCTCACCGGAACGCGATAAGACCGAGACCACACTTTTATCCAAAGCCATGGCAATGAGCCTACCTGTATTGGCAGTTTGTCGTGGGATGCAGATGCTTAATCATTTTCTGGGCGGTAGCCTCACGCGCCTTTCCGGCCATGCTAACGGCGCTCACGCCATATTCGTGTCAGACCAGACCCCGTTAATGGGAGAGTATCGAGAGGTGAACAGCTTCCATACTTGGGGAATTCAACCAGAAGACCTGGCAGAGAACTTGCTTGCTCAAGCTTGGGCACATGATGGCTCCATCGAGGCATTTATTCACACTCAGCTCCCCTGGACAGCCATTATGTGGCATCCGGAGAGACCTTCCGCTAATCCGACTCGTGATGCGAAACTAATTCGCCAGCTCTTCTTCAGTAAGGACACACCATGCGTGTAATTATTCTGGCGGCAGGTCAAGGCACTAGATTACGCCCTTTTACCGATGATAGGCCCAAGTGCCTCGTCGAGTTGAACGGTCGCCCTCTGCTGCATCGCCAACTGGAGGTGTTAAGAGCTGCGGGCTTGACTGAAATTGCGCTCGTTGGCGGATATCGTGCTGACTGCCTCGAAGGTCAAGGCGTCGAAGTACTCCACAACCCCCACTTTGCCACTACGAATATGGTCTCCACCCTTTTTTGCGCGCAGGACTGGATGGTTGACGGGGAAGATCTGCTGATTGCCTACGGCGATATCGTCTATGAGCTGTCGGTGCTTGAAAGCCTGCTGGCGACCGACGCTCCGCTCGCCATTTCAGTGGATCGAGAGTGGCGCCGATATTGGGAGATCCGCATGGAAAACCCTCTATCTGATGCCGAAACCCTAAAGCTCAATAGTCATAACTGCATCACCGAGCTAGGCAAAAAACCGACGAGCTATAGTGACGTCCAAGGACAGTACATGGGCTTGATCAAAGTGAAGGGCAATTGCGTAAAAGCATTTAGAAATGCCTGGCACAACCTAGACCGCACGGTTCTGCGAGACGGCAAGGATTTCGACAACATGTATATGACAACGTTTCTGCAGCATCTCATTGATACAGGGTGGACTGCCCGGGCTGCATTCACGGAGAACGGTTGGCTGGAGGTCGATACCGTTGAAGACCTGAATCAATATCATGGCCTACATCTCAGCGGACGCCTTAGCACATTTATCCAGCTTAGGGACTGAGCATGTTCACTGCATTGGGCAAAATGTTTCGGGAGTGGCAAGGCTTACAAGCTTTCAAACGTGTTCCACGCGAAGAACGCACATTGGTGTTCTACTCCGAAGGACGCGGATACTGGACCTACTTCGAGTCTATTTATAACGCACTCCAAGCGAGTCATAGCACTCCGATTCTGTATGTAACGTCAGCCGAAAACGATCCACTCCTGGAAAACCCGCTGCCGGGAATGCGCGCGTTCTACATTGGCGAGGGCAGCATGCGAACACTGTTCTTTGCCACTTTGGACACAGATGTGCTGTTGATGACAATGCCGGATTTGCAGAGTTTTCATATCAAGCGATCGCCATTTTCGGTCCATTATGCATACTTGCATCACTCGATCGTCAGCACCCATATGATTTATCGGCCAGCCGCATTTGATCATTTTGATTCAATCCTATGCGTGGGTCCTCACCATATTGAAGAAACCAGAGCTAGGGAGAAGCTGCTCGATCTGCCCCGAAAAGTGCTTGTAAAGCACGGTTACGGACGCCTGGATATGATCCTAGAGAGCGGCCGCCAAGGCCCTCCCGAGCGTTACGGAGCACCCTTCCAGGTGCTGGTTGCGCCGACATGGGGCGAAAATGGCCTTATTGAGCGTCACGGACTGGATGCAATCAAGCCACTGATCGATGCAGGCTTGAAGGTTGTACTACGCCCCCATCCTCGCACCCGCAAACTGGCGCCGGCAAAACTTGATGAAATCGTCGCACATTATCAGCATGAACCGCGATTTCGCCTGGATGAGGATAGCGATGCCACCACCTCTCTGCTCGATTCGGATATCATGCTCAGCGACTGGTCCGGTGCGGCCTTGGAGTTTTCGTTGGGGCTGGAGCGCCCGGTCATATTTGTAGATGTTCCACGCAAAATACTGAACTCAGAGTACCCAGCAATCGGTATTGAACCGATTGAAGTGCAAGCACGCAGGCAACTAGGCATCGTGGTCCCAACGGATGAGTTGGCAGAACTGGGGGGCATCGCGTGCGCCATGGCTGCTGATTCAAAAAAATGGCAAGAAACGGCGAGCGATAGACGTCGAGGCTGGGTTTATAACGTAGGGCAAAGTGGCGAAACAGCCGCTGCTTATTTGGTTTCCTTAATTAAATAATGATGGGGTGTAGTTCATGAAAAGATCAAACTTCTCAATCGTCGCATTGCTATGTTTGGTGATCTTGCCAATCAATGCATTCGCCTACTTGGACCCAGGTACTGGCAGCGCGATGCTGCAAGGCATTCTGGGCGCATTGGCGGCGATCGCGATGGTCATGAAACTATACTGGCACCGATTACTGCGCATGCTCGGTTTGCGCAAAGACGTCATGAAAAAAGAAACTGACACCGAGAAAAAATAAGTTAATTGATATCCACAAGTCACCCGTCGCAATCATGAGCGCCGGGGGCTTGCGGGCACAAACTCGCCTGCGAACTAAAGCCTCCTCCCGCCCAACGCAGTCAAAAGTCACTCTTATGCCATCACTTATAAAAGTTATTCAACACTATTGGCTTTGCTGCTTTCTGGTATTGCTTACTCAAGTGGCGCAGGCAACAGACCAGCCGTCCCCCTCGCTTTCAAATACAAATATGCAGTTGGACTTCAACTTATTAACAGGTGCCGTCCAGCATTGGTTACTTCCACAGCTGCACGGTGCATCCAGTCACGCCCAAGACATGGCAGCCCCTAAGGGAGAGTTGTTCTTGCTGAGTGGAGAGCTTGATGGCCGGCCGTTGAGCGAATGGCAGCAACTCGCTGGCGGATGGAAGGTAGTGGAACAACAACCAGACGTCATAGTACTTGGCCTGGAGAGTTCTGATTTACCCTTCAGCATCAGGAAGACGTGGCGCCTGCTGGAAAACCAATGGCGTGTCGAGTTCGCGCTCGACCTTGACCTCAAGAGCCTGAAAAAAAACCCGGCCAATCACCTGACCCTCCAAGTCGGACCCGGCATAGGAGAAACTCCCGCCAAAGGCCTAGGAATGGGGCAGAGTATTTATTCGTTCACTGAATTGGTTTATCGCGACGCAGAGGGCACTGGAACACTTCGGTTAAACGATACCGACTTCCCAAACGGATACGTATCTAATAAAGCGAGCCATTGGAGCTGGGTAGGCCTTCAAAGCCGTTACCTAGCCCTGATTATGGCGCCCTCCAACGATCTCACGAAGCGCGCAACCTGGCATGCCAGCATTCCGCAAACGTCGGACGTAGAGGCGGAGCATGCCTCATTCCAAACCTCCGTGAGCATTCTTCTACCTATTGGGGAGCCGGGAAGCCAATCCGTGCAATCCTATCAATGGTCGGTATTTGGAGGCGGCAAAGCGTACTCGGCGCTTACCGCTCAAACACCCGATCTAGACGGATTACTGTTTTCCGGATTGTGGGATTGGATGCGATGGTTGAGCTTGGCCATCATGCATCTACTGCACTTCATTCAGCAAATAGTCGGCAGCTGGGGCATTGCGATTATCCTGCTGGCAGCACTCGTACGCTTAGCAGTTTTCCCAATTGCCAAGAACGCGATTCTGGCGCAGAAGAAGTTCGCGGCCATTCAGGAGCGCCTCCGGCCTGAACTGCAAGACATTCGCAAGAATTACAAAGGGGGGGAGCAAAGTGAAAGAATTCTTCAACTGTACGAACAGCATAACGTCAGCCCCTTGGCAGGATTGAAACCACTTTTGATCGTGCTGATCCAAGTGCCTGTATTTATTTCTCTTTACCATTTACTGGGGCAGACATTTGAGTTAAGAGACGCTTCTTTTCTATGGATGAAAACATTGGCTGAGCCCGATCAGTTATTTTCACTGGGCGTAGACCTGCCTCTATTTGGCTCTTATTTCAACTTACTACCCGTGCTGATGTCTCTTACGACGATACTGAGCATAAAGCTAAATCCAACAGTCTCTCCCGAAGGAACATCATCGCTGCGCCAAAGCCTCACTACCGGACTGATGGGACTGTTTTTTTTCCTGCTGTTTTACTCCTTCCCTTCTGGAATGGTGCTGTACTGGACGGTTGCCAATATCCTGCAAGTCGCCCATCAAAAAATAGCGAAGGTAGCCTGAGCCCATGATGATCGAGCACTTTATCAGCAACTATTTGCCTGCCACACCGACACCTTGCAAACACGACGTTTACTTTGACACTGCATCCGTATTGCGCACAGCGGCAGCGTCCGCCGAATGGACGGATGGCGTGCACCAAGCCATACAGTTCCTCTCAAAACGCGTTGAGATCTCCAAGCACCTCTACGAGAGCTACCACGAGAACGGTACCAAGGCGTCCACAAACCTTTTGGCGGGTGAATTGCAACCTTTGGCGCTGACACTACTGTTCAAAGACTTCAGGCGCTTAGCAGACAATAGAAGCACGGCGTGTGCGGTCAAGAGGCTCAATGCCGTACTGAAGCTTCTGGACCGTCTGGCGGCCGAGAACAAGGCAGTGGACCCATCCCTAGCAAACCTGATCAATAACGAGGCTGAGCGGTTTCTGACAAGATTTCCGCACTGCGATACACCGCCCTCGAAAACGTTCGCGAATACCCAGGTGCCAATTAATGGTAGAACGCTCCCGATCACTGTCTTATTTTGGGAAGGCCCCATCGCTCGTGCATATCTGGCAACCCTAAAGGGTATGGGTTTGAAACCTGAAAAAATCATTCACCTAGTATCAAAGAATGATTTAGTCTCCCGAAAACCGATCGGGCGTTTTCTGCCAGGCAGCTTGAAGTTGGCTTATGCCCAGTCGAGGCAAAAAAACAGCATCCACTACTGGTCAACAACTCTGCGCAAAACAGAAAGCACTCTTTATAACTCGATCAGAAATACCGTTTCAGACAAACTGGGTTTCGCGGACAAGGACATAGATGAGGCACTAGCACTGTGCGATTTGAGTGATTATTCGCCCGACGTAGAAACGCTGATGATAGAAAACCTGGAAGACAGCGCGCTCTACGAACGACTACTGGCGCTTTCGCAAACACAGCTGTTATTCACCGGTGGCGGAATCGTACCGAAACGGTTGCTGGAAATCACCACACTCAAATTCATTCATATACACCCGGGTCACTTGCCGGAAGTACGCGGTGCTGACTGTGTCCTGTGGTCATACCTGATGAAAGGACGCACCTCCGCGACATGCTTCTACATGGCGCCGGGAATCGATGATGGCGACGTTATCCTAGCGAACTATTTGCCTTCACTGAGCCCAAACCTAAAAGTAACCGGCATAGACGTTAGGACGCTTTACAGGGCTACCTACGCATTTCTCGACCCATGGGTCCGGTCCTATGTACTCCGGCGAGCACTGATGGAAACTGCTGGCTTTACGCAGGTTGTAGCCTATCCACAAGTCGAAGACGCAAGCGTGACGTATCACTTTATGCATGATCAGATTAAGCGAACTGCACTTAACCAACTGTTCGCCGAGGCCTAGCCTATATTGACAGGGGAGGGCCCGACAAACCTAAACCCTGAGTTACTTCTGTATGGGCTGTATCGCGTGCTGTTGAGCAGGCAGCTCATCGATACATACATTCGCATTCAGGCGTGGAACCGGGGAGCCAGGACTCCCCTCTTTTGCTTTGTCGCGACTTGCAGCAATGGCATACCGTAATAGCGCGATGCACAATGCGAGCACGGCCCCACCCAACAAGCCAAGCAGCACGACAAGCAGACGATTTGGGCTAGCCGCCACCAACGGCTCAAGGGCCTGCTGGTCGACAGTCACTAACTTCAGGCCTGCCATATCAATATTCAGGCTACTCAAACGGGCCATTTCCGCGCGCAATGGTTGAACGCCCGCGAGAAAGATATCCTCATTTTCACGTGCGCTCAGCACTTCCACCTCGCGATTAGACACCAGTAGCTGAAGCTCCTTGGCTATCTGAGCGACACGAGGGTCAGTGAAGTCATCGGATTTTCGTTGCTTCAGTGCTACCAGCTCAGCGTTAAGTGCTTCTACCCCCATGAAAAACAGGGGTACTTGTTGATTATTGACTTCGGTGCGCATCACGCTGCTAGCGCCGGCATTACCGGATTCACCGAGTGAAAATGGGGTGGTCGGCCTTTGGATACCTAAAGACTTGGCAATCCCAATCGCTTCATTCAGCAGAGCAATACGATCATTGCGCAGCGACTTCAACTGCGAACGAAGCGCTTTTAGCTCATCCTGCAACTGTGCGCGCTTCAGCAAATCGTTTTCCCATAAAGAAGCGATTTTAGCCTCTTTTTCTACCTCATAATTCGAGCGAGCCGAGTCAAACCTACCTTTCAGTTCATTGATTCGGTTTTTGACGATTACGTCCAGGTCAGCAGAGATCTGCTCACGCTCAATGCCGATAGCATAGTCAACAAAGCCGTTAAGGATAGCGACGCCGTCGATGCCTTTCGGATAGGACATTTCAAGCTTGACGAAGGTAGTGAGCGAATTTTTCCTATCCGTATCCGGAAGAATCAAATGAATCGAATTACGGTTGAACGCCTCAAAGCTTTGCTCTAGGGTTTGGCCGGGACGCACAAACGGTTCAAACAGCTTTTGATTGGCTCTGAAGAAAGCAAGACGAGTTTCATAAGACTCGAGCGCTGCACCAACTTTAAGAAGAGCGTCAACCGGGGGAAGTTGGTAAACCTCAGACCGGTTCAAAGCATCCAAATCGTTAATAGCTGCAGGACGCAATACTGCACTGATTTTATACGTGGGTGTTGCCAAAAATGCATAGCATACTGCGATCAGCCCGCACCCCAAGGTGATAAAAAGCAAAAGCTTTTTTTGACGCGAGAGAAATTTAGAAAGCGCAACGAAATCTATTTCGTCGGAGGACCGTACAGGGGGGGCGCGAAAGCTACTACTCACAACAAAAACCTGCCTTCAAAGAGAAACTGCGGGCTCGTTATGCAGATCAGATTGTGTTTTTTCTAATTGGATGACCGCTAAAATCCAGCGTCGCTGCCAAATTTTTAGCGCACAAAATGCCCGTTATCGAGAACAGATTTCATTTTGCCATCTCTCTGACATATTACAAGTCTTGACAGATCTGTAGGGCAATTCTCAAGCGATAGAGGCCAACTCTTATAACAGTCGTCCGAAAGCGCAGAAAAGGGAAGGGAATTTCGAATGAGCCAGTTAACATTGAATGATTCGGCTAGGACGACTGCCTGTTAGAACCGCTTCGCAGCAACGCTGCACAGAGAATACATAAATGCCGAAAAAAATATCTGACAGACGGCATCATGGATCTCACATAGCCTCTCGATAGATCACGCTACTGCAGACCCTAGGTGCGCGCTGCGGGAGTGGGCTTACGACGTGGCTTAGGCATCCACATACTCAACAGCGGGCCTATCAACATGCCGATAATCAACGCCACGACCACAAACACCGATACTGGCATCTCACCCGTGATGAAGCCAAAGAATGACAAAGACACACCCTGCCGGTTTTCCAATACAAACGCGAGAACCACCAACGCAACCACCAGAGTCATCAGCAACACAACAACTCGCTTAACCCCACGCATAACCTTCTCCTACCCCAAAAACACTCAGACGCCTTCTTCCTCTTCTTCGTTCACCCGGTCGCGCAATTCCTTGCCCGGCTTGAAGTGAGGTACGAATTTGCCGTCAAGGCTGACGGACTGGCCGGTCTTTGGATTACGACCTACACGGGGTGCACGATAGTGCAAGGAGAAGCTGCCAAACCCACGGATCTCAATCCGATCCCCGGTCGCCAGGCACTGGGACATTTGCTCGAGCATGGTCTTGATAGCCAGCTCAACATCCTTGGATGAGAGCAGCCCTTGATGGGTGACAATTCGTTCGATCAACTCCGACTTCGTCATATTTTTCCCTTCTTTTTCAAGCAGCTAGGAAAAGCGCTTCGAAGGTTTTAGCATGACTTGATGAATTTGAACAGCCCGCCAGACAACTTATCTGCAGGTTAGATGGCAACTTGCTATAGGCGTATTCCATCATCAATTACAGATCACCAGCATGGTTCGCGTTACTGCGCCGGCGGGGTTCCAGCCGAACAGGTAGTCGCCCTCTTCGTCCGTGGCATCACTGGACCTGGTGATGACCTTATAGCCCTGCATTTTGCACTCTCGGGCCGCGCGCTTCTCGCACTTCTCCCATTTGTTACCCAAGCCCGAACAATCGATCTCGATGCCGCTGACGCCGCGTTTGGCGTGGGTCTTGGCGCTGGTGGTGGAGCAGCCTGCGAGCATGACCACTGCGAGTATTACGATAAGCCTGTTCATTCCATTCCTTATTGAAGCGACAACACAAGAACCGCTTTTTTTCTTAAGACTATAGTCAGTTCTGACACTGAGCTATACGCCTTGGTTCTTGGTGTTGATTCAACGAATTTCAGGCACAAAAAAGGGCGACCGAAGTCGCCCTTTTTCTATGGTCTGACAGAACTTAGTTCTGTTTTTCCATTTGTGCACGCAACAGGTCGCCCAGAGTGGTAGGACCAGCAGCGATGCTATCCGAAGGCTTGTCTTTCAAGCTTTGGATGGCTTCTTTCTCTTCAGCATCGTCTTTCGACTTGATGGAGAGCTGGATTACACGGCTCTTGCGGTCAACGCTGATGATCTTGGCTTCTACTTCCTGGCCTTCTTTCAGAACGTTACGCGCGTCTTCAACGCGGTCACGGCTGATTTCGGAGGCTTTCAGAGTCGCTTCGATATCGTCGGCCAGAGTGATGATGGCGCCTTTAGCGTCAACTTCTTTCACAGTGCCCTTAACGATTGCGCCTTTGTCGTTGTCCTGAACGTATTCAGAGAACGGGTCGCTTTCCAGTTGCTTGATACCCAGGGAGATACGCTCGCGCTCTGGGTCAACCGACAGGATAACGGTGTCCAGCTCGTCGCCCTTCTTGAAACGACGAACAGCTTCTTCGCCCACTTCGTTCCAGGAGATGTCGGACAGGTGAACCAGGCCGTCGATGCCGCCGTCCAGACCAATGAAGATACCGAAATCGGTGATCGACTTGATGGTGCCGGAGATTTTATCGCCCTTGTTGAACTGGCCAGAGAAATCTTCCCATGGGTTAGATTTGCACTGCTTGATGCCCAGGGAGATACGACGACGCTCTTCGTCGATGTCCAGAACCATAACTTCCACTTCGTCGCCGACTTGTACGACTTTCGAAGGGTGGATGTTTTTGTTGGTCCAGTCCATTTCGGAAACGTGTACCAGGCCTTCCACGCCTTCTTCCAGCTCAGCGAAGCAGCCGTAGTCGGTCAGGTTGGTAACACGCGCGGTAACGCGAGTGCTTTCTGGGTAACGGGCTTTGATAGCAACCCATGGATCTTCACCCAGTTGCTTCAGGCCCAGGGAAACACGGTTGCGCTCGCGATCGTATTTCAGAACCTTGACATCGATCTCGTCGCCAACGTTGACGATTTCGGAAGGATGCTTGATACGCTTCCAAGCCATGTCGGTAATGTGCAGCAGGCCATCCACGCCACCCAGGTCGACGAATGCGCCGTAGTCGGTGAGGTTTTTGACGATACCTTTGACTTGTTGGCCTTCCTGCAGGGATTCCAGCAGAGCTTCACGCTCGGCGGAGTTCTCTGCTTCCAGGACGCTGCGACGGGAAACGACAACGTTGTTGCGCTTCTGGTCGAGCTTGATGACCTTGAATTCGAGTTCTTTGCCTTCCAGGTGCGTGGTGTCGCGCACTGGACGAACGTCGACCAAAGAACCTGGCAGGAACGCACGGATGCCGTTAACGTCGACAGTGAAGCCGCCTTTAACCTTACCGTTGATAACGCCCTTGACCACTTCTTCAGCTGCGAAGGCTGCTTCGAGAACAATCCAGCATTCAGCGCGCTTGGCTTTTTCACGGGACAGCTTGGTTTCACCGAAACCGTCTTCAACCGAGTCCAGAGCAACGTGAACTTCGTCACCGACATTGATTGTCAGATCACCAGCATCGTTGTAGAACTGTTCCAGCGGGATCAGAGCTTCAGACTTCAGACCAGCGTGAACGGTTACCCAGCGAGCTTGGTAATCGATATCAACGATAACACCGGTGATGATGGAGCCTGCCTGAAGGTTCAGGGTTTTTAGGCTTTCTTCAAAGAGTTCCGCAAAGCTTTCGCTCATTTTAATTCCTGTTGATAAGGGCGAAGAATACGCCCATCTCCACACCCCAGACGGTGTGGGTCAGTTTCAATTAAAAGAAGCACCACAGGACTATGACTGGTCCCCTGCGGCCTTCTTGGTCACCCGGCGATATCGCGAATGGCGATCTCGCTCAAGATGCGTTCCAGCACCTGCTCGATGGACAACTCCGTGGAATCCAGCTGTATGGCATCAGCCGCCGGCTTGAGCGGGGCTACTGCGCGCTGGGTATCACGCTCATCGCGTGCACGGATCTCATCTAGCAGACTCGACAGACTAACACCATCGACTTTGCCCTTCAACTGCAAGTAGCGGCGGCGAGCCCGCTCCTCGGCGCTGGCGGTCAGGAAAATCTTCAAGGGTGCCTCGGGAAACACCACGGTTCCCATGTCACGGCCATCGGCCACCAGGCCCGGCGGCTCCTGGAAAGCCCGCTGGCGCTGCAGCAGCGCATCACGCACGGCCGGCAGCGCGGCAACCTGGGAAGCCCAGGAGCCGACTTGTTCGTTGCGCAGGTCGTCCGTCACATCGTCCCCTTCGAGGATGATGCGCTGGGGATGACCTTCTGTCGCGCCGACGAACTGCACATCAAGGTGTGCCGCCAGCAGCTTGAGGGATTCTTCGTTGGTCAGGTCGACGCCATGGTTGCGTGCAGCGAATGCCAGCAAGCGGTACAGCGCGCCGGAATCCAGCAGGCACCAGCCCAGGCGCTTGGCCAGGATGCCGGCGATCGTGCCTTTGCCCGAGCCGCTTGGCCCGTCGATGGTAATCACCGGTGCTTTGATATTCACAATTGAGCCTCTTGGGCAACACGGATGCCGACTTGGGCACACAGTGTAAGAAAATTCGGAAAAGACGTAGCAACATTGGCGCAGTCACGGATACGAATCGGCGCCGCCGCCCGCAGGGAAGCTACGCTGAACGCCATGGCAATCCGATGATCGCCATGGGCATGGACTTCACCACCGCCCATCAGGCCACCGTCAATGATAATCCCATCGGGGGTCGGTTCACACTTCACCCCCAGTGCCAGCAGACCGTCGGCCATGACCTGGATGCGGTCGGACTCCTTCACGCGCAACTCCTGAGCTCCACGCAACACGGTTCGCCCCTCGGCGCACGCCGCCGCGACGAACAGCACCGGGAACTCATCGATTGCCAGCGGCACCAGGGCCTCGGGAATCTCGATACCTGTTAGCGTCGCCGCGCGCACGCGCAGGTCGGCAACCGGCTCGCCGCCGACTTCGCGCTGATTTTCCAGGGTGATATCCGCGCCCATCAGCCGCAGGATGTCGATCACGCCAGTACGCGTCGGATTGACCCCCACATGCTCCAGCAACAGCTCGGAGCCTTCGGCGATCGAAGCCGCTACCAGGAAAAACGCCGAAGAAGAAATATCCCCCGGCACTTCTATATGGGTAGCCGTCAACGCCTGGCCCGATTCCAGCGAAGCCGTCGCGCCCTCCACCGCCACCGGGTAACCAAAGCCGCGCAACATGCGCTCGGTATGGTCACGGGTCGGTGCAGGTTCAATGACCGCGGTCTTGCCCTCGGCGTACAACCCCGCCAGCAGCAAGCAGGATTTGACCTGCGCGCTGGCCATCGGCATGGCGTAGGTCAGGCCTTTCAACGACTGCCCACCACGGATAGTCAGCGGCGGACGCCCTTCCGGACCCGTCTCGATCACCGCGCCCATGTCCCGCAGTGGCTTGGCCACGCGATTCATCGGGCGCTTGGACAGGGACGCGTCGCCCGTCAGCACGCTGTCGAAACGCTGCGCCGCCAGCAACCCGGACAGCAGGCGCATGGAGGTGCCCGAGTTGCCGAGGTAAATCGGCCCCGGCGCTGGCTTCAAACCCTGCAAGCCCACGCCATGGATGGTGACGCGCCCATGGTGCGGGCCTTCGATCACCACACCCATGTCGCGAAACGCCTGCAAGGTCGCCAGGGCGTCTTCACCCTCAAGGAAGCCTTCAACTTCAGTCACACCCTCAGCCAACGAACCCAGCATGATCGACCGATGGGAGATCGACTTGTCGCCCGGCACCCGAATGCTTCCGCTCAAGCGGCCGCCCGGGTTGGCGAGGAAGGTCAGGTCATCGGCGTTCACAGCGGTTTCCATGTAGGCCCGGCGCGCCAGGATCTTGCTGAAATGCTCACGCGCCACCCGCGCACGGGTGAACACGCCCAATAATTGATGGCCATCGCCGGCATCCACCGCGTCGCGCAAGGCATCGAGGTCGCTGCGGAAGGTGTCCAGGGTGCGCAACACTGCCTCGCGATTGGCGAGGAAGATGTCGTGCCACATCACCGGGTCGCTGCCGGCAATCCGCGTAAAGTCACGGAAGCCGCCGGCGGCGTAACGGAAAATCTCGAGGTTCTCATTGCGCTTGGCCAGCGAGTCCACCAGGCCAAATGCCAGCAGATGCGGCAGATGGCTCGTCGCAGCCAGCACTTCGTCGTGACGCTCGACCTGCATATGCTCGACATCCGCCCCCAGCTCGCGCCACAGGCGATCCACCACCGCCAACGCAGCCGGATCGGTTTGCTCCAGCGGTGTCAGGATGACCTTATGCCGACGGAACAACTGCGCATTCGACGCCTCCACCCCGCTCTGCTCGGAACCGGCAATCGGATGGCCCGGCACGAAGCGCGCCGGCATGCCACCAAACGCCTGTTGCGCCGCGCGCACGACGTTGCCTTTGGCACTGCCGACATCCGTGAGGATCGCCTGGCCCAGGTCCATGCCCGCCAACACCGCCAGCAATTTCTCCATGGCCAGGATCGGCACCGCCAGCTGGATCACGTCAGCGCCCTGGCACGCGAGCGCCAGGTCCGCCTCGCAACGATCCACCACCCCCAACTCGACCGCCAACTTGCGCGATTGCGGGTCCAGGTCGACACCCACCACTTCGCCACACACGCCGCTTTCACGCAGGCCTTTGGCGAAGGAGCCGCCGATCAACCCGAGACCGACCACCACCAGGCGACCGATCATAGGCACAGCAGGTTGCAATGCAGTGACATCAACCACGAGCCAGAACCTTGGCCAGCGCCTCGAGGAAGCGGCTGTTTTCCGCCGGCAGGCCGATGGTGATGCGCAGGTGGTTCGGCATGCCGTAGTTGGCCACCGGCCGCACGATCACGCCTTCGCGCAGCAGGCCCTGGAATACCGGAGCAGCCACTTGGCCGAGGTCGACACAAATGAAATTGCCCTTGGACGGAATCCAGCCCAGGCCTAGCTCACGAAAACCTTCCTGCAACTGCAGCATGCCGGTTTCGTTGATGCGACGGCCTTCTTCCAGGTACTCGGCATCCTTCACCGCCGCACAAGCCGCCGCCAGGGCGAGGCTGTTGACGTTGAATGGCTGGCGCACGCGGTTCAGCACATCAGCGACCACCGCGGTGGACAGGCCGTAACCCACGCGCAGCGACGCCAGACCATAGGCCTTGGAGAAGGTGCGTGAGACCAGCAGGTTCGGGTACGCCGCCAGGAAGTCGAGGCCGTCTGGCAGGTCGCTGCCCTCGGCATACTCGATGTACGCCTCGTCCAGCACCACCAGCACGTGTTCAGGCACGTCTTGCAGGAAGTCGTTCAGCGCCTGGGCGTCGAACCAAGTGCCGGTCGGGTTGTTCGGGTTGGCGATAAACACCACGCGGGTTTGTGCATCGATGGCCGCCAGCATGGCCGGCAGGTCGTGGCCCCAATCCTTCGCTGGAATGACGCGCGCATCGGCACCGACCGCCTGGGTCACGATCGGATAGACCGCAAACGCGTGCTCGCTGAACACCGCGTTCAAGCCTGGCGCCAGGTAGGCACGGCCGACCAGTTCAAGAATGTCGTTGGAACCGTTACCCAGGGTTACCTGGTTCAGCTCGACCCGGCACTTCTCCGCCAGCAGGGACTTGAGTGCAAAGCCGTTGCCATCGGGGTAGCGGGTCAGCTCGGCCAATTCTTCACGGATCGCCGCCAACACTTTCGGGCTAGGGCCCAGTGGGTTCTCGTTGCTCGCCAGCTTGACGATCCTGGACGGATCCAGGTTCAACTCACGCGCCAGCTCGTCCACAGGCTTGCCCGGGACGTAAGGCGACAGTTGTTGCACGCCCGGCTGAGCCAGGGCGAGGAAGTTGCCACTCATGTTAAAGCCTCACAAAACCGCTTTCGGGTAAGAGCCCAGCACCTTGAGTGCCACGGCTTCCTGACTGATTTTCTCGAGCACGCCCTTGACCAGTGGGTCCCGGTGGTGGCCGATGAAGTCGATAAAGAACACGTAAGTCCATTTACCGCTGCGCGAAGGACGAGTCTCGATGCGCGTCAGGTCAATCCCGTTGTCGTGGAACGGCACCAGCAGCTCATGCAGCGCGCCGGGCTTGTTGCTCATGGAAACGATGATGGAGGTCTTGTCGTCGCCGGTCGGTGGCACTTCCTGACTGCCGATCATCAGGAAGCGCGTGGAGTTGTCCGGGCGGTCCTCGATTTTCTCGGCCAGGCGCGTCAGGCCGTACAAGCCCGCCGCCATATCACCGGCGATGGCCGCCGAATTCCACTCGCCCTTGACCCGCTTGGCGGCTTCGGCGTTGCTTGAGACCGCGACGCGCTCGACATTCGGGTAGTGAGCGTCCAGCCACTTGCGGCACTGGGCCAGGGACTGGGCATGGGAGTAGATGCGGCTGATGCTGTCAGTCTTGGTGTTCTCGCCCACCAGCAGGTGGTGGTGGATACGCAGCTCGACTTCGCCGCAGATCACCATGTCGTGCTCAAGGAAGCTGTCCAGCGTGTGATTGACCGCGCCTTCGGTGGAGTTTTCCACCGGCACCACGCCAAAATTCACCGCACCGGCTGCCACTTCACGGAACACTTCGTCGATCGCCGCCATCGGCTTGCTGATCACCGCGTGGCCGAAGTGCTTCATGGCCGCCGCTTGGGTGAAGGTGCCTTCCGGGCCGAGGTAGGCCACTTTCAGCGGCTGCTCAAGGGCCAGGCACGAAGACATGATTTCACGGAACAACCGCGCCATCTCTTCGTTGCCCAGCGGGCCCTTGTTGCGCTCCATCACACGCTTGAGCACCTGGGCCTCACGCTCGGGACGGTAGAACACCGGCACTTCGCCTTCAGCCAGGGACGCCATCTTCACCCGTGCCACTTCCTGGGCACACCGCGCGCGCTCACTGATCAGCTCCAGGACTTTCTCGTCCAGGCTGTCAATGCGTACGCGCAGGGCCTTGAGTTCTTGCTCAGACATTAGCCGTGTTCCTTTTCGAACTCTGCCATGTAGGCAACCAGCGCCTTGATGGCGTTGATGTCGACAGCGTTGTAGATGGAGGCGCGCATGCCACCGACCGAGCGGTGGCCCTTGAGGTTCAGCAGGCCGCGCTCGTCGGCACCGGCCAGGAATGGCTTGTCCAGACGGTCGTCAGCCAGGCGGAACGGCACGTTCATCCACGAGCGGTCCGTCAGGTTGATCGGGTTGCTGTACAGCCCGCTGGCGTCGATGAAGTCGTACAGGGTGCGCTTCTTCTCTTCGTTCAGCTTGCCCATGGCGGCGACACCGCCCTGCTCCTTCAGCCACTCGAAGACCAGGCCGGACAGGTACCAGGCGAACGCCGGCGGGGTGTTGTACATCGAGCCGTTATCGGCCGCGACCTTGTAGTTGAGCATGGTCGGGCACAGCGAACGGGCACGCCCCAGCAGGTCTTCGCGGATGATGTTGACCAGGATGCCGCTCGGGCCGATGTTCTTCTGCGCGCCGGCGTAGATCATGCCGTACTTGGACACGTCGATCGGGCGCGAGAGGATGTCCGAGGACATGTCGCACACCAGCGGCACGTCGCCCACTTCCGGCACCCAGTCAAACTCCAGGCCTCCGATGGTTTCGTTGGCCACGTAGTGCACGTAGGCAGCGTCCTTCGACAGCTTCCACTCGTTCTGACCGGGAATGGCGAAGTAGTCGTAAGGCTTGGCGGTACCCGCGACGTTCACGTGACCGTAACGCGAAGCCTCTTCAATGGCCTTCTGGCCCCAGATGCCCGTGTCTATATAGTCAGCCGTGCCATCTTCCGGCAGCAGGTTCAGCGGGATCTGGGCGAACTGCTGGCTGGCGCCGCCCTGCAGGAACAGCACTTTGTAGTTGGATGGGATGTCCAGCAAGTCGCGCAGATCCTGCTCGGCCTTGGTGGCGATGGACACGAACTCATCGCTGCGATGGCTCATTTCCATCACGGAGAGGCCTTTTCCATGCCAGTCGAGGAGTTCACCCTGCGCACGCTGCAGGACTGCTTCAGGAAGCGCCGCGGGACCGGCACAGAAGTTATAGGCTCTCTTGCTCACATCCAATCTCACTCTGATCTGGTGGGGCTGCAATCATGTTCGGTAACAACCTTTCTCTGGAGCGAACCCTTGTGGGAGCTGGCTTGCCTGCGATAAGGGCACCTCGGTAGCGCAGTGATACCGCGGCGCTGCCATCGCAGGCAAGCCAGCTCCCACATTGACCGCGTCCAGCCAAAGGACGTGCTATTTCATAAGGAACAAACAACAAGGGGGCGAATCTTCATCCGCCCCCTGTGTGTCCGCTTATTCCTGCGGTTCTTCTTCGTCTGCGGCAGCATCGAGGGTTGGCTCGTCGACGTTGTCATCGCCGGCTGCGATCACCTCGCCGTCAAACTCCTCACCTTCCAGCTCTTCGCCTTCGACTTCCGATGGTTCCTGGACACGCTCCAGGCCGACCAGTTTTTCGTCCTTGGCCAGCTTGATCAGGGTCACGCCCTGGGTGTTACGGCCCAGGCTCGACACTTCAGCCACACGGGTACGCACCAGGGTGCCCTGGTCGGAAATCAGCATGATTTCCTCGCCATCGAGCACCTGGACCGCGCCGACCAGACGGCCGTTGCGGTCGTTGCTGACCATGGCGATCACGCCCTGGCCGCCACGCTTGTACTCCGGGAACTCGCTGATGGCCGTACGCTTGCCATAACCACGCTCGGAAGCGGTGAGGATCTGGCTGCCTTCTTCCGGGATCAGCATCGAAATCAGCTTTTGCCCTTCTGGCAGGCGCATGCCGCGCACACCGCGGGCGGTACGGCCCATGGCGCGAACGTCGGATTCCTTGAAGCGCGTGACCTTGCCGCCGTCGGAGAACAGCATGACTTCACGCTCGCCATCGGTGATGGCAGCAGAGATCAAGACGTCGCCTTCGTCCAGCTCCAGGGCGATCAGGCCCACGCTGCGCTGGCGGCTGAAGGATTCCAGCGGGGTCTTCTTGACGGTGCCTTTGGCGGTGGCCATGAAGATGAAGTGACCTTCGGTGTATTCCTCGACCGGCAACATGGTGGTGATGTATTCATCACTGTCCAGCGGCAGCAGGTTGACCAGCGGACGACCACGGGCGGCACGGGAGGCTTCCGGGATCTCGTAGGTCTTGAGCCAGTACACCTTGCCTTTGCTGGAGAACAGCAGCAGCGT